>CAZHLL010000023.1:0-30737 GCA_964533305.1 uncultured Acidibacter sp.
TGGAGATTCCCGGCATCGATGACTATATGCAAACCCAGCGCACGGCGGGACTTGTGATTTTGCAGGATGGCAAAATTCGGTTTGAACGCTACGGACTTGATTTTGATGCCGGCGGACGCTGGACCAGTTTTTCCGTCGCCAAATCGTTTACTTCGACCTTGGTGGGCGCCGCTCTTCAAGATGGCTACATTCGTAGCCTTGACGACAAGGTGAGCGAGTACATTCCGGATCTGCGCGGCTCGGCCTATGACGAGGTCACGATACGACAACTGTTGACCATGAGCTCAGGCGTCGAGTGGAACGAAGATTACGAAGACCCGAACGCCGACGTTGCCCGCTTCAACAATGCCAAGCCCGACCCCAGTATGGATGCCACCGTCAGTTATATGCGCAAGTTGCCGCGCGCTCATCCCCCCGGTGAGGTATGGCACTACAACACGGGCGAAACCAACCTGATCGGTGTATTGGTCACCGAGGCCACCGAAAAATCTTTGGCCGACTACCTGCAAGAGCGTGTGTGGCAGCCCGCCGGTATGGAGTCGACGGCGACGTGGCTACAAGGCAAGTCGGGCCACGAGATCGCCGGTTGCTGTCTGCAGGCGAGCACGCGTGATTTTGCGCGCTTCGGTTTATTCGTTCTCGCCAATGGGCGAGCAGGCGATACGCAAATCGTACCGGAGGATTGGTTTATACAGGCCACACGAAAACAAAAGGATATCGGCAACCCCGGACGAGGCTACGGCTTCCAGTGGTGGACCTATGATGATGGCTCGGTGGCGGCACAAGGTATCTTTGGTCAAGGAATTTTCATTGATCCGGCGCGGCAATTGGTGATTGCCAGCAATTCCAATTGGTCGAGAGCCACCTTGGGGCCAGAGCCCGCGGCACGCGAGGCGTTTTACGCACAGATCCGCGCCTTGATCGATACCGAGGCAAGCGCCTCGGTATCTACGCCCCTCGTATCAGGTCAATAAGTTTTAACGGTTCGGCAGGCGCGGTATCGCCACGCCAGGCCACATGACCGTCCGGGCGGACCAGGACGAGTCGGCGCTCGTACAGCGTGGCCACGTCGGGATCGTCGAGATCGATGCAGCGGAGCGGTACCCGGGCCTCATGCGCTGCGTCGATGAGTTCCTGATCTCCCGCCTGGGAGGTGCCTAGCCTCAGCAACACAAATCCATCGCCAAATAAATCGAGCGTGGATCGACCGTCGGCGAGCCATGCGTGTGGAGTCCGACTGCCAGGCCAAGTGCTCGGAATCACTTGTGCGGGATCATCCGGTGGCTCGGGCATGCCGTCAGGCGCGATGATCGGCGAATCCACATAGCGATAGCCGAGATGCGTGCCGGCGCTATTGAATTGTCGCGCTAGCCATTTGATTTTGCGCGCGAGGTGCTCGCGAGCGGTCATGGCTGCGCTCGAGTCGTCCGAGATACCCTCCGGGGTCTCATCCATCACCATGTCGATCTTGTCGGAGTTGGTGGCAGAGATGAGGCTGTTGCGAATGGCAATGGGCTTGCGCTCACGCTCATAGGAATCAAGCAAAGAATCTCCGCCCCAGCCACGCAGCACGGCATCAAGCTTCCAGCCAAGATCACAGGCATCGCCGATGCCGGTGTTCATACCCACCCCGCCTGTGGGTGCAAATAAATGCGCAGCATCCCCCGCGAGGAAGACCCGGTCCTTGCGCCATTCGCGTGCGACGGACTGGTGATGATGCCAATGCATGGTTTGCAGCAACTCGAACTCGAAGGGTTTGCCCATGGCGCGATGCAGAATATCGGCGGCGTCGGGCTCGGTCGTACTTCGGGTGGGGTCCAAAAAGTAATACTGGTAGTTCCAAAGCTCCTTGCCGTCGATGGCAGTAAACACCCCGAAGCTGCCCGGGCTGAACACGAAGTACAAATTGGCGAGACCCAGTCCGTGCGTCTCAAGGAATTCACGACTGCGAAAAAAGAAGCTGACATTCGAGCGCATACGACCGCGACCATTGCGTTTGATTCCGAGCGTGCGTCGAATCTGACCATTACCACCATCGCAAGCGATCACGTACTGCGCCTGCACGGTCTCGCGTCGACCCGTTGCAATTTCGGTGAGCGTCGCCGAGACATGATCGGCCTGTTGTACGAAATCCTCGCATCGCCAACCGTGACGCATCTGGAGCGGGGTCAGAGTTTCGGCGTGACCACGAAGTACAGGCTCGAGCGCTTGCTGTCCGATTTGCGTTTTGGAGTACGGTGACCATTGCAGCTCACGGTGTCGCAAGAGCGCGACCGGATCGCGGTAGCGCCCTTCGTTGATGGACGGAGAGCGGAAACGATGCAGTTCATGACCGGCTAGCCGAGTCGTGAAAATGATGTAGTAAGGGTGTTCGTTGGGGACCGCCGCTTCAAAGATAGGCCCATCCAGACCCCAGCGTCTGAAGTACTCCATCGAGCGAGCACCCAACAGTGTCGCTTTGGGGTGAGCACTGGGTTCCGTTCGCTCTTCAACGAGTAACGCCGATTGACCCCGGTGCGCGAGATCAATGCCCAGCGTGAGCCCGACAGGCCCTCCACCGACGATGAGAACCGGGACCTTGATCACGAATCGTTGCGATCAAGGAATTCCATGATCCGCTTGGCTTTGCGTGCCAGTCCGTCAGCAGCCATGGAATTCTCGATGATGGCGGATTGAGCATGCGGCAGGAGTGCTGCCGCCTCGCTCACGCCAACACGCAGGGGGTCGACGTCGTCCGCCATCACGAGCGTCGGTGCGGTGACCTTGGGTAAGCGCTCACGGTCGGGGTGGGCAAAGGCCGCGCGATAGGCATGATGATAGGTTTTGATGGCCTTCAGTACCTCGACCACTGTGGCGTGTAAACTTTCTGCCGGCGCAGGATCCACATTACGCAGATGGGCCGTGTCGCGTTTGAAATAGGGGAAGAACCACCCCTGATCACGCACGAATTGCAATGCCCAAAGAAATTGACTACCGAATTCATCGGGTGTGATGGCGGGCGCGTAGCGGGCGAGATATTCGGCCTTGGTTTCGGCGCTGAACATGCCAATGCCATCAAGGATCACGCGCCGTACCCGAGCCGGTTGCGCGATTGCCATCTCGACGGCGATATGAGCACCCGTGTGGCTGCCATAGAGATCCACTTGCTCGATCCCGAGCGCATCCATGACCCGAAAACTGGCATCGGCGTAGTAAGGCATGTCAGGTACGGCGGGCTTGGCGGGTGCCGAGTCGCCATTACCGAGCGTGTCGGGAGCAATGCAATCGCGCGAGCTGAGCGCACGCATGAGTCCAGTCAATTCGAGACTGCTGCTCGGGGAAGCGTGGATCATCCACAGGGGCAAAGGGGACGCCCCTGAGGCGGCCTCAGCCGATGGCGTTATCGTTCGACGCCGGTAGTGCGCCTGGCCCTCATCGATCGAAACGAAGCCCCGCAAGATCGCTGTCATGGTCACCCCTTGTCACTCGAGCGCTTAGAATAGCAGCCGCCGTCTGCGCAGCGCCTTGCTGTCTGCTCGCACGGGGTGTGGACGGTGTTGGCTTCCAGATCGCTTCCACCAGCCAAAGATCCCCGTTGCTGGATTCGCAGCGCAGCGGCGACAGCCCACACGATAGCCGACCTCCGCCCGGATCGCGCACGAGCAGCGAGGTTGCCTTGCCTTGTTTGTGCGCGGCCTGTGCTCGCCGGAGTTGCGGATCGTCGCCGCCCAGTTTTTGCAGCGAGGCCCAAAGATCCAGGCCTTGGGCGGCATGAGGCTGCTGGATACCGCCGAACCTGAGCTCTGGGGCTTGGAACACCGCGTAGGGCCCAAGCACCTCTCCCCAGGCCGATTGAGCACTCACGACGATTCCACTGGCATCGCAGACCAACCAGGTTCGATTATCAATGCGTGGCATGTGATTCCAAATGGATTCAATGATGCTCTGCGTGCATGTGATGGGTTTGAACGAGAACACCCATTGCGCGACCGACGATTCGCCGTCCAATCCTTTGACTTCGACCGACATGGCTTGGGTGACAGGCGAGTCCGCGGTGCGGATGAAAAGGTATCGTGCGGCGGACACCGTGAGCTCGCTTTGCCCTTGAAAGCCCAAAGTCCAGTCCGAAAGCTTGGTCTTTGATGACGTTTGTTCACCAAAAATACGGCGGGCCTCCGCGTTCAGATACAGAATTTCAAGTGAAGGGTGAGTGACCACGCACGCCACGGGTACAACATGCATGGCCGAGGCAATTTCAGCGTTTTTTCGCGCAAGTTCCGCTGCCTGATGGCGAATA
Organism: uncultured Acidibacter sp.; assembly: GCA_964533305.1. GTDB lineage: Bacteria > Pseudomonadota > Gammaproteobacteria > Steroidobacterales > Steroidobacteraceae > UBA964. The sequence continues at coordinate 4,277 of CAZHLL010000023.1, forward strand.
ACATCGGATTCCGCGGCTAATTTTTGACGAATTTCCTCAAATCTCAATGAAAAATAGGAAATGGCTTTGATGATCCCGAGCAAGCAAAGAGTCATCAGGATGAATTCGTTGGCCGCGCCAGACTCCCATAGCCGACGTTCGTCTCCTCGCATCACTTGTGGAATACGTAAAAACAAAATGACGGTCTGAGCACCAAAAATAATAGTGAGGTGACCGGCAAAGATGGAAGGTTGTCTGTGGCTGAGTTGCAGTGCTTGCTGTGTAGCCCATGCAGCGGCGACGCTGTTGCCCAAGGCAAACAGGATGATTTGAGTTGCCTCTGTTGCAGTGGCCACTCCGTAACCCAGCACCAGTGCATAAGCCAATACCGCCACGACCGCGATCAACGCATATTCTTTGATTTGCAGGCGGGGATCGTGCAGCGCCTTCAAGGAGAGACCGAAAACAAAAAAAGACAATGCGAAGAGGCAAGTGCTCGCCACGAATGCCCAAGCGTTCCCCGGGCCGGCCAACACGGCTCCCAGTAGGGGCGCAAAGCCTGCGATGACAAACGCCAACATCCACAGTTTGGCGGAGAGATCCCGTTTGGGAAACGAGAACCAGCCGACCACGCCGATTGCCAAAAACGTCATGCTCGCCAGGAACATGATTCCGTTGCCGGGTGTGACAAGCATCCCAGACCCCCCTTTTTTTGGTCAATATAGCAGAGGTATGGAAAAACACGGTAGAACCGTGACCGAGCGGCCTATCTTGTCACTGCGAAGCGATACTCAGGCTACTTGTTTTAATTGGAGTTGATCGCGCTCGACTAAGACTCTTGTCTTCATATGCCGAAACGCTAGTCTAGCCACCACATCATTTAGCGATGTCACCGAATCGTGACGAGGCGTCCTGCAATGGGTCGGCTTAACAAGGCATGGCGTAGGGTCGTTCGCGCGATTGCGTGGTTGATCGGCGGCTTCATCGCCGTCTCGTTGCTGTTGGTTTTATTGTTCCGCTGGGTGCCATTACCCACGTCCGCCTTCATGCTGGGCGCAACCGTGACCGCATGGGCCAGCGGCGATTTCGATTACCGCAACCAGTACGACTGGGTGCCCCGCGAGCGGATGTCGCGCCATGCGCGTCGCGCTGTGATCGCCGCCGAGGATCAGCGATTTTTCGAGCACTCGGGTTTGGATGTCGAGGCCATTCGCAAGGCCATGGAATCGAACGCCAGAGGCGGGCGTTTGCGAGGCGCGAGCACCATCAGTCAGCAGACAGCGAAGAATCTTTTTCTATGGCGCAGTCGTAGCTGGTTTCGCAAGGGTCTCGAAGTCTGGTTCACGCTTCTGATCGAAGTGCTTTGGCCGAAGGAGCGTATCCTCGAGGTGTATTTGAACATCGCCCAATTCGGCAAGAACGTGTACGGGGTTCAGGCGGCATCCCGTCAATTCTTTGGTAAGGACGTAGAAAAACTCACTCGGCGTGAGTCTGCGCTATTGGCTGCGGTATTACCGAGCCCGACAAAAATGCAAGCGGCGAATCCGTCGGCTTACGTCCGACGACGTGCGGATTTCATTCAGGATCAGATGCGGCGGTTGCCGTCTGAGTGAGGCCCCCTCGTCGCCGATGATCGACGACGAGGGGGCTGCCAAGTCAACTCAAAGACAAGTTTATTTTAGAACTTGTAGGATGCGGTCAAACCAAATTGCCGTGGCTTCGGCAACGAGATCGCAAAAGCACGTGTGGCGAAGCCACCAAAGTAAGACGGAATACCACGCCCATCGATGTAACGGAGGATGTCGAGCGGCGTGTCATCGTCGTTGATGTTTCGGCCCCAGAGCGTGACATTCCAGTTGTCCGACTCGAAGCCAATACGCGCGTTGAGATACATCCGATCACCCGTTTCGATCAGATTGTGCACCTGAGCGAACTTCGAGCCCTCAGCCGTGAGGTCCGCGCCAATGACCAAAGAAATGGCTTCAGTCAGGGGGCGCGAGTAGCGGGTCGTGATGTACCCGTTCCACTCCGGCGAGCGGGGCGTACGTTGACCAGCGACGTTGCCGAACTCGAGGTTGTCTCTTGCTCGCAGCGCACTACAGGCGGCGGCATTCGCGGCCGCCGAGGCACCGAGCGTGCCGCAACCGCCTGGGTTGGTGGCCGTTACCACTGAAAAGGCCGAGTTGGGTCGAGTGCTGTACAGGTTGGCTTGATCGACGTTGAGATAAGCATCAAAAGTGGCATCGATCAATGCGCCGCCAATACCCACATCGAAACCATCGCCGATGCGCGCCGTCAACTCGACCTCCACACCTTTCGAGCTGGTTTCGCCCGAGTTCTCGATAAATGAGTTCGCTACGGCTGCACCACCGATCACACCGATGATATTTTGAGTTAGCTGTTGGTTCAGCAGCTTGATGTCGTACGCCGTGATGGATCCCGAGACACGCGCACCGAGCTTGAACTTGGCGCCAATTTCGATCACCTCCGACTCTTCTTCAAGAACCTCGATGGAGCGCCCCTCGGCGCGCAGCAGCGGAATCACGGCGCTGCTGTTAAAGCCACCCGGCTTGGTGCCCTCCGCATAGTTGGCGAAGAGCGTGAGATCCGGGTTTGCTTTGTAACGCACCGTGAAACGCGGCGTCGTGCTCTTGAATGTGGCGCTGAGTGGTTCGGTGGCCACGCGGGTGCCATTGGCCGCAGCAGTTGGGGGGACGAACGGCGGAGGCGCCGGGAACCGGTTCCCGAGTTGTTCAATTGACTCCTCTGCGCGACGAGCTTCGGCGGTGACCGTCCACTTTTCGTTGAGGTCATACTCAATGCCACCGAAGAGGGCTTTGTTTTCTATGTCGCGAAAGGTCAGCGCGGCAGCGCCGTTTGGTACGATCAACCCTCCGTTGGTGTAGACCTTGTCGTCTCGAATGAAATCGTCGTTGGAGGTGAAGTAGTAACCGCCGACTGTCCAACGGAACGCCCGATCCACCGGCGAACTCAGTCGAAGTTCCTGCGAGAAATCGTCACGTTGCTCGCCATTGATCCGCTGGAAAGCTCCATCAGTTGAGAATTGAGCGGCCAAGGCTGAGGCAGCTACTGGCACGAGTGCCGGTGAGAGACGGCCGGGAACGTACCCGGCATACGTGACGTCGATCTGAACTTCGTAGTCTTCCTGGCTGTACGCACTGGTGGAGACCAGCTCATAGCCGTCGCCAAACTCGAACGAGCCCGTGAGCGCGGCACGGGTGCGCTCGCGACGTGTGCCCGGGTTCGGCATCTGATTGGTCAACTGGCTAATGGTGAGTTGCTCGATCGGGATCACCTCGCCGCAGTAGTAGCCGCGTGAGCGCGGGCGCAGGGTGGCACTGAAGAGTTGGCAATTGTTGAACTCACGGCCCTGGAAGCCGAGGGCGGGAGGGCCATCATTATCTTCGGCATAGGTGACTAGCGCCGTGATCTCGGTCGCGTCGTTGGGCGTCCAGCGCAATTTAGCTGTCAGACCATCGGTTTGTTCGGCACCGAGGTTGTCGCGAGGGTCGAGCGGATTGTCGTAGAAGCCGCCAATTTCCGTGTGGGTTCCCGCTAGGAAATAGCTGACCGTATCGCCAATGGGCCCGCTGATGTAGGCGGTGACATCGCGTTGCGAGAACTCACCCAAGGTGGCGGTGACTTTGCCTTCAAAAGTGTCGGAAGGCTGCTTGGTGACGTAGTTGATGGCACCGGCGAAGGTAGCGCGGCCATACAGCGCAGCCTGTGGTCCTTTGATGACCTCGATGCGCTCGAGGTTGGCGGTTTCGGTGTTGGTGGCGCTGCCCGAAATGTAGACGCCATCCACAAAGTACGAAGCGTTGGGTGAGCCCAAAATATTGGACTGGCCACGAATGGTCGGGCGTTCGGACGAGTTACGACCAAAAGAGGCAACATTGGAGAAGCCCGGCACGAACAGCGCGAGTTCGCGAGAGTCTTTGATGCCCAGCTCTTCGATTTTGACGGCGCCGACAGCCGTCACCGTGAGCGGCACATCCTGCAAGGCTTCTTCGCGTTTACGAGCCGTGACGACGATTTCCTGCAGCGCGTCGGCACCCCTTTGCGGAGCTGTGCTTTGACCCAGCGCGCTGGTGGCGCCAATGGCTGTGATAACCGCAAGGCTGACCGCACGAAGCGGGACGGATTTGAGACTTCCGCTCATTGTTTTTCTCCCGTGACCCAAAGGATATGTCTGTGACCCCGTGATACCGACCCTTCCGATCTTTGGGGATCAGACAGGTCGATGCCTAGTCAGCATAATCTTATGACGAAAGAGAGTGCAAGTCGGATCGTCGTTCAAAGACTTGATCAAAAGTCTTATCCCAAACTGGAGAGATACTCCTTCAGTGAGCGACCCGGCTGACCCATAATCTTTTGAAAAGTATCGGTTTTATGGCCGGGAGTGCGTCCGTCCGCGATTTCGGCAAAGAGCCGAGCCACGGCATCCGAGTGCCACTGGTTGCGATGAAAAGGACGAATGGCTTCCTGAAAAGCCTTCGGATCGCAGTTTTCATAGGTGACGGGCTGGCCAATGACCTCGCCGATGAGACGTGCCACATCGTGGAAGGTGAGCACAGGGTCCGGGCCCGTGATGTCGTAGCACTGACTGTGGTGACGCGAGGAGTCGGGGTCGGTCAACACATGAGCAACAAAGAGCCCCGCATCATTGGCATCGGTGACTGCAATGGTGCCCTCGCCCATGGGCATCGAGAGTTTGCCGGTGGCTTTGGCGCCCTTGGCCGAGCCACGAAAGTTCTGCATGTAAAAGCTCGGGCGGATAAACGTCCACTTCATGCCGGATGCCATGATGGCGTCTTCCGCAGCGATATGCGCGAGCGGAATGGGGCTGGTCGTGCCGCGTACCGCCTCGGGCGAGGACAGCTTGATGATCCACTCGAGGCCCGCTTCCTGCGCTGTTTTCACAAACGCACATTCAATGCGCTCTTGTTGCTCGCCATTCGGCATGACGAGGACGGCTCGATCGATTCCCGCGAGTGCCGCTTTGACCGAGGCTGCATCGTCCAGGTCGCCTTTGATGAGTTCGACCCCCTGTGCTGCCCAGGCAGCAGCCTTGTCGAGATCGCGTGTGAGCGCGCGAAATTTGACGCCTTTGGCGAGCAGCGCTCTTGCGGTCGCGCCGCCGATATTCCCCGTGATCCCCGTCAATAAAATCATTGTTCTGTTCCTTGCTGTAAAAAATATGAACCCGAAACTATTTGTTCGGCGGAAACTTCAGCTGCCTCGGGCAGGGCAGTGATTTGTCCTGCATCATGGTCTGCTCTTTGCCGAATACGTCGTAAACACAGACCTTGTTGGTGTCATCGCCTTTGCGCTGACCCTTCAAATATCCCACCACTTCTTTATCGCGTAGTTTTTTGCGCTCTTCGGCGCTCATTTGTGCCGCAACCGAGGTGGTTGCCAGGGCAAGCACGATCGACCCGAGGATCAATGAAACGTTTCGCATGAAAGACCCCCTTCCGCTTGACGCGCGATGTTTGTCCGCACCGAGCGGACGACGTATGACTTGCCGGGGATTCTAGCGGTCTAGTGGGACAGGTCGCAAAGCGCTACGGCAGGTCGGGAGCAGGTATCGCTGATCGCAAAAGACGCTCCTCAGTCGCATAAAATGCTGAGTTTTCGCCTTTCTGCGACAAATCGGCGCCCGTGATGAAATAGGCCACACCGGTGCCGGCCTCACGATCCATCCACAGGCCGGATACGAGGCCGTAGGCATCACCGCCGTGGCCCGCTCGCGGCCGGCCGTCGCCAAATGGCTCATCAGCGCAGCGCGAATCGTCCGTGGCGAGCGTTTGCGTCGCTAACCCATAGCGGCAAAAGAATGCACCCCCCGGGTCACTGACATCGGATTCATAGGTCAGTCCGTTCTGGCCATCAAATACCCAACGAGGGTCAAAGATTTCCTCAATCGAAGAAGCTTGCAGCAAACGTTGGCCATCCAGCTCGCCCTGATTGAGTAGCAGGCGACCAATTTTGGCGAGATTGGCCAATGAAATCCGAAGGCCGCCCTGAGGTGAAAAGAGGCCCCCGTTCTCACCCGCCTGCCAGAGGTCGAGATCACAACTGCCATCGCTGGCGGCGAAGACGGGGCAAGCGGGCCGCCGACCTTGCAGATCGTCAACGCCCACTTCGCCATTGGCGCGATACACCGTGACGGCGCGCGCAATGGCTGCATCGCTACAGGTATCCCAATTGAAGCAGGCATCAATCGCAAGCGGTTCGAAGATAAGCCGCTGCATCAGGCGATCAAACCGTTCGCCCGTGACGCGCTCCATGATGGCGGCAATCACCGGAAAGTTGAGGTTCGTGTAGCGGAAATAAAGACCCGGGGCCTGCGTCATATTCCAGGCTTTTGGTCTGCCGAGTTGCTCTCGTAGGCGAGTGTGGGGATCCGCGACATATCCAGCGTCGTCAGTAAGACCCGAGCGATGCGACAACAAGAGTTCCAAAGTAATCGGCGTGTCCGGATATTCGGGATGACGCAAAGACCAGCCCAGATAGTCCGACACATCTTGATCGAGTTGAAGCTGGCCTTGCTCGACTAGCCGCATCACCCCCAAAGCCAAGACAAGTTTGGAAATGGAGGCGATCCTGACCGGGTCTTCGATGGTCACGGTTCGTCCGCTCGCGACATGGGCTAAGCCACGCGCCTCGGATGCGGTGATGCCTTGGGTATTAAAATCGACACGCACCTCAGCAACAGGCGTTGCCTCAGCCGCGGCGACATCGAGTGCGAGTGGCGTCAGTACAAAGAATAAAGTCAAGCTGAGCTTCGTCGTTGCACTCGTATGCATGGCGGGCTTCCTGAAAGCGGGCATGGCCCAAGCTTCCGCCCTGGACGTGCGCGGGTCAAACTTTTCGGGAAACGGGTCAGCTACCGGCGATCACGGTCACATTTCGCGTGATGAAGCGCTGACCGTCCTCGCTGACGGAGGGATCCGCGTCCAATCCAAAGTCGCAAGTCAGGGCCAAGGTGTAATCGCCCGTCTCGAGAAAATGGATCTGATATTCAACCGTGTCGCGTTCGCGCGTAGGATCGAGCGGCAGATACACCACGGGGTCGGTGCCGTCCGCGGGGTCTCCGTCCATATCGTCGGGTGTCTGATCGCGTCCCGCAAATAGGTACAGACCCGCATCGCAGTCTGCGCGCGAGAGTCCGAAATTCAACGCGAGTGCCGACAGATCTTCCGTGCGCTCCAAACGGCCCGTCTGCAAGCGATCCACGAGTCGGAGTGCGGGCTTCAAGATCCAATTGGGAGCGAGGCCGGGCGGGCGCACCAACGATTTTCGCAGATCGAAATCGATCAACAGTCGGGTCACGCCGCCTTGCGCCACCGTGAAGCTGCGAATGAGTTTGAGTCCGCTCTCGGCGCCGCTCGGAATGAAGAGCGGAAACTGCCGCCCGTCGCGCAAGCGGATGTACGACCCATCTTGCAGATTCTGCTGCGTGCGGATGCGCAAGCGCAGCCATTCATACTGCTGCGCCTGCACTCTGGCCTGATTGAGCAGGTTGAACGTCTCGCCGTCGCGGTACTGGAGCAGATTGAGTCGCTGCGCCGGTTCAAGATCGATGACCACGGGGTCTGCACCCAGTGGCTTGAGCTCAATGCCATCAAAGACGATCAGCACTTCTGCCGCCTCGTCTATGGGCGCATCGGTTACCGCGATATCCAGCAGGCCAGTGCTGGTGGTGGAGGTTGTGCTGTCGGTATCGCCACACGCGGCCAACAGGCCAAGCAAGACGACCGCGAGACTACGCGGTGCGACAGCAAACCGATCGAAGCCATTTACAGCATTCATGCCCGCAGGCTAATGGCGGGCGAGCTCTTTGTCCGTGTGCCAGCCTACAGGCTTGTCAATCTTCGCCGCGAAGTTTGAGTTTCTCCAGGCTGAGTTTGTCCTTGTAGCTGATAACGAGGGCAGCAATCGCAAGAATCATGATGCCGCCCGCTTCATAGAGAATGTTGATTGGATCAATATCTTTGCTCTGCAGGATGATCATGCGACAAAGGGCGGTGATCGCAATAATGATGGGCAGTGTGACCGGGATGCGATGGCTTTTGTAGAAAGCCCCCACCATACCCAGCACTTCCGCGTAGATGAAGAGCAGGAAAAGATCGCCCAAGGCAACTGTTCGTGTCTCAAGTAGTCGCAGCACCTCGATGCCCGCGGCGTAAACGGTCGCGATGCCAATGACCAAGAGAATGGCGTTCTCACTTAAATTGATGATGCTGGACCCAATGGCCTTGACGTTATTACTCATCCCCGGGAGCTCCTCGTTTGGGAATCGGTGGGTTTGGGCTCAAAAGCTCGACAATGATGACCGTCCGCCCTCATGACCTCAATGCACGGCAAAATCTGACTCTTGAACCCCATGACTTCACAGGCGTAGGGGAAAGCAGGATCCCAAGATACCTTGAAATGGCGGCATTGCCAGCAGTTGGGGGTGTCGGTCATGCCGCGAATCATGAGGCAACCGATCGCCAGAGGGTACAAAAAAATCCCGCGACGAGAACCTCGCCGCGGGATGATCGATGTGCGTCGCGACCCGAGTTTGGTCGCTTGCGAGCGGGATCAGAACGATTTCGAAATCGAGACAAACCCGCCATTCTTGTCCGGACCAAAGCTCTGGTAATCGTCTTCGGTCATGACAAAGGTGGCACCCAATGAAAAGCCCCCGCCGAGGTCATAAGACAGCCCGATCGAGTAATCGTAACCCTCGGCTGAATCCAGATTGGCGTGATAGCCCACGGCGGCATCCAGAGTCAGCGAGTCGCTCAAGGGAAATGAGCCGGCAAAATTGTAGTAGAGGTTGCCGTCACTGTTATCGACCCCGAAGTAGTCGGTGGTGGAGTAGGAGGTCTTGAAGGTGAATGGGCCATACGAGAGACCCAGATAAAGCTCGTTGGTGTTGGCGACGCTGGCGCCCGGGTAGTAGTAGAACACGTTGCCGACATCGACGCCGATGCCGCCAATTTCGGTGGCATACCCGACATAGAAATCGCTCTCAACGCCCGCGCCGGCACCCAGCCAGCTGATGCTGGAGTTCCAGTTACCCGCGTAGAATCCGTTGTCCGCTGCAAAGTCAAAGCCCCCCTGTACGGCGAGATCCTCCCCGGTTTGGGTGTGGCCGCGAAAACGATAATCGGAAAACAGCCCCACGTTGGCGGATACTGCCGATTCTTCGGCGTGCGCCTTGGGCAGCAACAGGAACGAAGTCGCGGCCAGAGCCGAGACCGCCAGAATTTTTTGAGCAGACATTTTTGGATGGGACTTGGACAGACGGGCATCAACGCGGGGCATGGAGCTCTCCCAATGGCGTAAGGGTTGTTAGGGTCGATTAGCTATGAGCAAAACTTGTGCCAAGAAAAAAAGCAAACCTTGAGCACAGCTTCGTGGCGTTTTTGTGATTTTGGTGCAGAACGCTGAGCACAAACAGTGCAGGGCGCAAATCGCCTGCCAGATTTTGGTGCCAAACAAACTATCGACAGGATGAATTGGTGGAAACCCTGATCTGGAAACTCACGTTGGTACCCGTGTTGATTGCCACGGTGACCTTGGTCGGTCGGCGCTTTGGACAATCGGTGGCGGGTTGGCTCGGCAGCTTTCCCATCGTTGTAGGACCCATTCTTTGGGTATTGACCCTTGAACAGGGCGGAAGCTTTCTCGCGCAGGCGGCGGTCGCGGCGCTGGCGGGTGTGCTGCCCGCCATGGTGTTTTTCGTGATGTATGCGCGAGCGGCACTACATGGCAGCTGGTTGCGCTCGCTCGGGGTCAGTTTGGCAGGTTGGCTTCTCGCCGTGATGCTGATCGGTGGCTGGCAGCAGTATGCCGAAATGGGCTGGCCCACGGCCTTGGGGCTGGCCGTGTTGGCGCTCGCGACGGCGCCTCGTTGGATGCCTGGGTCAGCGCCGGTGGTCTTCAGTCGCACTCACCCGCTTGAGCTCCCGGCCCGAATGCTGGCGGGGGTGCTGGTGACGCTGATCTCGAGCGAGCTCGGTCGGGTGGGTGGCGCTGCCGTAAGTGGCTACGCCTCACTCTTCCCGTCTGTGGGCATCATCGTCGCCAGTTTTAACCACGCCCAGCTCGGGCCCATGGCCGCCATTCATTTTTTGAAGGGTATGACCTTTGGTATGTGGTCAGTGGCCAGCTTTTGTTTGGTGCTGGCTCTCGTGGGTGAGGGCTGGGGGCTTTCGGCATTCGCGCTCGCTGCGGCGGTGGCCGTGGCCACCCACGCGGTCAACCGCTGGCGCCAGCGCCGCTCTGCAGGCGATTGAGTTCCGCCAACACCATCTGCGAGTGACCCTCTGGCTTCACATCGCGGTAGTGTTTTGCGATCCGACCCTGAGGATCAATGATAAAAGTATCGCGCCGCGAAATATTGAAGAGCTTGAATTGGGGATAGCTCGTGAGTGCGCCGTAGGCTTTGGAAACACGGGTGTCGGTATCGGACAGCACCGAGAACGGCAGACTGTGTTCGTCAGCGAAATTGGCTTTGGAGTCGACGGCATCGACGCTGACGCCCAAGATGACGGCATTGGCGCGGCGGAAGGCAAAGATATCATCGCGTAATTCACAGGCCTGGGTGGTGCAGCCCGGGGTGTTATCTTTGGGGTAAAAATAGAGCACGACCCACTTGCCACGATAATCCTGCAGCTCGCGCCATGCGCCGGTTTGATCTTGCAGTCGAAACTCGGGGGCCGATGAGCCGACGGCTGGGACCTCATCTGCACTGACCACGGGGGCTGCCATGGCGGCGGTCAGGGCGATGAGAACGGAAGAAAACAGCGAGATGAGACGACGGCGAATACGATGGTGCAAACGCATGGTGGGCTCTCCGATGGGTGTTGCGAAACCGGTGACATGATCGGGCGTAGCTTGATGACCCGGGAATTTCGTAGCCAATTATGCCCGGGTTTGGGTCTTTGGGTATGCTCCGGCCTCATGAGAGAGATAAAACGGGGCATGCGGGTTAGAGCGATCGTCGGGTTCATCGCCTTGCTGTCCACGGTGTCTTGGGCACAAGAGCGCGACTTGACCGTGCGTTTGCCTGCTCAGCCCTTTGGTGAGCTACCCCATGCGACGGCACCCGATTACCGCGATTTGCACTTCTGGGCAGCGCATCCGGCGCAACAGGATGCAGCGAATCTGGTTCCGCAAGGCGATCGGTTCGGGGACCGGCAGGCTGTCGCCGCAGTCGATGTGTTCTATATCCACCCAACCACGTATCGTGGCATCGAGTATTGGAATCAGCCGCTGGAAGATGAGGCTGTCAATCGCTGGACGGATGAGTCTGTTATCGCGCGGCAAGCCGCCATCTTCAATGCCTGCTGTCGCGTATTTGCTCCCCGCTACCGCCAGGCATCGGCGGCGGCCGTGTACGCGCCACCGGAGCTCAGGCCGGTCGAGGCCTATGAATTCGCCTGGCAGGATGTGAAGCAGGCGTTCGAACATTACATGCGGGTCGAAAACCAAGGCCGGCCCATCATGCTGGTGGGGCATAGCCAAGGCTCGTCACACCTTGAGCGATGGCTGCGCGATTACCCGCCGGAGCATCCTTATCGCAAGCGGCTCGTGGCGATGTACGCCATTGGCATCGCCTTCAGCGAACAGGTCATGCAGCAGCAATACGGTATCGCCGTGTGTGCGGAGCCCGATTCAACCGGCTGCTTGCTCGGCTGGAATACCTTTGATCGCGCGGGCGACCCCGCTGATTATCGAGCCGCTGCGCAAGCGCGTAATGCGCAGCGTTTTGGTGTGCCGCCAGAGGCGCCGCTGATGTGCGTCAACCCGTTGAGTTTTTCTTTGGCAAGGTCGACGGTGAGTGCAGCCGACAATCCGGGGTCTCTGCCGGCGGGTTTGTCGGGTGCGCAACTGCCCGCGACGGTGCCCGCGGTGCTGGGTGCCGATTGCAGGGATGGCGTGCTGTTGGTCGATTCGCCTCCTGCGGAGGGTTATGCCGTGGTGCCCTTGCCGGGCGGCATGCTGCACTTCAATGATTTCGATCTTTTCTTTGACTCGATCAGGGCGAACGCCGTGTTGCGAGCAGATCGGTTTGCAAGCAGATCCGGAGACTGAGGCTGGCTTTGGTTGTACCATGCCGTTGCTATGGTCGCGATCAAAGAAAAACGTCACCCCCGTTCGGGCTGATGCATTGGCCTTGATAATGCCGGCCATCATCGCTCGCGAGAAACACGTAGCTGGGTGCGATATCGCCGACTTCGGCCAGTCTACCGAGCGGGATCGAGGCACGAATCGCCTCCAGAGTTTCGCTCGGTACATCCGCCAGCATCGGTGTGTGCGTTGCACCGGGCGCCACGCAGTTGACGGTGATGTCGCGTGCGCCTAGTTCGAGCGCCAAAGAGCGCGTGAACGAGAGGATGCCACCCTTGGCAGCGGTGTAGGCAGAAAATCCCGCCGCTCCTTTGTAGGCGAGTTGTGATGCCGTATTGATGATGCGCCCGTAACCTCTCGCATACATCTGCGGCAGCACGCTGCGCGTCACGAGAAAGGTGCCGCGCAAATGTACGCCGAGCACGCGATCCCAGGTGTCGACCTCGAGTTCGTGCACCGGGGCGGCCGCTGCGATGCCGGCGTTGTTCACGAGGATATCGATACGGCCCAGCTCCCCCGTGGCGGACTGCACGAGCTGCGCCGCTTGCGCGGCCTCCGCCACATCGGCCGTGATCACGACCGCACGCCGACCGAGTGTTCTGATCTGTTCGGCCACCGCCTCAGCGGCCGACTGTTCGCGATCGGTCGGACAATTCAGTGCGATATCAGCGCCTTGTTCCGCAAACGCCAACGCCACGGCCGCACCGATCCCTGAGCTGCTGCCCGTGATGAGCGCACATCGGTTCGCAAGTTTTATATTCATCCTTTCAAGATGATGACTTAGACTCAAGACGTTGACCAGTCAAACGGGGGTTGGGATGCAACATTCTTTGGGGCGCCGTCGCTTTATGACGGGCGCGGCAGCGGGGGCTGCGGCGCTGGCTTTACCATCTTGGTTGCGTGCGGGGGATCTCGATCTCGCCCATACCGTGTATGACCTTGTCATTGTCGGTGCGGGTACAGCGGGGTTGCCTGCGGCCATCTTTGCCGCCGCGCGCGGAGCTCGAGTGATTTTGCTCGACGCCGCCCCGCAAATCGGTGGCACGCTGCATTTATCGACGGGGCAGATGAGTGCCGCCGGCACTCGATTACAGCGCAGCCAGGGCATCGTCGATACACCCGATATGCATTACGACGATGTGATGCGCATCAGCCGAGGCACGGCGGATCCTTTGCTCACGCGGCTGGCGGTCGATGAGGCCGCGACCACGTTTGATTGGTTGATGGATCGGGGATTTCGTCCGCTCGAAGAGCATCCGATTTTGGGGCTTGGTCACGAGCCGTATTCGGAGCGTCGCTATTATTGGGGGGCTGAGGGTGGGCGCACGATCCTGGCCACGCTGCGACGGGATTTTGATCCGCTCGTCACCGAGCGCAAGGTGGATCTGTTGCTCGAGACACCAGTCACGGCCTTGTTGACCGATGATGCGGGCCGAGTTGAAGGGGTGCGTATCCGCTCGTCTGATCGCGAGCGCATTGTTCGCGGGCGACACGTGCTGCTGACCTGCGGGGGCTATGCTTCGAACACGGAGATGTTTGAGCGCTTGAGCGGTTATCGGGATTACGCCGACACCGCCTATCCGTACTCCATGGGTGCGGGTATCGAGCTTGGCGTCTCGGTGGGAGGTTATCTACGCGGGCGCGAGAATTATCTTTGCAATTTCGGATCGATCCTCACCGACAGTGGCTTCCCCGGAAAATTTTTGGGGCGCTTTACCGTGGTGCCTGAGCGCCGGCAGCCCTGGGAGGTGTTTGTCAACGTGCGCGGCGAACGCTTTATTCGCGAAGATGAGCCGAGTTTTGACAAGCGTGAACATGCGCTCTTGAAGCAGCCCGATCTGCGTTATTGGATTATCTTTGATGAGCACATCTTTGCCAGTTCCCCACCGGGCGTGGGTGGCTGGACACGCGAGCAGATGCGCGAGACTTTTGGTGTGCATAGCTGGTTTCAGCAGGCGGACAGTATCGAGGCGCTTGCCGCAGCGAGCGGCATCGACCCGGCGGGTCTGGTGAAAACCATTCGCGAGTACAACCAGGGCGTGAGTTCGGGCGTGGATGCCTGGGGGCGCGAGCACAAGCCGCTGCCGATTGCCAAGCCTCCTTTTTACGCGATTCGTCATCAGGGGCATTCGACTACCTCGACCGTGGGCTTGGCGGTTGATGGTTCGTTGCGCGTGATCAAGCCCAACGGGGAACCGATTCAGAATTTGTACGCCGCAGGTGAACTGCTGGGCGCAGGGCAAACTCAGGGCAAGTCGTTCGTGGGCGGCATGATGATCACGCCGGCGCTCAGTTTCGGTCGGGTGCTGGGTCAAAGATTGCCGCTTGGAGGTGCCGCGTGATGCGCTTGATGCTTCTATGCTTCGCCGGGCTTTGGTTGTTGGCGGATCCTGCCTCTGCGGCGGGAGCCGGTGATCGACCGATGAATCTCGCGCTAGGCGAAGTGCCGACCACGGATGCGGTTGTGCGCCGAGGGTATGCCGATTCCACACTCGGGCAAATTCACTATCAAAGGGTAAAGCCCGCGCAAAGAAAGGGCGGCTCGCCCGTGTACGTATTGCTGCATCAAGTACCCTGGTCGCACGTGTATTACGCACGTGCGCAGGCCGAGTTGGCGAAGAATGGGATTGAATCCATCGCCTTTGATACACCGGGTTATGGGCTATCGGCCAAGCCTGCTCAGGCGCCCGGCATTGCTGACTATGGCGCCGCCCTCTTTGAAGCCATGCGCAGCCTCGAGCTCGGGTCGGTCGTGCTCGTTGGACATCACACCGGCGCCACCCTGGCCGTGGAAATTGCCCGAGTGCAACCGGATGCCGTGCGTCGATTGGTGCTGCACGGTTTGCCGATCTACACCGCGAGCGAGGCCGACGCCAGGCTGGCGGCGCCTCATTGGGATCAAACATTGAAGCGAGATGGTTCGCATCTCGCTGAGCGATGGCTCGCTTTGTCCAATCGGGTCTCGGGTAGCGCCGAGAGTCTGCACTGGTCGGTATTGTCGCTCTTTTTGGCAGGCGAGCAGGAATGGTTCGGGCATCATGCCGTGTTCAGGTATACCATGGCGGATTCTTTGAAGGCGTTGCGGGTCCCTGCCACGGTGCTGAGCAATCCGGATGATTTACTCGATTTCACGCTGGAGCGGGTCAAGGAAATTCGGCCGGATTGGCAGTATCGACGGCTGACGGCGGCGAGCTCCAATATGGCGTTTGATGAGCCCGAGGCCTGGGTGCAGGCGGTGCTGGCAGACGAGACGCGTTGACCCCTCATGATTTGACGGGAGAATTTCATGGTCAGTCGAAGAGAGTGGATGCAAGGGGCGCTGCTGGGTACGGCAGGTACGATGGGTGGTGTCGCGATGGGTGGTGTCGCGACGGGCAGTGTCCCGATCGGCGGGTCGACGTCGGCCGCGGTCGATTCGTTGACGCCACCCGATTTGTCATTCCTCAAGCATGAATCTTTGATGAATGCCGATCGATTACGCTTTTTCATGGAGCAGGCTGGCATCGATGTGCTGGTCGCCGCGTATCCCGCCAATGTGTACTACCTGAGTAATCATTGGCCACAAAGTGATCGCATGGGTTGGCAGCACTCGGGCATAGCGATCTTTGCCAAAGATCCCGCGCGGCCGCTTGCGATGGTGATGCGGCAGTTTCTGTATTACTACACGCATTCGCCGGAGTCCGATTTTTCGAACCGACTGATCTTTCCGTTTACCGCGCCCTTGGAGGGTGGGGCCGTCGGCGCCGATGGTGAGCCTGCGGCAGCGCCGCCACGCATGAAGCGGGTGCATGATCCCGCCCGTATTTCCGCGCGTGATCAGCAGCGTATCGATTCGATGGCTGCCACCGAGCCCGTATCCGCGGATGCCTCTTGGGCTTTGCGACGAGCCCTGCGTGCGCTCGGTCTCGAGCAGGCACGGATCGGTATTGACGACCCCGCCTTGGAGCCCGTGTTGCGCGAGCGGGGCCTCGGTCGCGAGATCGTGCGCGCCGAGAACACCTTGCGTCGCGCGCGCCTTGCCAAAACCGAGACCGAGATCAAGCTGATCCGACTGGCCGCGACACAGAACGTACTCGCGGGGCTGGCCGCAGCGCGTGCGGTGCGCGAACTCGGGTCCACACGTTTGTTGCGAGCGCGATTCTTTGCCGAAGCAGCCGCGCGCGGCAATGCCGGAACCTACATGGTGATCGATGGCACCTCCACCGAAGTGCTGGATGAGCCCTTGCGCGACGGCATGGCGTTTTCCATCGATTGCGTCAGCACCTGTCGCTACTATCACGGTGATTTTGGTCGTACCGTATTCTTTGGCGAGCCCGCCAAGGAAATCCGGCAAGCGACCACGGCCATCGCCAAGGCGTGGGCGGACTTGCGTCCACAGTTGAAGCCGGGCTTGAGATTTTCGGAGATTCCGCCGCTCGGGCGCGAGTTGTTGCGTCGTCAGGGTGTGACGCTCAATGTGAGTTTTACGCCGCATAGCGTGGGGCTACACCACACGGATCACCCGCAGGCGTCATTCTTGGATCCGCGGGTACCGGAGGATCTTCGGCTCGAAGTCGGGACGGTGCTAAGCGTGGATTGCCCCGCGCTCGATGCGGGGCTGGGTGCCACGACGCATCTCGAAGATTTGATGTTGATTACGGCCGAGGGGGCGGAGCCGTTACACCCGATTCCGGAAGCGGTGTTGACGGTGTGATGAAGTGGATGCGGTGACAAAGTGCATGGCGTGAAAAGAATGTACGGGAGTGCAAGTATGTCGATGGGTCAGAGGCGGCGGTTTCGAGGTGCTGTCGTGGGCGCAGCCATGGGCTGTATCCTGAGTTCAGTTTCGTTTGGGTGGATGCAGTCAGCCTATGCGAGCGACGTGGCGGCACTCGTTGCGCGATGTGACCGTCTCGCTGCGCATCCCGAGGACCCAGCTCGGGTGACCGAGGGGGTTTCGCAGTCCAGTATGGACAAGGCTGCTGCGCTCGCGGCATGTCGTGATGCCTCACAGGCGGATCCTGGTAATGGACGCGTACGTTACCAGCATGCGCGGGTATTATTTTATCTTGGCCAGAACGAGGCGGCCGTCAAAGAAATGCAGCAAGCTGCCGATCTCGGGCATGTGCAGGCGCAGTACATTTTCGGCACTTTTATTGTACGCGGACGACCCCATGCGCCCACGGATCTTTGTCTCGCCGAGCGTTATTGGCGCGAAGCGGCAGCGGGAGGGCGTCAAGCGGCAAGGGTGCAGTATCTTCGCTTGACCCTGCAAAATCGCTTCAACAATTGCAGTGAGGCGCTCGATGACGCCGCGATCGAAGCCACGTATCGAACGACGGTGGGCGATGCCAAGAATTTCTATGAGCGTTTGATGCTTGAGGATATCCGCGCGGGTCTGGATGCGCGTTTACCGCAAGCTGCGCGCGAACTGTGGCAGAGATGTGCGACTTCGCTGGATGTGCCTTTGACCCAGGCTGTGCGAGTGCGGCGTTTTGGTGATACGGCGCCGATGACCGATGCTTTGACGGGTCTTATCATGTCGGGCGAAAAGACCATCACGGCGACGACGCCATGGTTGACGGCGGTCGACCCATCGCGCCGCGGGTTTCCGGGCGCTTTCTGGGTGGTGGTCAATGCCGACGGTGAGCCGCAGGGGGTGCTTCGAACCACGGACATCAAGCAAACCCGGTTCGATGCCGTGACCGAGGCGGATTCGCAATACGAAGGCAAGCCGGTGCGTCCGCTTGAAGCCTGGCGCAAAGTGCACCGCGATTTCTTTGGCCGCGTACTACAGCCGCTTGGCAAGGAGTGGTCAGCCGACATGCCGGTGACACTCGAGCGTTTCGAGGTGGTCTGTCGCCCCTGAGCCGTCAGGGGCGCTCGATCAGTTCGATGAGTTCACCGGCCGGTCCGCGCGCGGTCGCGGCGCGACCGCCCGCGTACGCAAGCCCGGGGTAACGGGCGGGCGGTGTGATCCACTCGAGGTCAAGCTCGTCCAAAGAATTGACCGCAAAGCTCGTCGAGACAATGCCTGCGGGAAGATCGCCGCTGCGCGTGGTGCGCGGTCCGGTGCGCTTGGGATCGTAGCCATCGAATTCGAGCAAATTGCCGTGCTCGGCAAGGCGGGCGGTCGCCAAGCCGATGGTCTCGCCCTCGGCGAGCTGTTGGGCACGCGCGACTACGCTGACGCGCATTTGGCGTGCGACGTTGCGCTGCAGCGTGAAGCGACTGCTGTAGAAATCAAGCAGGGCGTCGATATCGCCGCCGGCGACCACCATGATGAAAATGCGGCCGATCTCCCCCTTGGGGTCGGGCAACGGCGATTTGCTGCGATCGCCCGTTTCGGCGGTGAAATAAATGACTTCGCCGCTCGGACCTACCACCTGAAAAGCGCGGATGGTCGGATAAGCGCCGAGTGGTGCGGGCTCGCCGATGATCCGAAACGGCGAGCTCTCGAGTTTTTGGCGCAGGCTGTCCGGATCTTCAACAATGATTTCGATGGCGTTCCAGCCGTGGTCCGTGAGTGGTCGATAATCCGGCGTCGGTGACTTGGATTGAATCGCGCGAATGAATATATCTGGCGATGCATCTGAGCTCAGGAGCAGATACGGCTGGCCTGCGATCTCCGGCGCGCCCCAGCTTTGAGCGAGATCGTCATTGATGGTGCCGCGCTCGCGCACGCGGTAGTCGATCCAATCCCCATAGTCGCGTTCCAGTTGCGCAAGGTCGGGGGTAGTCAGTGTCGCCATCTGTATGCGTTTGAGAACAGGTACGGGCTTTGCCTGAGTGACAGTGGCCTGTGCCAACGCTGAGGGCGTGATGACGACCAAGGCGAGGGTAAGCAGCGTGCGCAGACCCAGACGACGCGAAAAAAGTTTCATTAAACGCATGCTCCGTGGACGTGAACCGAAATGAGTTCAGATGCTATCAAGGATCGGGTGATTTTTTCGATTGCATCCGGCTAATATCGGTTGGCTTTTATTGCAGGTGACAGGGAACGGAACATGGTCATGCAAGCAGATCCCGCCAAAGTCGTTTTACCGCGAACACCGAAAGGGAAGCGCCCGGCTTTTTTTGAGGATCCTTCGGTCGATCAGCTGATGACTTTTGTGCTGGAGCTCACTACCGAGGTGGGTGTGATGCGCGAGCGGCTCGATACGGTCGAGCATTTGCTCGAGCGTGATGGCAAGGTGACGCGAGCTTCCATCGAGGCATTTCAGCCCTCAACAGAGATGGAGTCTGAGCGCAATGCCTGGCGCGATGCCTACCTCAAGCGCGTGTTTCGTCTTCACTCGACCGATAGCAGCGAAGTCTGATGTCCTCCACGACCACTGAGAAGCTGTGGCCGAACCCGGTGTATGCCTGGTACGTCGTGGCTTTGCTCGTGATTTCATACGCGAGCGGTGTGGTGGATCGCATCGTGCTGGGGCTGCTGGTGCAGCCCATCAAAGCCGATCTCAACCTGTCGGATACGCAGATAGGCATTATTCAGGGATTGGCGTTTGCGCTTTTCTACAGCATCTTTACTTTGCCCGTCGGTTTTTTGATCGACCGTTGGAAGCGCATGCCGGTCATCTGGGGCGGCTCTTTCGTCTGGTCGATGGCGACCATCTCGGGCGGTTTCGCCAATTCTTTCTGGGGTTTGTTTGCGTCACGTGTGGTGATGGGTGCGGGTGAAGCCACCATCACTCCGGGTTCGGGCTCCTTGATCGCCGATTATTTTCCGCCAAAGAAAAGACCGCGTGCCTACGGCATTTTTGCCATGGGTGGCTCGATCGGTATCGGTATTGCCTATCTGCTCGGCGGGATTGCCATCGGCTTTGCCGATACCGTACGCAGTTGGTCGCCGGAGTTGCTGGGTGATTTTCGCAATTGGCAAATCGTGCTATTCATCATCGGTGTCCCGGGATTGTTATTGGCTGTACTCATGGGGCTCACCATCCGTGAGCCTGAGCGCCGCGGCATCGTCGCCGAACAGGGCTCCAAGATTTCTTTGATGCCGCTGTGGCGGGAGCTCTCGACCAATCGCATTGCGCTGGTAGCGGTGATGATGGGGTCGATCATGAACGTCATGATCGTCAATGCCCAGCTTGCCTGGTTTCCAACACTGTTCGTGCGGGTACATGAGTGGGAGCCCAAAGATATTGCCATAGCGCTCGCGACCGTTGGCGTGCCCTTTGGCATGGTGAGTGCCATCACGGCGGGTTGGTCGCTCTCCTGGCTGGCCAAGCGGGGCCGTGAAGATGGGCCGATCCTCATCATGATGCTGCAATGTCTGGCCTGGGCGGTGTTCGGTACGGCGAAATGTCTCGCGCCGACGGCGGAGCTGGCGCTCGTGGGTCACGTGGCGACCTCGCTGTTTGCCACTTGGTCGATTACCGCCGCGCTCACGGCGCTCAATCAGGTCACGCCCAATCAGTTGCGTGGACAGGTGGTGGCGGTCTACACCTTGCTCACCGGTTTGGTGGGTATTGCCGTCGGCTCCGGGGCGGTCGGTCTTCTGTCTGATTACGTGTTCAACTACGAGACCGGCATTGGGCCGAGTCTCGCGGTGGTGTGTTTCATTGGTGGCGCCACGGGCATCGCGATTCTGGCCTATGGGCGCATCGGCTACACCGGTGCCGTGCAGCGCGCGGCGCGGTGGGGCGAGGGCGTTTGACATGGCAATCGAGACCAGGCTCTCTGGCAGGTAGGGACTGACGATGCGACAAAAATGGTGTCTGACTCATGCGGATGTCGTGCGCATGGCCACCGCGTGCCGAGAAGCCGCGTTGGCGCGGCAGCTGCCGGTGACCATCGCCATCGTGGATGACGGTGGGTTTTTGCTGCATCTCGAGCGCCTTGATGCGCGCGCGAGCACGGTCGATGTCGCGCTCGGCAAGGCGCGGACGGCCGCTTTGATGCGTATGCCGTCAGCCAACTTGGAAGATCTGCTCAAGGACATGCCGGGCATCCTCGCCCTTGATGCGACTCCCTTGCGCGGCGCCCTGCCCTTGCTGGTGGGTGAGGACTGTGTCGGCGCCATCGGGGTGTCGGGTGCCGCGCCGCTGGATGATGAATTGATTGCAGAGGCGGGGCGGCAGGTGCTTCAGTCACCGGCAGTTGGCCACTGAGACGAGGCTTGCGTCCCAGACGGATTGCATCCGCAGGCAGGGATGAGGTATCACGAACATCAGGATCCGCCTGATCGGATTTTGGCTGGCGCTCAACAACGGAGAAGGCAGGTTATGGCAGCACAGATTGAAAGCGTGGCGGTGCCCAACATCGACGAATTGTATCGGCCCACCCATGATGAGCGTGCGCGCCAATCCTTGGTGAGCATGCTGCGCAAGCACGCCATCATCGACCTGCGCGCAAAGGTCAAACAAGAATACGACGAACGGGTCGCGCCTCGGCTCGCTGCCGAAGGTCGCTCGGCCAAAGATTGGCGCGATATCGAAGCTGCCATGGACGACGATCCGGTCCATCGCGTGTACAGCAGCATCCGCTACAACGCTCAGGAAATGTGTTTCCAGTCGGTGCAGTCGGCGGTCGAACGTGCATTGCCGTCCATGATCGATCTGGCGCGCGATCTTGCTGAGCGCAATCCTGCGGGTGGCTCGCTGCGCCTGGATCCGTCGCTTGAGATCCCGCGTTATTTGACCGTGCTCGATGTGCATCTGGCGCCGGGTTGGGTTGCTACCGAGCACACGGTGGATGATGTGGCGCAGGGCGCGGTGGTCGCTTTTGGTGGCAAGGTGTTCACGGGCCAGCATCCCTATCGCAAGCGTCCCGGTGTGGTCGCCGAGTCCATCGCCCATTGGATCAAGCGCACGCGCCCCGGGTTCTCACCCCGGCGTATCCTCGATCTCGGTACCACCACCGGCAAAAATTTGCTGCCGTACAAGACCGCCTTCCCGCAGGCTGAGGCCTACGGCATTGATTGTGGCGCGCCTGTGTTGCGCTATGCGCATGCACTCGCCGAGCATGAGGGCATCGCTGCGCACTTCAGTCAACAAAATGCCGAGCACACGGATTTCCCCGACGGACATTTTGATCTCATCGTCTCAAGCTTTTTCTTGCACGAGATTCCGGTCAAAGCCACCCGCAAGGTGATGAAAGAGTGTCTCCGCTTGTTATCGCCCGGCGGCTTGATGATCCACATGGAGTTGCCGGATGTCGCTTCGGTCAGCGACTACGAAAACTTCTTTTGGAACTGGGATACCACCAACAATAACGAGCCCTTCTACACGAGCTATCGTGACCAGGATCCCGTGGCGCTTGCGGCCGAGGCGGGTTTTGATCGCGACAAGGCTTTCAAGCTGACGATCCCTGATGCAGCGAGTTTCGGAGAAGAGCGCTACGCCCGCTTTTTGGCTGGCGAGCTCGCCGCGCCGGCGCATGGCAGTGGTGGCTGGTTCATTCACGGCGCTGAGAAGTAATACCCGGGAGCGCGCGCCCCGCACAGTGAGGCGCGCAGCAGGCTTATGAAGCGAAGAATTTTCTTGGGTGCTGCCTTGGGTGCCGCGGGTGCCGCTGCGTTCGGGTCGGGTTCGCAAGCGCGCGATCCACTCTACGATTTCATCATCGTGGGCGCAGGCACAGCGGGCTTGCCGGCGGCCATTTTTGCCTCGCGTCGTGGGGCACGCGTGTTGCTCATCGATGCGGCCAACGATATTGGTGGCACCTTGCATCTGGCCAATGGTCAGGTCAGCGCGGCAGGCACGCACCTGCAGCGTACCAAGGGCATCAAAGATTCACCCGAGCAGCATTACGAAGACGTCATGGCGCTCTCACGAGGCCGCGCCAACGCCGATGTGGTACGGCTGACAGCCGAGCAGGCGCCGGCCACCGTGAACTGGCTGCTCGACAACGGGCTCGCGCCGTTGCCTGATCATCCGGTCACGGGCGACAGCCCAGGGCGAAAAGCCTATTCCGTGCCGCGATATCTTTGGGGTGCGGGCGAGGGGCGGGATATCCTCGCTGTACTACGTCGCGAGCTTGAGCCCGAGTTGGCGAGCGGCCGGGTGCAGTTGGCGCTCAACACCCGCGTTGAGGGTTTGTTGACCCAAGATCGCAGAGTCGTGGGTGTTCGCGCCGCGGGTTTTGAGGCCCGGGGGCGGCATGTGCTCATCACAACCGGTGGGTATGCCATGAACCCCGAGCTCTTTCAGCGGCTGAGCGGCGTGCCCGCTTATGCGGCAGGGTCGTATCCGCACTCGCAAGGGGATGCATTGCGGTGGGCGCCCGCGGTGGGCGCACAACTGCGAGGGCAATCGTTGCATCGACCGGGGACCGGCTCGGTGCTGACGGCGCATGCCTTTCCGGCTAAGGTGTATGCGCGGTTCGAGACTCGGCCACAGCGGCGGCTGCCGTGGGAGATCTGGGTCAACGAGCAAGGGCGACGCTTTATCCGCGAGGATGAGCCGCTTGTGAATACGCGCACTACGGCGTTACTTGAGCAATCCAATCTGCGTTATCACATCGTGTTTGATCAAGCGATCCTGGATCAGGCACCGCTCGGGTTTCGCGATTGGAGCCGCGACAAGTTGCTGCAGCATTTTGCTGAGCACCCGATGTTCGTGCAGGCGCAGACGCTGGCAGAGTTGGCTCGCCGGGCGGGTATCGATCCGCAGGGCCTCAAAGAAACCGTCTCCAGTTATAACCGTTCGGTTGCGCTGCAAGCAGATTTCTTGGGTCGAGAGCATTTACCGCGATCGATTGGCCAAGCGCCCTTTTATGCGATTTGCCACCTGGGACATTCCGCCACATCATCCACGGGACTCGTCGTAGATGCGGCGCTGCGGGTGACGGATGCGCACGGGCGGCCTATTGAGGGCCTGTATGCGGCGGGTGAAGTGCTCGGCAGTGGTGCAACCTTGGGCGATGCCTTTGCTCCCGGCATGATGCTGACGCCTGCGCTCGCGCTCGGCAGATGGCTTGGTATGACGCTGCCCTTGGCTTGATGCACCAATAAAATCAAGCCATTAAATCAAACAATAAAAAAACCGCGGCGCGCAACCCGTTGAGGATTGCACGCCGCGGCTTTTATGCCTTGCGGCGCGTCGCTTTAGAACTTGTACGCGACGTTCAGACCCACCTGCCGTTTGTCGGCGAGCGGATACTGAAACCCGCGGACGAAGGACGACGTACGGGTCGACTGAGAGTCCGCTGGGGTGGTTGGTACCACGGTGCCCGTTGGCAGCGGGGTCTTGAAGTCGACAAAGCGGATGACCGTGGACGGCGTGCGATCATCGAACAGGTTGTCGACGAACACGCTGAACTTCCAGTTGGCTGTATCGAATCCGAGCTTCACGTTGACCAGTTGCTGCTCACCCGTGTGGGCCAAGTTGAACACCTGCGAGAATTTCTTTGAGGTGTAGGCGTAGTCGACACGGAAATAACCATCCACAGCATCGCTGACATCAAAGTCATAACGACCGAAAGCCGTGATCTGGTTCTTCGGGGAGTTCGGCGTTTGTTTGCCGGCGAGTGAACCACGGTTGAGGAAGGTCAGGTTGGTCGGTGGTGCGGTGGTGCAACCGACCGCACGACCTTCGCTCGCCGGGGTGTTGAACTGGCACTGCTCCTGATCGTAGGCCGAGGTAATCTCGGCGTCGTTGTAGGAGAAGCCAAAACCACCGGTGAAGTTGTCGGTGAACTGGTTGCTGAGCTCAAGCTCAAAACCCGTCACCTCGGTTTCACCGATGTTGACCACCACCGTGACCGGGTTGCCATTTGAGAGCGTGGCGCCCGTGGTCAGCTGCTGGTCCTTCCAGTCGATGTAGTACACCGCCGCATTAAGCACGGTGCGTCCATCACGGAAGGTATTTTTGGTGCCCACCTCGTAGTTCCAGGCGCTTTCTTCATCGGCAAATCGCAGGCTCGGATCGAGCAGCGGGTTCGAGTTGATGAAGCCCGGCTTGTTGCCTTTGGCGGCGGCTACGTAGACAAGGTTGTCCTCGGTGAGCTTGTAGTCGAGCGACACGCGCGGCGAGGTGCTGCTGAACGTGTTCTCGATCAGTGCCAAGGTGGGACGGGCGGCTGGGTTGTTGTTGCCGATCTTGTCTTCGGCATAGCGCAGCTCGACTCGGCCCGTCAGACGATCCGTGAGGTCGGCTTCGACGGCGCCAAAGATGGCGGTGTTATCGATGCGCTGCTCACCTTCGTTGACCGTCGAGCCATTCAGGCGATCCTCACGGAAATCGCGACGACTCTGGTACATGTATACGCCCGCAAGACCGCGAATGCGCTGCGTCTCATCCGTGCGGAACACGAGCTCCGAGGAAATCTCGGTACGATCGCTGACCGCGATGCGATTGAAGCTGCCACCCAGCGCCGTTGAGTTTGATGTGACGTCGACGTCGTAGCCGTAGGTGGAATCGGCATTGAAGTAACCGGTGTTCCACGCGAGCGACCAATTGCCAGCGTCGTACTCGACTTGCGCCGAGAGGCGAGTGGCTTCCTTGTCGAGACCGATGCGATCGCCGAACAGATCGAGGTTTTGTTCGGTGGTTTCGCCGGTGATGATTTCACCGCAGTAATACTGACGCGCCACGTTCAGGAAGCAGTTGTTGGCGAATCGATCTTGCAGTGCCACAGCTGCGGCACCGTCATCATCCTCGCCATAGCCGGCGTTCAGCCGAATCACCCAATCTTCGGTCGGGCGAAATTCGAGCGAGGCGTTGAAGTTGACGGACTGCTCATCACCCACGCGCTGACCGTCAAGCGAATTCTTGTACATGCCACCCGATTCGTAGTAGCGGGCATGCACCATGTAGAACACTTTGTCTTCAACCAAAGGTCCGCGGCT
Source organism: uncultured Acidibacter sp. (assembly GCA_964533305.1). GTDB lineage: Bacteria > Pseudomonadota > Gammaproteobacteria > Steroidobacterales > Steroidobacteraceae > UBA964. The sequence continues at coordinate 30,183 of CAZHLL010000023.1, forward strand.
CAAGCCGTTGAGTTCGTAGTCGCCGTACTCGGCCATCTTGGCCGAAATCGTGTTCTCGAAATCATTGGTGCCCTTCTTGGTGATCATGTTGATGGCACCGGCGAAGGTCGCGCGACCGAAGAGTGCAGCCTGCGGGCCTTTGATGACTTCCACGCGCTCGATGATGTCGAAGGGCAGTGAGAGCACCGAATCGCTGTACAACAGGCCATCGATGAAGATCGAGGCGTTGGCTTCGCCGAGGATGTTCGACTGACCGCGGATCACGGGACGGCTGCCGCCACCCTGAACGCCGAAGCGATTGAGCTTTTCGAAGGAGAAGCCCGGCGTCGAGGTGCTGACCTTGAAGAGGTCATCCATGCCGCGCTCCTCAAGTTCGGCCGCGCCGAAGGCCGCTACCGACAGTGGGATGTCCTGTAGCTTTTCTTCCACCTTACGTGACGTGACCACAATTTCCTGTAACGCGCCGGTGCCCTCTTGGGCGACCGCCACTCCTGAACTCGCGACAATCGCCGCGACGATGAAACGAACTGGTTTCATTCAACCCTCCGAAGTTTT
>CAZHLL010000024.1:0-29644 GCA_964533305.1 uncultured Acidibacter sp.
CACCTGCACCGACATCCGGCCTGCCACCTCACTCATGGGGGTAAGCAGCGGCAGACCGCCGGAGCGACCCGTCACCGTTTCATAGGCGATCGCATGAACCTTGGCCCGCATCAAAGCCTCGGCCTGAGGTCGATCGGCCGCCAGGTGCAGGTACGTGAAAATCACCTGTCCCGGGTGCATGAGGGCGCACTCGGTCAACTGCGGTTCTTTGACCTTGACGATGAGGTCAGCGGAGTCAAAGACCGGTTTGGCACTCGGCAATATCTTGGCGCCCGCGGCGACATAGGCCGCATCGGTGGCACCGATGCCGAGCCCCGCCCCTGTTTCAACGAGCAACTCATGCCCTGCCCGTGTGAGCTCGCGAACGGAGTCGGGCGTAAGCCCCACCCTACGTTCATCCGGTTTGATTTCTTTTGGGATACCGATTTTCATGGAGCGATTATAGACCCGGCAACCCGAGCTCAGTGAGTGCGCTCTGCGCTCAATCCGCCTTTAAATACTCCACCACCGCCGACACCCAGGCCTGCGGTTGCTCATCCACAATATCGTGGGAGCCGCCCTCGAGCTCGGCATAAGCAAAGAAATCGGGTCGCAGAGCGTGAGCCCGTCGCGTGGAATCGTAGAGGTCTTCGCCTGTATTGGTGAACATCAGCGCCGGGATCGGCAGACGCTTGAGTACCGCTTCGAGGTCTGCCGAGATCACAAGAGGAAAAGCCCGCCAGTTGCTGCCATCGCGGTGCAAGGCCTCGACCGTATAGCGATGCATGAGCTCAATGTCCTGCCAACCCGGCGTCGAGCGCAGTCGATTTTGCCAGGCGATGAGCAAGTGACTGCCATCCGGTTGAGGCGTCTTCGGACCAAAATAAAAACTCGCGAAATGCTGCCGCTCGGCCTCGCTGAGCAAAGGAAAGCCGTTCAATATCAACTTCCTAAACTGCTCTGGCGCGCGCTCGGCGTGGACCGCAGCGAGCACGGCACCCGTGTGATGGCCGACCACGTGTGCGCTCGCCCAGCCGCGATGATGCAGTCCTGATTCGATGAGGCTTGCGAAATCAGCGAGCGTGGCCTCTTCCGCTGCCACATCCGACATGCCGAAACCTGGCATGTCGATCGCGAGCACGGCATAGCCCTCGGCGGCGAGCGCCGGCATCACGGCCTCGAATTGCGTTGAAGATAAGGGCGACTGATGCAACAAGATCAGCGGCTCGCCGGTATCAGCACCACAGCAACGATAGTGCAGCTGGCCAAACTTGCCCGGCAGATAGCCGCGGGTAATACGGTGGGTGGCTTTCATGCGGCTGCAGTCTAACTCGGCGCCGTCCGCAAGCAGGGCTTTTGCGCCTACAATCTCGATGTCTCTCCTCTCTGCGAACACGGGATCATGTCGACTTCACACCCTGCCACTATTCCCACCACGCCAATGCCGAGGGTGGTGATCGCCGCCTCCACAGGCACCGTCTTCGAGTACTACGACTTTCTGCTCTATGGCAGTCTCGCCACATTCTTTGGAGCCCTGTTTTTTCCGCCAGGCAACGAAACCGCGGCCTTGCTCGCGAGTCTCGCCACCTTCGGCGCAGGCTTTGCCGTTCGCCCGCTAGGCGCGCTGATCTTTGGTCGATTGGGGGATCGCGTCGGCCGCAAACGGACCTTTCTCATCACGATTGTGTTGATGGGTCTCTCCACCGCCCTTGTCGGAGTGCTGCCCTCGTTTGAGTCGATTGGCTGGTGGGCGCCGGCGCTGCTCGTGACTTTGCGACTCATTCAAGGTCTCGCGCTCGGCGGCGAATTCGGCGGCGCAGCCATCTATGTGGCCGAGCACTGCAAAACCGAGCGGCGTGGCTTTTTCACAAGCTGGATCCAAACCACGGCAACCATGGGTCTTGTGCTGTCGCTGCTTGTGATCGTGCTCTGCCGTACCCTCTTGGGCGAAGAAGCCTTTCGCGAATGGGGCTGGCGCCTGCCCTTCCTGTTGTCGGTGGTGCTGCTGGCGCTCTCGGTCTACATCCGGGTACACATCGCAGAATCGCCGTTATTCGAGGAAATCAAACGCAAAGGGGAGCTATCGGAATCCCCCATCAAAGAAACACTGCTCAGCCCTGAGCACCGGCGTAGCATGCTGGCCGCCATCATCGTTGCGGCAGCCATGGCGCTCAGCTGGTATACCGCGCAGTTTTATTCTTTGGTATTTCTGCAGACTGCCCTACTCATCGATACCGCCACCGCATCGGCCATGATCGTGGGCGCGCTGCTCATCGGTATCTCGGTATACGTCGGTGCCGGTGCGCTCTCGGACCGGATCGGTCGCAAGCCCGTGATGCTCGCTGGCATGCTGGTGACGGCGCTCGTGATCATGCCCGCTTATCAAACCATGCTGACTGTCGGCAACCCCGAACTCGCTGCCGCACAGGAGCGGGCCCCGGTCACCGTCTTCGCCTCTGCCACACGCTTTGACCCGCTCGCAGATCCTGCGGACATCGATGCCGCGACGCGTGCGCGGGATTTTCTGGCCAAGCGCGGCATCTCTTACTCCAATGCCGAGCCGCAGGGCGAGGATCTGCGTATTCGCATCGGTAATGAAGAGTGGGTCGGGTTTGATCCCGCAGCGCTCTCGGCGGGCTTGGCGCAAGCCGGCTATCCACAACAATCAGCCGTGACACCGCTCAGCTCGCTGGCGGATCTCGACGCAACCCATTTCAAAATCATGGGTCTTATTTTGCTCATGATCTTGGGCGCAGGACTCACCTGCGGGCCGGGAGCCGGTTGGCTGGCCGAGATCTTTCCCACCCGTATCCGCTACACCGCGCTCTCCGTCCCCTATCATCTTACGAGCGCATGGTTCGGCGGCTTCATGCCGCTCACCGCCACTTGGCTGGTCGCGCGCTCTGGCGACGTGCTCGCGGGTCTCTGGTATCCCGTGATCGTGATGAGTGTGGCCTTTGTGCTCGGCCTGATCTTCATCAAGGAAACCCGTGGTCAGGAAATTTAACCTCAATGAAATCGAATTCGATCGCAAAGAAAAAGGCCCGCATACGCGCGGGCCTTTTCCTGCATTGAAGCGTTTGCTTGGCCGCTTACCAGCGACCACCGCCGCCGCCACCGCCGCCACCGCCGCGATAGCCACCGCCACCGCCGCCGCCGCCACGATAGCCGCCGCCGCCACCGCCGCCACCGCCGCCACGAGGACGGTCTTGGGCTTCGTTGACACGCAGCGGACGACCGCCCATGTTGGCGCCATTCAGTGCCTGAATGGCACGAGCAGCGTCCTCTTGCGGCATTTCAACAAAACCGAACCCGCGCTTGCGGCCAGTCTCGCGATCAACCGGAAGGGCGACAGATTCGACCGTGCCGTGTTGGGAAAACAGGGTACGAACAGAATCTTCATCGGCGGTAAAGGGCAGATTGCCCACATAAATTTTTGCCATCTCTGGAATAACTCTCACAAACAAACTAAATAACCGGCCAAAAAAGGAATAGCAGAAGCCAAAACGACATCAGCGGCTCCTTTCAAAGCCACCTGATCGGTGTCGATTCGGCAGTGCAGACCGGCGTAAATACGCCCAGAGATGCAGACAAACAGGCAACGATCGCGACTGAGCATAGCACAGCGTCATAAAAAGCAAGGTTTTTTTGTATAGTGCGCCACTTCACGCCCCGTGGTGTCCAAACAACGAACATCCCCTACAAATGATCCGCTCCCCCTACCTGCCCGGGCTCGCGCTCGGCGCGCTGGTGACTGCCGCCAGTTTTTTACCCCGCACCTTTGGACTGCCTGGCCTTGGACAGCTGAGCCCGCTCATGGTGGCGGTCCTGCTCGGCATGCTGATCCGCAATACCCTCGGTCGGCCTGAATCCGCTCGGCCAGGGCTCGCCCTGTCGTTACGTCAACCGCTGCGGCTCGGCATCGTGCTGCTTGGGCTGCAAGTCACGTTGGCGGAGCTGCTCGGAATTGGCTGGGCTGGGCTTGTGCTGCTGATCGCCGCCGTGGGTCTGACGGTCATCGTGACCGTCCAACTTGGCCGATGGCTCGGAGTCCCTCAAGGCCTCTCGCTCCTCATCGCCACCGGTACAGGCATTTGCGGAGCCTCCGCCATCGTTGCCGCCAATACCGTCGTCAAAGATTCCGATGAATCGGTGGCCTATGCGCTCGCGACGGTCACGCTCTTTGGCACGATCGCCATGTTTGTCTACCCCGCCATGGGCGCGGCGCTCGCGCTGACCAGTGACGCCTACGGACTCTGGGTGGGCGCCTCCGTGCACGAGGTCGCACAGGTCGTGGCAGCAGGCTTTGCCCGCGGGGACGTGAGCGGCGAGCTCGCCACCGTCAGCAAACTCGCGCGCGTCTTGCTGCTCGCTCCTGTCGTGATTGGACTCGGTGTGTATTTACATGCCGAGCGAAATCGAACGAGCTATAACAACGCCAACACCCAAGCCCAGATCCCCATGCCTTGGTTCGTATTTGGTTTTTTGGCGATGGTGATGCTCGCGAGCACGGGCTGGGTCGCCCCGGCTTGGCGCAGCGCAAGCGCCCTGCTCGCTCAGGTTTTGCTCGCCTTTGCCTTGAGCGCCGTGGGTCTTGAGACGGATATTCGTCGCCTCATCGCACAGGGCTGGCAGCCACTGGCGCTCGGCGCAGTCTCGACGCTCTTCATCGGTGGCGGAACGCTGTTGGTCGTGATCGGGCTCGCCGCTTAACGACCCGCCACGGTGCCGGGATCATCGGTGCTTGTCAGATAGCGACGCAGCCGCGGCGACAACCAACGCTCGAAATCGTCCACCAAAGAAAACAAGGCGGGCACGATGATCAGCGTCAGCATGGTCGAGGTGATCAAACCGCCGATCACCGCGATACCCATCGGCGCCCGAAACTCGCCACCCGTGATGCTGAGTGACACCGGGATCATGCCGGCGACCATCGCCACCGTCGTCATGATGATGGGACGCGCACGTTTATGACCCGCCTCGATCAAAGCCTCGGCTCGACTCTTGCCACTGCGAATTTCTTCGATGGCAAAATCCACGAGCAAAATGGAATTCTTGCCGACGATGCCCATCAACATCAAAAATCCGATCACGACGGGCAAAGAAAACGGCTTTCCCGTCAGCAAGAGAGCGATCACCGCACCACCCACAGATAGCGGCAAGGCCGACAGGATGGTCAGTGGCTGAAACACCCGCGCAAAGAGCAGCACCAGCACCGCAAATACCAGCAGCACACCCGCGATGATCGCAAACAGGAAGTTCTCAAAGAGCTCCTGGAACAATTCGGCCTGACCCATCTGCACGAGGCGCACGCCTTCCGGCAGTTCGCTGATCTCGGGCAAGGCATACACTTTCTGCAGCGCCGGGCCGAGCTCGACATTATTGAGATCGGCCTCGATCCCCACCCGGCGACTTTGGTTGTAACGACGGATACTGGAGGGGCCTTCGCCAAAGCGGATATCGGCCACCGACTTGAGCGGTACCGTGTTGCCGGAGGCGGTCCTGACCGGGAGGTTTTCGAGGGTACCCAGATCGCTGCGGGCATTTTCCAGCAAGCTCACGCGGATCGGGATCTGCCGATCGGACAAAGAAAACTTCGCCGCGTTCTGCGGCAGATCACCGAGCGTCGCAATCCGAATGGTCTGACTGATCGCCGCCACCGACACACCCAACTCCGCCGCCAGATCCAGTCGCGGGGTCACCAGAATTTCGGGCCGACTGAGATCGCCGACGATACGTGGATCACGCAACTCCGACATGCCACGCATCGCCGCCACGGCCCGCTCGGCGGATTGCTGCAGCAACTCTGGGTCATCCCCGGTCAAAAACAGGGTCACGGCCCGACCCGAGCCCGGATCCTCGCCACCGAAAGACACGCGCGCATCCGCGATCTCGGTGAATTTGGGGCGCACCCGATCCTCCCATTCCCGTTGCGTGACATCACGCTCGGCGCGAGGCACCAAAGAAACATAGATCTGAGCGGTACGCACATCACTGCCACCGATGGCCTCGATCACATCCGTGACCTCGGGCTCGCGCGCAACGATTTCGGCCACACGTGCCGAGATCGCAGCCGTTTGCTCCATACGCACACCCGGCGGCAACTCGATGTCGATCTGCGCGCTGGCAAAATCACTGGGCGGCACGAAAGCCTTGGGGATCACCACAAACAGACCCAAAGAAATGACAAAGAACGCCGCACCCCCGAGCAACGTGGTGCGCCGATGCTCGAGCGTCCAGCGCAGCGTTTGCAGATAGGAGAGCATCCATGGACCGTCCGCGCCCTTTATCTCATCGTGCGGCTTCAAAAAGTGCGCTGCCATCAACGGCGTGATCAGGCGCGCGACCAGCAGCGAGAAAAATACCGCCGCCGCCACCGTCAAGCCAAATTGTTTGAAGTACTGCCCCGTAAAGCCGCCCATGAAACTGACCGGCAAAAACACGGCGATGATCGTGGCTGAGGTCGCCACCACGGCAAGCCCGATTTCATCGGCCGCTTCGAGCGCCGCCTGATAACCACTCTTGCCCATGCGCATGTGCCGCACGATATTTTCGATTTCAACGATCGCATCATCCACCAGCACGCCGGCCACCAGCGACAAGCCAAGCAGCGTCATCGTGTTGAGCGTGAAATCCATGGCGTACATGAAGCCAAACGTCGGAATCGCCGAGAGCGGAATCGCAACGGCCGACACCGCAGTCGCTCGCCAATCCCGTAGAAAGAGAAAGACCACGAGCACAGCGAGCACGGAGCCCTCGATCAGCGCCATCATGGCCGATCGGTACGAGGCTTTGGTGTTCTCGACGGTGGTGAAGACTCGCGTGATCTCGAGGTCAGGGGCTTCACGCAGCAGGTTCTGGATCTCGGCCTCCACCCGCTCCTGCACCGCCACATCGGAGGCGCCTCGCGCCTTGAAGACACCAAAATTCGTGCCCGGTCGCCCGTTGAGTCGCGACATCGAACGCTGCTCGGCCACCGAATCGCTGACTTCGGCGATATCCCGCAAGCGCACGCTCGTGCCGTTGGCGAGTCGCAACTGCACATCGCGCAATTGAAAGGCCGTATCGGCCGAGCCGAGCACACGAATGGACTGCTCTCCGCCACCGACCTGCGCCCGACCGCCGGGCGCATCCAGATTCACGATGCGCAGCTGTTGATTAACCTCGGCTGCCGTGATCCCGAGCGCCTGCATACGCGCCGGGTCGAGCTCCACGCGAATCTCGCGACTGACGCCGCCACCGCGAAACACCTGCGCCACGCCAGGCAACGACAACAATCGCTTGGAAACGGTGTTGTCGACATACCAGCTCAATTGCTCCGGCGTGCGCGACGTGGTGCTCACCGCGTAATACGCGATCGCCCCACCCTCGACATCGATGCGATTGATCTGTGGCTCATCGATACCCTCGGGCAAGTCCGTGCGTACCTTGCTCACGGCATCGCGTACATCATTGAGGGCGCGATCCACCGGCGTGCCGATCTGAAATTCGACCGTGGTGCTCGAGGCACCCTCGCGGGCCACCGAGGAAATGCTGCGCACATCGCTGACGCTGCGCACCGCCCCTTCAATTTTTTGAGTGATCTGGGTCTCGATCTCGGTGGGCGCGGCACCCGGCTGGAACACCTGCACCGAGACCAGCGGGAAGCTCACATCCGGATTGAGATTGATCGGCAGGCGAATGAATCCCGCGAGCCCGAGGAACATGAGCACCATGAAGAGCACGAGCGGCAACGTGGGGTTGCGAATCGCCCATGAGGACATATTCCTCACTCTGCCACCCTCACCGTCTCGCCCTCGCGCAGATACGGCCCCGCCAGTGTCACCACTCGATCACCCGCATCGAGACCGGAGTGGATCACGACCCCATCGGGCCGCGAGCTCGCGACCCGGATGTCACGCCGCTGCACGCGCTCTTCTGCAGTGACCACATAGACATAGTTGCCGGCGTCATCAGTCATGACCGCGGTCTGCGGAATCAGCGCGCGGGTTTCGCGCGTGGTTTCGACCTCGCCGCGCGCAAACGCCCCCGGACGCAGATCCCGATGCAGCGGCAGATCAATACGCACGCTGCCGAGCCGAGTCTGTGGATCAATGACCGCGCCGATCAACCGGACCCGGCCTTCAAAGATTTGATCGACTCCGGTGACCCGTACCCGCGCCTGCATCCCCTCGGCGAGCTGAGGCAAATCCTGCTCGGCCACATTGCCTCGCATCTCGATACCATCGGCGCGCCCGAGCCGAAACAAGGGGCCTGAACCTGGCGCGGCCAGCTGACCGACCTCCGCCGACCGAGTCAGCACGATGCCATCGAACGGGGCGCGGACCTCGGTGCGCGCCAGACGCGCCCGCGCCTCGCTCAACTGCGCCTCCGCCACCTTGACGGTCGCCTCGGCGGCCACTTGCGCGGCCTGACGCCGCTCGATCTCCTGCGCGGAGAGCGCGCCGATCTCAGCCACCGCCTGCGCACGACGATAATCTGCGGCGGCCACGGCCGCATTCGCCTGCGCCTCCTCGAGCGTCGCCTCAAGGCGAACGACCTGGGGTGCCGCCAAAGAGGTGTCGAGTTTGGCGAGTAATTGCCCCGCACGAACCGAATCGCCCACCTCGGCGTACAGGGCCGACACGCGACCGCCTTCGCCCTCCGCACTCAGTGCCGCCTCATCCCGCGCAGCAATGGCGCCCGTGAAAGTCACGACCGAGCCGATCTCACCGGGGGCGACTTCGGTCACGCTGACGAGCAATGGCGGATTGACGTTCTCCTCCTTGCCGAGCGACGAGACAAAAAGTCGAGTCAGGCCGAGCAGAATCAGGAGCGCGAGAATAGCCATGACCCAACGCAGACTTCGCGGCAGCGAAGCCATAAAATTCACTTTCATAAAATGTTCTATCTAATTGATTTTAATGACTTCAATCCCGCGATTGCGGAATCAATTCGGCTTGCGGCGTGCGCTCCAACCATCCCTGGAGCAGCACGTTCGGCAAATAGCTGTTGTCCCATTCCCTGCCCTCGCCCCGCGGTGGCGGACGCCCGACCCGCACGATGACCAACTGCGCCGACGGCACGATGTACACCACCTGATTGGCGTTGCCGTCGAACAGGTAGACATCGTTGGCGAGATACGGTTCCGAATGCCACACCCGCAGCGCGGGTCGATCGCGCTCGGGATTAGCAAAGCCGCGGCGCGAAGTGTAGCGGCCTGCGACATAAACACCCAAGCCGTAATACGGATTTTGGGCAGTGCCCTGCCGCATTTGCTCAACGTACCCGACTGGCAGGAGGCGCTGCCCCTCCCAGATGCCATCATCGAGCAGCAAGAGGCCAAGACGCAGCCAAGACTCCGGCGGCAACATCAAACAACACCCCGAGTGAGCAAGACCCCCCTCGCGATTGACCCACACCTCGCCGCCGCGGGCACCCAGAGGCTTAAGGATCTCCGTGGACAGGAACTCGGCGTAACGGCGGCCGGTCGCACGCTCAATCAGCAACGCGACCAATTCCGAGGTGGCGTTGTTGTACTCGTAACGGCTGCCCGGCTCATCGACGAGCGGATACTCGTGCAGAATCACCTCCTCATGCCGTGGATGCAGATAGGCCCGATTGAGCACATCCTCGGCCGTGGTGGCCACTGCCTGCGGCAGCAGCCCCGAGCGCATGTCGAGCAGATGCCGAACCAAAATCTTTGATCGACCTGCATCCTGCCGCCACTCGTGGATGAAATCACTGATGGGCTGATCCAATGATTGAATTGCCCCAAGCTCGATCGCCCGCCCCACGGCCACCGCCGTCATCGGCTTGGCGAGGGATCGCGACGCAAAGGTCGATTCGGCACTCCCCTCGAAATAGCTGGCCTCTTGCAGCACGCCACCCTGCCAGACGAGCAGCGCGATGGAGCGCTGTGCGGCCGCATACTCCCGGGCCTTGGCCAACGCCTCGGCACTGATGGCGAGCTCCTCCGGGCGAGCCTGCGGCAACGCCTGAAACTCGGCGACGCCCGGCACCGGCTCGAGTGGATCGTAGCTCTCGAGCCCGACGCCCAATCGAAACGACTCCGTCAGGGTCGCAAATCGCTCTTGATACAGCGCCTCATCGGCTTCGGAGAACCGAGGCTCAGTCGCATGGACGGGCGCAATGAAAAGCGCTCCAATAAGAACGAGGTGGCGCCAAAATCGAGGGGGTACTTTAATCATGCCGGCGAGACTAATCGCCCCATGGCAGTGAGACAAGTCAAAGGCTAGTGAATGACCCCATGGCGATGACGGGGCACCAGTAGCACGTCGCTCTCAAGCACACTCAGTAAATCTTCGGTGGTTGTCGGGCGACCCTGCTCCCAGGCAGTGGGCTGCACTCCCCCGAGCACGAGGACATCCATGCCCGAGTGGCTGCCACCCACGCCGAAGGTGGCGACGGGATTCACGGTCGAGATCTGCAGGCGATCAGGGGACAAACCCAGCCAATCACAGGTTGCTTGGGCGCGATCGGAGAGCCCCATGGTCCCTGCCACGGTCTGCTGCGACCCGGGCGCAAGGCAGTGCACGATCGTGAGTTCCCCGTGACAGCCCAAAGCGAGACACTCCGCCGTCTCAAGCACGCTACGAGTCAAGGCACGATCCTCGCTCAAAAGATCGAGCGCCACCGTGATTTTGGGGACGGGTCGCCAAGCGCGACCCCGTATCCAAAGCATGGGTACCCGGGCGGCTTGAATCAGCTGCATGTCGAGAGCCTGCGGCGGCCGAGGTTCCGGCAAACCATCCGCCAGGTTTTTGACGACGAGGTCAGGACGCCAATCCCGCACGCGTTGCGCGACCCCTTCAGGCAAGGCCGCCGCGCAGGATGCACTGGTGCTGATACGCAAATCGGCAGCCGGTATCGAACTGCGCAAGGCATTCAGATAGCGATGGCTTTCAGCCAGACAGTCATCCAAGACCTTGCGCGCGGCGGGCGATTGCCGCTCAAGGCCCACCGCCCAAGCATGATCGGTATCACAAGAAAATAGGTCGATCTGCGCTCGAAAATGCCGTGCCAACAGGGATGCCTTGCGCAACGCACTCTGCGCTTCGGTCGAGCGATCAGCGAGCACCAGGATGGATTGAACGGTACGCACGTTGGCTTTCTAAGATCAGAGCCGTGTCCCGATCGCGCACGCCGCACACAGCTCGGCCTCCGGTACGACTTGAAGCCGCTCCTCGCCGATGACGGCACCACAGCGAGCGCAATGCAGATAAGCGCCCGATTCGATCCGATCCAGCGCTCGATTGACCTGCCGTAACTGCTCGCGAGCGGAGGCGCCTATTTCACGCAGCACATCCTCGTTGCTACGCTGAATAGCCTGATCAGCAAAATCGGCGACTAAAGGCTCGTGTTCGCGATGCAAATCTGTCTCGGTCCGGTGGGCGCGTTGGGCAAGTTCATCCCGCCGAGCCAGTAATCGGCGTCGAGCCTGCTCCATGAAGCTAGCGTCCATCGAAGCGGAATCCATCATCGATCGGTCATCCATGGGGAGCGCTCATCCTTGGCGTGTCTGCATGATTTAGGTGAAAAATCGCACGCATAGTGGTGACGGGCCATTGCTGAAAGTACCTACCCGAATTCGCGGTGATAGGATTTCAGTGCATGAGCGGCAACCTCCCGACAAACATCGCCTCGCAGTTCGAGCTGCAAGCCCTGCTGGATGCCACGGTGGACGCGGTCATCGTGATCGATTCGCGCGGCATCATTGAGAGCTTCAACCGCTCGGGCGAACGCCTATTTGGCTACACGGCCAAAGAGGTGATCGGTCGTAACGTCAGCGTGCTGATGACCCACCGCGACCGCGATGCCCATGATCGCTACATGGCGCGGTACTTGGCCACTGGGGTGCCCCACATCATCGGTATTGGGCGCGAGGTCGATGCCGAGCGCAAAGACGGCAGCGTGTTCCCAGTGTTCCTCTCTGTAGGCCAAATCTTTGGCTCGGAACCCCCGCGGTTCATCGGCCTGCTGCATGACATCACGCTGCGGCGCGAGGCCATGATGGCCATTCGACGCGAACGTGATCGAGCGAACATGTACCTGGAAATGGCGCAGGTGATACTGCTCGCCTTGTCAGCGGATCATCGTGTGCAACTCATCAATCGCAAAGGCTGCGAAACGCTTTCGCGGCGAGAAATGGACTTGCTTGGCCGTAACTGGCTGGATGTCGCCGTCCCCGAAGATCAGCAGTCACTGCTGCTCGAAGAGCTTCGTCTGCTTGAAGCCGATGCCAGCGATACCGAGCGTTACTTTGAACACTCGGTGCATTCGGCGAGCGGCGAGCGTCGCCTCATTGCCTGGCGCTGCATCCCCATGCGCAATCCCGAGGGTCGGCTGATTGGTTTCTTTTCCTCTGGCGAGGACATCACGGACTCGCGCCGCGCCTTCGAAGAGGCTCAGATTACGCAGGCGCGTATGACCCAAGTTTCCCGTCTAGCCACACTCGGGGAAATGGCGGCCGGAATCGCCCATGAATTGAACCAACCGCTCGCTGCCATCACCAACTACGCCCATGCAGCGCAAAGATTCTCGCAATCGCTTGCGCTTGATCGCATCGACGCCGATGGCGATATCCGTTTGGCGCTGGAACAAATCGCTTCCCAAGCGCTACGAGCGGGCGAGATCATCCGGCGGCTGCGCGGTTTGGTGCAAAATCGGGATACTCAAAAAGAATCGAGCGACCTCAATGCCCTCGTCCGCGAAGTCATCGGCTTTGTACAAAGCGAGTTGCGCTTGCGTGAAATTAAGGTCGCGACCCGCTTTGCGAATGACTTGCCGTCAGTCCAACTCGATCGCATCCAGATCCAGCAAGTGCTGCTCAACCTCTTGCGCAATGCCATCGAGGCACTCGATACCGTGACGCCCAGCGACAGACGAATCGAGCTCGCGACCGAGATCGACACAGGGCTCGGGCTGATCCGCTTCATCATCACCGACTCGGGCCCGGGTGTCCCGGACACGATGATCCATCAAATCTTTGAACCTTTTTGCACCAGCAAGGTGACCGGTACGGGGCTGGGGCTGGCCATCAGCCGTACGATTGCCGAAGCACATCATGGCAAGCTGAATTATGAGCGCCCCCCCACTGGGGGTGCGTGTTTCACGCTCAGCCTGCCGATAACGACAACAGGGGGGTCCTCATGAAATCCGCTACCGTCCATGTCGTCGATGACGACGATGCTGTGCGCAGCTCACTCAAGTTGCTTTTGAAATCGGTGGGCCTACCGACCGTGGTCTATGCCTCGGCCCAGGAGTTCCTCAGCGTCTGGCAACCCGAGCAGGCGGGTTGCCTCGTGCTCGATGTGCGCATGCCAGGCATGAGCGGGCTCGAACTGCAGATGGAATTGAACGCTCGCGGTGCCATCATCCCAGTGATTTTCATCAGCGGTCATGGCGATATCCCCATGGCCGTGGAGGCCATTCAGCATGGCGCATTCGACTTTTTACAAAAACCCTTCCGCGATCAGGATTTGATTGACCGCGTGCAACGAGCGCTTGCCGCCGATGGCGAAAGTCGCCAGCTGCTGTCGCAACGGGAAACCCTGCGTGCACGCTTTGACTCGCTCACACCCAGAGAGCAAGAGGTTTTGGTACTCGTGACTCAGGGCAAGGCGAACAAGGTCATGGCCGGTGATCTCGGCGTCAGCCAGCGCACCGTCGAAATTCATCGCGCCCGCGTCATGGAAAAAATGGGCGCGAATTCTCTTGCCCAACTGGTCCGCATGATGCTCGAACTCGAGAGCGACTCCAGGCCTGCGTGATCTACTTATTCAACCGACGATGAGCTCCCGCCAACATTCGCCTACCTGATTGGGGTGGTTGGCTGATCGCGCCTCGCGCGACGGGGGTAAGAAAGATCATGTCCGTCAACACGGCCGTGTCGTACAACGACAAGGTGGTCAGACAGTTTGCGCTGATGACCGTGGTTTGGGGAATCGTGGGCATGCTGGTCGGCGTCGTGATCGCCGCCCAGCTGCTATTTCCCGCGCTCAATTTCGATCTACCCTGGTTGACGTTCAGCCGGCTGCGCCCGCTGCATACCAATGCGGTGATCTTCGCCTTCGGCGGTTGCGCTATCTTCGCCACGAGCTATTACATCGTGCAGCGAACCTGCCATACGCGGCTTTTCTCCGACAAGCTCGCCGCCTTCACCTTCTGGGGCTGGCAGTTGGTGATCGTGCTCGCCGCCATTTCATTGCCACTCGGTTGGACGTCAAGCAAAGAATACGCCGAGCTTGAATGGCCGATCGATATCCTCATCGCGATCATCTGGGTCGCCTATGGCATCGTCTTTCTCGGCACGATTGTCAAACGCAAGGTCGAGCATATCTATGTCGCCAATTGGTTTTTTGCCGCCTTCATCATCACGGTGGCGGTGCTACATATCGTCAATAGTGCGGCGATACCGGTCACGCTCACCAAGAGCTACTCCGCCTACGCGGGTGTGGTCGATGCCATGGTGCAGTGGTGGTATGGGCACAATGCCGTCGGATTTTTCCTGACCGCCGCCTTCCTCGGCATGATGTATTACTTTGTGCCCAAGCAGGCCGGACGCCCGATCTACTCTTATCGCTTGTCGATCGTGCACTTTTGGTCCTTGATCTCTATCTATATGTGGGCGGGCCCACACCATCTGCACTACACGACCCTGCCAGACTGGGCACAGAGCATCGGCATGGTGTTTTCCTTGATGCTGCTTGCTCCCTCCTGGGGTGGCATGATCAACGGCATCATGACCTTGTCGGGCGCCTGGCATAAGCTGCGCACCGACCCGATCCTCAAATTTTTAATCGTCTCGTTGTCCTTCTACGGTATGTCGACCTTTGAAGGCCCGATGATGTCGATCAAAACCGTGAATGCTCTCTCGCATTACACGGACTGGACTATCGGCCATGTGCACTCGGGCGCCCTCGGCTGGGTGGCGATGGTGTCGGTCGGCTCGCTCTATATGTTAATCCCCCGCCTCTACGGCCAGACCAGCATGTGGAGCACCCGTCTGATCGACATCCATTTCTGGACCACGACGATTGGTATCGTGCTCTACACCGTCTCAATGTGGATCGCGGGAGTGATGCAGGGACTCATGTGGCGCGCCACCAATGCGGACGGCACGCTGACCTACACCTTTGTCGAAGCCCTCAAAGCCACCTACCCCTACTATGGGATTCGCTTGCTCGGCGGCCTGCTCGTACTCTTTGGCATGTTCATCATGGCGTACAACGTTGCCAAGACCATCGCGCAAGGCAGGGCCACACCGGTCGCCATCCCTGAGCCGCAATTGGCACACGCCTGATCGGAGCCCGTCCAATGAAACACGATATCATTGAAAAAAACATCGGCTTGATGAGCGTGCTGATCGTGATCGTCATCAGCATCGGCGGCTTGGTCGAAATCGTGCCGCTCACGGTCTCAAGCGAAATGACCCAGCCCGCCCCCGGAGTCAAACCCTACTCCGCGCTGCAGCTCGAGGGGCGTGATATCTATGTTCGAGAGGGTTGTTATACCTGTCACTCGCAGATGATCCGTCCCCTGCGGGGCGAGGTCGAGCGCTACGGTCACTATTCTTTGGCCGGCGAGTCGGTCTACGACCGCCCCTTCCAGTTTGGCTCGAAGCGCACGGGGCCTGACCTCGCGCGCGTCGGCGGCAAATATAGCGACGAATGGCAGCGCTTGCATCTGATCAATCCGCGCGATCTGGTGCCTGAATCCAACATGCCGGGTTTTCCTTGGTTGGATACGGCGATGGTCGACGCCAGCGTCACCCCCAGGAAAATGCAGGCCCTGCGCAAACTGGGTACGCCCTACACCGATGAAGAGATTGCCGGCGCAAGTGCCGAGGTCGAAGGTAAAACGGAAATGCAGGCACTCATCGCCTACCTGCAGGGTCTCGGCATTGCCTCCAAAGAATGGAACTGAGCGGACTTGACCATGAGCGAAGAAGATTTGGGAATCCTGCGCGGTATCACTACCTTGCTGGCCATGCTGGCGTTCATTGCCGTCTGTGTTTGGGCGTACAGCCGCAGGCGCAAACCAAAATTTGATGAGGCATCCAAGCTGCCTCTCGAGGAGGATCCATCATGAGTGCCGGCATGAATGTTTTTGTCATTTTGCTGACGGCGCTCAATACGCTGGCCGCCGTGTGGCTACTCGTGTGGATGCGCAAACGCCGCGGCGAGAGCCAACGTACCGAGGACACGACTGGTCATGTCTGGGACGGAGACCTCAAAGAATACAATAACCCACTGCCGCGCTGGTGGTTATGGCTGTTTGTACTGAGCGTGCTGTTTGCGGTGGTCTACGTGGTGCTCTACCCCGCTCTCGGCAATGTGAAGGGCACACTCGGTTGGAGCTCGGTTCAGCAGTGGGAAGCCATGCAAGCCGAACAGGAAGTACAGGCACAGCGCATTCTCGGCCGGTTTGCCGAAATGTCGGCCGAACAACTCGTGACCGATGAGCAAGCCCTGTCGATCGGCCGCAATCTCTTTGCGAACGAATGCGCCGCCTGTCATGGCTCGGATGGTCGCGGCGCGACTGGGTTCCCTAACCTCACCGATGCGGACTGGCTCTGGGGTGGCGAAACCGAAGCCATCCAAGCCTCCATCCTCTACGGTCGCATGGGGGTGATGGCGCCGTGGGCAGAGGTGCTCGGCGAAGCCGGTGTGGACGACTCGGTCGCCTACGTGCTGTCGCTTTCCGGGCGTGACTCACCGCTCGGCGATGCCGCAGCCGGTGCTCAAAGTTTTGCGATGTACTGCGCGGTTTGTCATGGTGCCGACGGGAAGGGTAATCCGATGGTGGGCGGACCCAATCTCACCGACAACATCTGGTTGCATGGCGGCTCAGCCGATGCCATTCGCACGACCATTGCCGCAGGCCGTCAAAATAATATGCCGGCACAGGGTGAGCGTCTGGGTGAACTGCGCGTCAAGCTGCTGACCGCCTACGTCTTGAGTATGGGAGCACCCCGTGTCGCGCAGCGAGACTAATGCCAACCCAGAGCTCTCCCAGCGCATGCGTCGCGTGTTCACGGCGGCGTGGGCCTCGTTTCTCGCGGCCAGCGTCACCACCATGGTGTTCTTCGCCTTCGTCGATCCCTCGCCGCTCGTCGCGGTACTCACCCCCACTGCCATCATTCCTGATCGTATGACTCTCTACAGCCTTGGATTTCTTTTTTTCTGGTGCAGTTGTGCGCTCGCTGCCGGTCTCGCCGCCTGGTTGCTTACGCCTCCGGATGCCTGAGGAACCGCAGCCCATGACCGCGGAAGACTCCTATTACGCCGCGCACCAGAAGGTCTATCCGCGCGAGGTTCACGGTCGCTTCACCCAACTGCGTCTGAGTGCGGCTTGGATTTTGCTCGGTCTCTTCTATGGATTGCCGTGGATCCCCTGGGGAGACCGTCAAGCCATTCTGTTTGATCTGCCGGCGCGCCAATTCCATTTGTTCTCCCTCACCCTCTGGCCGCAGGACTTCATTTTTCTCGCTTGGCTACTCGTCATTGCCGCGCTCAGTCTGTTTTTCTTCACGGCGGTCGGTGGTCGCCTCTGGTGCGGCTATGCCTGCCCACAAACAGTGTGGACCGAGGTCTTCATCTGGATGGAAAAAGTCACCGAAGGTGACCGTGCCAAACGGATGAAGCTCGACGCCGCTCCGTGGAGCAAAGAAAAGATTGCTCGCAAGGCCGCCAAACAATTTCTGTGGGTGCTCTTTGCACTGTGGACCGGATTCACCTTTGTCGGCTTTTTCACTCCTATCACGGAGCTCGGTCAAAAACTGGTGAGTCTCAATCTCGGCCCATGGGAGACGTTCTGGGTGTTGTTTTATGGCTTTGCCACCTACGGCAATGCCGGCTTTCTGCGCGAGCAGGTCTGCAAATACATGTGCCCTTACGCGCGCTTTCAAAGTGCCATGTTCGATCGCGATACGCTGATCATCACCTACGATGCCGATCGTGGTGAGCCTCGAGGTGGCCGACAAAAAGGCGTGGACCCTCGCGCCCAAGGTCTTGGCGATTGCATTGACTGCACATTATGCGTACAGGTCTGCCCCACGGGCATCGATATCCGTAACGGACTGCAGTACGAGTGCATTGCCTGCGCCGCCTGCATTGATGCCTGCGATGGGGTCATGGACAAGCTCGGTTACCCGCGGGGTCTCGTCCGTTATGACACCCAGCATGCCATCGAACACAAGCAAACCCGCATCCTTCGTCCTCGCGTCATCGTCTACGGGGTACTGCTTGCGCTGCTCACCATCGGCCTCGTGGTCGCACTGGCATTGCGCAAGCCAGTGGGTTTGGATGTCATTCACGATCGCAACACGCTCTATCGCAGCATCGAATCGGGCGAGATTGAAAACGTGTACCTGCTCAAGATCATGAACAAAGATGCCACGACTCGCGAATTTGTGGTGTCGGTGGCGGCCCTCGATCCAGAACTCGATCCGCGAGAGTATCGTCTCGATCCGTCTGCACCGGTGTTCCGTGTGGCCTCGGGCGAGGTCTTCAATGCGGCGGTGAGGGTCCGCCGTGATGCTTGGGATGACTCGGCCAACGGCCCCGCCCAACCCACCTCGGCCGCACTGCGATTTCACATCACGGCCCGCGATAATCCGGCGTTACGGGCAAGCTCGGAAGCCCGTTTCTTTGCTCCGCTTCAGTAAAGATGGAATACAGCATGACCAAAGATTTTAATCCCGTACTGTACGCCGTCATCGGTATTCCACTTGCGACCGTGCTGGCAGGGTTTGCCACGCTGTACCTGGCCTTCACCAGCAATGGTCATGAACTGCCAGCGGAATATGCCTCGGAAGGGTCGGCGCTCGCTGCCGACCTCGAGCGCGCACAAGCGGCGCGCGATCAGCACATTCACGTGCGTCTTGATTTCACCTCAGGTGGCCAGATCGAGGCCGTGGTATCCGGGTTGGATCCGGCTGCAGCCCCGCCAAGCCTGCGGCTTGCCATGACCCACGCGACGCTGCCCCAACTGGATCAGAGTCGGGTGCTGCGCTTGCTGGATCCTGCCACCGGACGTTATGGCGCCGAAGGCGCTCCTTTGCCCGAAGGGGCTTGGTGGCTGGAAGTGGCGCATGACCCAGAGTGGCGTCTGCGTGGCAAGGCCGCGGCGCTGCACACCAGTGTGGATCTGGGCACGCGGCCATGACCGCAGGCACGGCCAGCTCGAATCGCTGGCTGCTGGATGGCCACTGGACCAGTGAAACGGGCGGCGAAGGTCATGCGGTTTTCAACGCCGAAGGAATTCACTGCGCCAATTGCGCGAGAGCCATCGACAAGGCCCTCAATGCGCTGCCGGGTATCCACCGCGCTGATATCAACGTCGTCAATAGTCGTGTCTCGGTCACCTGGGATCCCCAAGAAATCACCCTCGGGCGCATTCTGTCTGCCGTCGGCGAACTGGGCTTTCGGCCCACCCCGTTGGTCGGCGAAGCCGCCGTCCTCGCCCAACGCACGGAACGACGCGCCGCTCTAAAGCGAATTGGACTTGCTGCCCTCGGTTCGATGCAGGTCATGATGTATGCAGGCGGGCTCTATACCGGCGCCTATCATGGCATTGACCCCGCCATGGCCGATGCCCTGCGCTACGCCTGCTTCATTTTGGCCACCCCCGTCATGTGGTACTCCGGGTTACCGATACTCAAAGGTGGGCTCGCCGATCTACGCCGACGGGTGCTCGGCATGGACGTGACCGTGTCGCTTGCCCTGCTGCTCGCCTACTTTGCCAGTGTCTTCAACATGCTGCGTGGCACCGGCGAGGTGTATTTCGACTCGGTCGCCATGTTTATCCTGTTTCTATCCATCGGTCGTTTCTTTGAAATGAAAGGTCGGCACCAGGCCGCCAACGTGACCGATGCGCTCGCACGCGCCCTGCCGAGCGAAGTACGCAGAGTGAAGCCGGATGGAACCGGCAGTGAACGCGTGGCGCTTGCGCAAATCCGCCCCGGCGATCGCCTCGCGATTGGCAGTCAGCAATTGATTCCCGTCGATGGCACGATGTTGACGGGCTACGCGCTGGTGGATGAGTCCTTGATCACCGGTGAATCCCTGCCGCGCAGACGCGAGGCGGGCGAACTGCTGCTCGGCGGCTCGATCAACTGCGGTGCCGCCCTCACCCTGGAGGTCAATGAAAACGCCGGCAACTCCACCCTGCACTCCTTGGTACGACTGCTTGAACGCGCGCAAAGCGAGCGCCCGCGTCTCGGCCTCGCCGCCGAGCGAATGGCGTCATGGTTCGTGGTGCGTGTATTACTCGCCACATCGCTCGTCGCCGTGGGTTGGTTGCTGGTGGATCCTTCCAAGGCCTTTCACGCCGTGCTCGCGGTATTGGTGGCTGCCTGCCCTTGCGCGCTGTCGCTCGCAACCCCGGTCGCCATCGCCTCGGCCACGTCGCGTCTCGCGAGACTCGGCATCCTGGTCATGCGCAGCGATGCGATTGAAGGTCTCGCCCAGGTCGATAGCGTGGTGCTCGATAAAACCGGCACTTTGACGGCAGGTCAACCTGAAATCATTGAGACGAACTTTATTCGCCACTCGCCGCAATCTGGCAATGGCATCGACATGAGGCAGGCGCTCGCCGTGGCCGCCGCCCTTGAGGCCGACTCCAGTCATCCGCTTGCAAAGGCTTTTTTGAACCACGCGGACCCCAACATTCGAAGCAATGATGCCAAGGAAACCGCCGGCGAAGGCATTCGCGGTCATGTGGCAGGCGAAGACTGGGTGCTCGGTCGCGAAGCGTTTGTTCGCGGAGATGCCGCTGAGCTCCATGACGAAGACACCTGCGTTTGGCTTGCGAATCGCAGCGGTCTATTGGTGCGCTTTACGCTGGCGGACCAAATTCGCCCGGAAGCACGGCAAAGCATGGCCGCCCTGCGCACGCTGGGACTGCATGTGGCGCTTGCCAGTGGAGACCGAGCCGGCACGGTCCGGCATGTCGCCTCGCGACTCGACATTGAAGACGCCTACGCGGAACAGTCACCGCCAGAGAAATTGAGCCGACTCAAAGAACTGCAAAGTGACGGCACACGTCGAGTGCTGATGATCGGCGATGGCATCAATGATGGTCCTGTGCTCGCCGCCGCCGACGTGTCGATGGCGATGGGTCGTGGCTCCTCGCTCGCGCATGCCGCAGCCGACCTATTACTGTTGCGTGACAACCTCGACTCGGTACCGGGCAGTATTGTGCTCGCCAAGCGCACCCTCATCATCATTCGCCAAAACCTGCGCTGGGCGGCGGCCTATAATTTCACCGCCCTGCCCATCGCCGCGCTTGGACTGATGCCACCCTGGGTGGCGGCCATCGGCATGTCGCTCTCCTCGCTGCTGGTCGTCTTCAACGCTCAGCGGCTCACCAAAATGACCCTGCCGGAGGCTTGATGGAAAGCATTTATCTCTTGATCCCGCTATCCATCGGCCTGGTTGCGCTTGCGGTATGGGCTTTTTTTTGGGCGGTCAACAAGGGACAGTTCGAGGATCTCGATGCGCCGTCGCGACTCGCGCTCGAAGAAGACAAACCGGTCAACGAGGACGCCAAGTCAGACCGAGTGTGATGCTCGTGAAGCGCGCGAAGGCATAGACCTTGTCGTTATCTGCGCCACCATCCAGAAATCTCACCTGCGCGCCGAGCCGCCAATCATCCGTTAGCGCATACGAGACGCCCGCCCCCATATCGACCGCGTAGCCAGGTCCACCGCCCAAGGCATCAATGTCGGCCTGGAACGCCCATCGATCCATCAAAGGACGCTCCAACGAACCGTGCAGCAGCGGCACGAAACCCGTGTCATCCTTGCGAGCATCGACTGAGCCCTGACGCAGGCGGATACTCGCGTCACGCAGCTTGGCGGTAAAGCCCACCTTGACCCGAAGGTCAGGTCGATCGATCCAAAGATAACGCCAGGTGACGCGCCAAGAATTGAATTGGTACCGCGCATCGATGGGGCCTTCACCAAAGATTTTCCCCTGGAAGCCGATATCCGTGATGCTAGTACCAGTCTCGGCAAGCGACAAGGGCGCCAGCAGCACCCGCCACTCCTGCCGGTCGCGGATCGCTCCCGAGAGCTCGACCCGACCGCCCACGATGGGCCCCTCACCCGTCAACGCATCCAGCGCGAACCGCGAAGCCGTGCCGTCGTTCGGGACTTCGACATCATTACGACCCTGCCACGCGGAGATCGCAGAGACCGTCAGCTCGTTCAGTGAAAAATCGGCGGCGTCCGCGGCAGAGCTGACATAAGCCATCGAGACGACACAGGCGCACAACACCACATCCCGACAAATAAACCGACCGATAAATCCAGCGTACATCACCCAGTACTCTGCAAGCCTTGCGAGATCCCATTAATACTCGCAAGCAATGCCTCAAGCAAGTCGCGGTTTTCTCTGCCGCTCGCTCGCCAGCGAGCCAATAGATCCACCTGCATCAAATGGATCGGGTCCACGTAAGGATTACGCAGCTGGAGGGCTCGCTGCTGCATGCGGTCATCGTCAAGTAATTCTTCGAAACCTGTGATCTGCAGCAATGATTCTCTGGCAAGTGCATACTCGGCCTGGATCAGGTCAAAATATTGATGCCCCTCTATCGGGGCCAACGCGAGATAGTGCGAGCCAATGGCCAGATCGGTCCGCGCCAGCATCATGGCAAGGTCCGAAAAAAGATGACTCATGAAAGGCGCCTGCCAGGCCTTGCGACAGACATCGAGACCAAACTCGGATAGCGCAGCGTGCAAACCGCTACCCGCCCCATACCAACCCGGGAGCAGCATGCGATTCTGCGTCCAGGCAAACACCCACGGCACGGCGCGAAGTGCGAGCAGACCGGTTTGCCCGGCGCGAGTGGTGGGTCGGTTACCGATCTGCATGCGTTCGATCACATCGATCGGTGTGACGGCACGGAACCACGACTCGAACCCCGATGTGTGGATCACGAGATCCGTGTATCGACGCTCGCTGTGACTCGCCATACAGGCGGCGACCGCCTCCCACTCTGAATTGATCTCCGTCTGTGCCTTGGTGGTGGCCAGCGACAAGGCTCCAAAGGCGCGCTCGAGGGTGCGCAGCGCAATCGAACTCAACCCATAGTGATGATTGATGCTCTCGCCTTGCTCCGTGAGCGCAAGCCAGCCATTGATCGCGCGCGGGGGCATGGCGTTTAACATGGTATCGACCCGGCCACCACCACGCGGGATGCTACCTCCCCGTGCGTGACAAAGGAGCTGCTTCTCTCCAGCCCTATTCAAAGAATCGACGATGGCTTGCTGGGCCTGATAGGCGGCATAGCGCGAAGCGATGATGCCCGCCTGCTTGCTACTCTCGGAGTACCCCACCCACACCATCTGTCGCTTGCCACGCCCGTCAAGGTGCTTGCGATACAGCGGCTCTGCCAGCGCCGAAGTGAGACTTTCACCCGCCCGCCGCAATGCCTGCATGGAATCAAACATTGGCGCAAAGTCGATCGCGATCAGATCGCTGTTCTTGTCAACGGCGTCGGCCCACCGAGCCAGTAACAGCGGAGCCAGGACGTCATCGGCTTGCTGCACTCCATTGACCACGTAGGCACCGACGGCGTCATTGCCATACCGTCGACGGCATTGCAGCATGGTAGTAAAAACGGCCAAGGTACGCTTACCCAGTGCATCAAGCTCAGTCTTTGGACCCGTGTCGTTCTCCAACCACTTAACGAGTTGTCGATGCCGTGATGACGGATCGCGGTCCAGCCAATCCCGCTCATCCATGGCACGCGCAATCACGCCGTGATGGATCAGGCTGTGCTGGCGGACATCGAGTGTCGCCAAATGAAAACCAAACGTATCAATGCGCCGCTGTAGTCGCCGCACCGAATGCAGGCCGGCGTGCCGTCCACGATGGGCCATCAGGCTATCGGCCACGAGCGCGATATCACGCTGGAACTGCTGAGGATTCTCATAACCAGTCGACCGCGACTCATAGGTGGCCCGCAGCCGCTCGGCCACCTGCCCCAAAAAAACCCGGTACGGCATGCTGTCATAGCGCGCCGGTGCGCTCGAGCGTACATCCGGCATCAACAGCGCGTAGTCGGCACTGCGTTGGATCAGCGCCTCACTCACCCCCACCCGACTGCCGCTCTGCGACAGGATCTGGGCCAACTCCTGTACCTCAATAAAATAGGAATTGACGATCGCCTGCTGCTGACGGGCGAGCGTTTCACGAATCGTCTTACCATGCACATCGGGATTACCATCCATGTCGCCACCCACCCAGGTGGCAAAGCGGATCAAGGTCGGAATCTCGATCGGATCCGGTGCTGAGCCGAAATGCGCACCGATCGCCTCGGCGATTTCGTCATAGAAATCTGGCAGAACGCGATACAGCACCTCCGCCAGATAAAACATCACGTGCTCGCGCTCATCCGCCACGGTCACTTGTTGGCGCGGGTGATCCCCGGTCTGCCAACCCGTCGTGAGCTCGCTACGAATCTCTGCGACCGAGGCCCGCTGCTCACTCGGTGACAGCGTCGGGTTTAGACGATCAAACAATAAATCCGCCAGCCGCTGCTGCTTGCGCAAGATGGTACGGCGAGTGGATTCGGTCGGGTGCGCCATAAAGACGGGTACGACCTGCAACTGACGCAGCAAATTCAGCACACCGTTGCGATCGAGACCGTTTTCTTTGAGTACCGCGATGGCCGCGCTGACCCCACCCGGCTGAGGTTTATCGCGATCATCCTGAAAGTAAGCGCGCCGGCGTCGCACTCGATGGACTTGCTCGGCGAGATTGACCACCTGAAACCACGCCGTGAACGCGCGCTCAAGCTCCCGGGCCAGCGCCGGTGAACGACCGCGGGTGCGTTGCTCAAGCTGCGCCTCGGCGGCGGCATCGCCATTGCGACGGGCGATGGCCAATTGCCGATCGGTTTCGACAACCTCAAACAGGGATTCTCCGCCTTGGTCGCGCAAGACCTCGCCGACCAAAGAACCCAGCAGGTGCACATCCTCGCGCAGCGCCGCATGCTTAGGCGGAAACTGGATCTCGGTGCGATTCACGGCGAAAGTTTACACCGAATGCTCATTGAACCTCGCTCGGCCATGAAAAAGGCCGGGCAACCTGCGTCGCCCGGCCTCTCATTTCAACGTCAGCCGCTCGATAGCGGCACGTCTTTGCGCGGATTAACGGAAGGAGTACGCGAAATCCACGCCCCAGGACGAACCCGGCGCATCGTGGATGAACGAGCCACCGAACTCCGGCGCCGGAATCACCTCGGCGAGATAATCCTCGTCCGTGATGTTTCGACCCCAGGCCGTGACGCTCCAGGTGCCATTCGATACCCCGAGCCGCGCGTTCATGAGCGAGAAGGAATCACGCTTCTGCTTGGAAAACTCACCCTGACCGAAGCCAAAGTAAGTGAACAGGTTCGGCACCTGGTTCGCCTGCACGGTGCTGAACCAAGTCTCGCCGATGAACGAGCCATCCAAGCGGGCGTTCACGACCCAATCGGACGATCCAACCGGAATCTTGAGATCGATACCGGCATTGCCCGTGTACTCCGGCGCATACGGGATCTTGTTGCCCGCCGTGTACGGGCGCCCGTCATAGCGCTTGATCTCGCTATCAGCCGTACCGTAGCCCGCAAACACCGTGAGGATACTGTTGACGCGCCAGCGCGCATCGATCTCGACCCCTTTGACCTCGGCCTCTTCGGCATTGGTCACAACGCGCAACAGACCAAAGGGACCCGCGAGGAAGTTGAAGAACTGCATGTCTTCGATGTCGGTTTGATACACGGCACCGTTAATCGCGAGCGAACCATCGAGCAGTGAGGCCTTGAAACCTGCCTCGAAGGACTTCGACACTTCCTTCTCATACTCGTCGTTAACGTTGCTCAAAGAACGGTCCGAACCGTCTGCATTACAAGCAGGCACCGTCAGGAAGGTGCTGATGGCGATGTTTTCCCACTGTGTCGGGCCGGTGCAGAGACCACCGAAGTTGAGCTCTACGGTATCGCGGCTACCCGAAGAATTGAATCCACCGGAGCGGAACCCGACGCCATAGGACGCAAACACGGCGAAGTCGTCCGTCGCTTTCCAGTTGGCCGACAACTTCGGCTGCAACTCCGAGAAGGTGCGTTCGCGACTCGGGATGGACGTGAGCGCGGGGTTCACGTCATAAGCCGGGTTGATGAACGAACCCGAACCACTGAATCCGGGCGTCTGCGGCCCAATCTTAGGCACGTTGTTGGAGACTTCGCGCTTTTCTTCGTCGTAACGCAGCGCGAGCGCGAGCTCAAGGCCCTCGGTCACGTCGTACGCCAATTGACCAAAGCCCGCGAGTACCGTGCTGTCAAAGTCATCGTCGTAGAGCAAGTCGGTCGGGTTGGGTCCACCCGTACGCACGAGCGGCTGCGCCACAAACCCCGCGTCGTTGTCCGAACCCTGCGAGACCACCACACGGCGCTGAATGTCAGCCGCGTAGACACCGGCCACCCAACGCAAGGCTTGGTCGCCCGGTGAAGTCAGGCGTAACTCGAAGCTCAAATCCTTTTGATTACGTTCCTGATACTGATAGCCATCGCAGGTGACCGGGCCGTAAGGCGGCAACAAACCAGGATAGAAGAACGGCGGCGGCAGCGGTGTGTCGGCGGATCGTGCCGCCAAGGAAGCCTGACATGAGGCCACGTTGGCATACAGGCCGAAGGCCGCGCTGGTGCCATCGGTCAAAAAGTAATTCTTCTGATCGTTATAGGCGACCACTGAGGTCAAGGTTCCCGGCGTCAGGTCGAACTCCGTCTTGAGCGAGAAATTGATGTTCTCCTGCTCGTTTTCCGGCCTGATGTTGTTCAAATAAAGGAAATTGTGCGTGTTGGCGTTTTCCCAGAAGAGATCGCCAAAGCCGCTCAACGCTGCCTCCTGCAAGGCGAAGGACGCATTGAAGTTGATCGCACCGGCTTCCAGCATCGACACCTTGAGCTTGGCATCAAAGGTGCCGTTGTCGCCCAACGCACCCATCAATCGACCGCTGACACCGGTCTCTTCAAAGAAATCAACGCAATCGTCGCAACCGAGCAAGGAGTTCTCCCACTGCCCATCGGTCTCGCGCGTATACGCCGATAGAGAACCACGCAAATTATCCGACAGTGGGCCGCCCACGTAAGCATTCAGCTTGAAGCTGTTGTATTGGCCATAGCCACCGCCAACGTCAAACTCGAAGCTGTCACCCGGCTCGCGCGTGGTGATGATCATGGCACCCGATACGGCGTTACGGCCGTAGAGCGCGCCCTGCGGACCTTTCAACACTTCGATCTGCGAAACGTTGTTCAGCTCTTGGTTAAGTGCCTGCGGATTGGTCTGCAACACGCCATCGACCACCAAGGCAAAGTTGGTTTCGGCATCGCGGCCGGTGTTGATGCCGCGGATCGTGACCTGTAGATCACCCACTTCGGCGGTCTGCACCTGCGCCACGCCCGGGGTCAGGGCGATGAAATCTTGTGGACGCTCGATACCCGCCGCTTTGATTTCTTGGGCGGTGAACGCCTGCACCGTCGCAGGCACGTCCTCGATCCGCTCCGCACGTTGGCGAGCGGTGACAACGATTTCTTCGAGTTGGGCTTCCTGAGCGAACACTTCCGTGCCCGTCAACGCAGTGAGAACGGCCGCGCCGACCAGCGACGCACGCGAAAAACCTTGGGACATGGGGGCCTCCTGAATCTTTCCTTAGACAAACGGAGTCAATCAACCTGCAGTGTACGAGGGACTGTCATCCGATAGCAACGGACTTCGTTGCTTCACGCCCCATTGATGTTGCGCTTTTACAACATGCGTTCCTCGCTTAAGAATGATGACGCCTCCTCGGTCAGCGGTGTGTACGAGCCGTTGGCTGCGGCCCAGCAGCGTCATAATGACGCGCTACAGACAAGATGATGCGTCAACGACACGTTCACCCGGAGCGACCCACTCATGACCGCCAACGCCACCTCCCCTGTCCCCGCCATTGATATCGTCTCCGGGATCTGGACCGAGGAGGCGCTCAGCTTCCGCCCCGGCTGGCAAGAGCAGTTCTTCGCCGGCAAGATGAAATCGAAAACGAATATGCAGGGCGTCTCGCTCGAAGAGCAGCTCGCGCAAATGGCGGAAGCCGGCATCGAACGCGCGTTCCTGTTTGCGCCGAAGGTCGGCCGGTTGGGACTGCCCGGGTCCTTTCACCTTCCTTATGACGTGGTAGCTCGTGCGGTCGAAAAATATCCGGGCAAGTTCTATGCGATGGCCGGGATCGATCCTTATGAGGGCATGAATGGGGTGCGCGCGCTGGAAGATGCCGTCAAAAACATGGGTTTCATCGGTGCGCATGTCTACCCGCATTGGTTTGATCTGCCCCCCGATCACGCCAAGTACTATCCTTTTTACGCCAAATGCGTGGAGCTCGGGGTTCCGATCCAGATGCAAGTGGGCCAATCAATGGTCTACGCCAAGGAAGCGCCCATGCGCAGCGTGGGTCGACCCATCCTGCTTGATGGCATTGCCTGTGATTTCCCCGAGCTCAAGCTCATCGGCATTCACGTGGGCATCCCCTGGACCGATGAAATGATCGCGATGGCTTGGAAGCACGAAAACGTATTCATCGGCTCCGATGCGCACAGCCCAAAGTATTGGCCAGAGGCCTTTGTGCGCTACATCAACTCTTATGGTCAGGACAAGGTGATGTTCGGCACCGATTTCCCGGTGCTCGGCTTCAAGCGTACGATGGATGAAGTGCTCGCACTCGGCCTGCGCGAGCAACCCCTGCGCAAATTCCTGCGCGACAATGCGCTGAGAGTGTACGGGCTCGCCGACTGACGCGACTCGCGCGTTAGTCGCCGCCGCGGGTGACAGTCTTGCCCGCCTGCTCGGCCGTGAGCGCCGCACCGACCGTGGTCAATTCTTTGATCGTCTCGGCGGACAAGCCGGCCTCACGCAGGACTTCTTCGGTGTGCTCGCCCAAGCGTGGCGCATGCTTGTGGATGGACGCCTTGGTGCTGCCAAAATTGACAGGGAAAGACGGCATGCGAAGCTTGCCCTCGGTCGGGTGATCGACGAACTGCCAGAATCCCGTGGCCGTCAAGTGCGGATCGGTGGTGAGGCTCTCCAAAGTATTGACCACGATCAACGGCACACCGGATTTATCGAAGGCAGACAACCAATCGCCCGTGCTGCGGGTCGCCATGATTTCACCCGTGATCTGATAGGTATCGTCAATGTTGCGAACCCGGTCTGCCAGCGTCAAAAACCGCGGATCCTGAATGAGCTCGGTTCGCCCAGTGATACGACAGAATTTCTCCCAGTGGGCATCGAGATACGGCAGGATTGCGATGTAGCCATCCAGTGTTTTGTAGGGCTTGCGGTGATGACTCATGAGGCGCACATAGCCGGGCTTGCCCATCGGCGGCTCAAAGGTCATACCCCAAAGATGCTCGGCCATCACGTAATTGACCATGGTCTCGAACATCGGCACTTCGAGCTCTTGCCCTTCGCCGGTACGCTCGCGGTGAAAGAGCGCCGCAAGCACGCCATACACCACCGTCAAGGCCGTGGTCTTATCGGCGACAATCGTCGGAAGATAGCGCGGCTCACCCAGCACCATTTCATTGAGCATGGCGATCCCTGACACCGCTTGAATCGAATCATCGAGCGCGCCCAGAC
>CAZHLL010000025.1:0-29302 GCA_964533305.1 uncultured Acidibacter sp.
TCATGGCGAGGGCTTTTGTGTGTTGAATGATGTCGCGGTCGCCATTCGCAAGGCACAGCATGCAGGGCGTCTGCAGCGCGCCTTGATCATTGATCTTGATGTGCATCAAGGTAATGGCACGGCTTCAATCTTTGAAGACGATACCCGGGTATTCACCTTTTCCATGCATGGCGAGCGAAATTATCCCGCTCAAAAAATGCGCTCGACACTGGATATCGGTTTGCCCGACGGCGTGGGGGATGATGAGTATCTGCAGCGTTTGCAGGATGCGCTACCGCAGTTGCTACGCGGCTTTTCACCCGAGGTGATTTTTTATCTGGCGGGTGTGGATGTGATGGCGGGCGACCGCTACGGACGGTTCAAGCTCACCGAGCAGGGTTTGCGTGAACGCGAGCGGCGGGTGCTCGATTTTGCCTCGGCCAAGGGTTTGCCGCTCGTGATCACGCTTGCCGGGGGCTACGCGAGCGATGCCGCCCGCACCGCTCGTTTGCACGCTGTGGTGTTTGAGGAAGCCGCCCTCAGGCGGGCGTAAGCATCAAAGAACGCAATTTTTTGATGGCGTTGGCTTCGAGCTGACGCACTCGCTCGGCGGAGACGCCGTAGCGGGCAGCGAGATCGTGCAACGTGGCCTTGTCGTTGTCGCCTGCCATCCAGCGGCTTTGGACGATGTCGCGGCTGCGAGGGTCCAGCTCTTCAATGGCGCGGCGCAACGCATGTTGTGTGCTTTGCTCCCATTCGTCGTCTTCCACGCTGACCGCAGGGTCCGCGTTCGGCGCCGGCAGATACTGGGTGGGTGCGTAGGATTCGTCATCCTCCCCTGCCACCGCCAGCGGATCAAAGGACAGATCGCGTGCGGACAGCCGGCGTTCCATCTCGGTGACTTCGGAGGGCGAGACACCCAACTCTCGTGCGACCACCGCAGTTTCATCCGCAGAGAGCCAGGAGAGGTTCTTTTTCATACGCCGCAGATTGAAGAACAGCTTGCGCTGCGCTTTGGTGGTCGCCACTTTGACGAGGCGCCAGTTACGCAGCACGTACTCATGGATCTCGGCTCGGATCCAATGCACGGCAAACGATACGAGGCGCACGCCGAGTTCCGGATCAAAGCGTTTGACGGCCTTCATCAGACCCACGTTGCCCTCTTGCACGATGTCCCCCATCGGCAGGCCATAGCCCCGATACCCGCGGGCGATATGCACCACGAACCGCAGGTGCGAGAGCACCAGTGTGCGCGCGGCATCGACATCGTTAGCGTCACGCAGCCGACGGGCGAGTGCGTACTCATCCTCGCGCGTGAGCACGGGGACGCGGGAAATACGCTCGAGATAGGCGTCGAGACTACCGAGCGGGCCCGTCAGCGCGAGCTCAGCGTCGCGGATTGCCAAAGCTTGGGTGGTCATGACTGAAGTACCTCCGGCCCTCAGTTTAGCACTCCATTTGCCAGAGTGCTAAGCCTGCCCAATAGAGCGCGCCTTCGGTGTGCCGCCGTATCCCGCCGCTCAACTGCGGGGGTCGATGCTGCGCAGCTGGCGGGCAGCCCCCACCCATGCGCCCAGCAGCCCGAGCCCCGCACTGACGCCGAGCAGGATGGCCGCCTCCTCCGGGTGCAGGCCAGCCAAACCATATCGACTGCCATATTCCGCCGACAGGGCCGCGACGGGGCCCTGCAGCACGAGACCCAGCAGGCTGAGCAGCAGGATGGCGGCGACTCCGCCCAACAGGCCGTAGAAAAAGCCGCTGTAGAGGAAGGGGCGGCGGATGAAGGCGTCACTGCCGCCGACCAGCTTGGTGACCTCGATTTCTGCGCGTCGGGAGGCGATCTCGAGCCGAATGGCATTACCGATCACTGCGAGCACCCCCAGGGCAAACACGGTGCTGAGCGCGCCGAACAAAGCATCCAGCACCCCGAACGTGGCCTCGAGCCGGCGCAGCCATTCGCTGTCATAGCGGATGGCTTCCACCTCCGACCAGCTGCCGAGATCGCGCTGCAGGGCGGCGATACTCACGGGGTCGGCTTGCTCCAGAAGCGGCCGCACTCGCAGCAGATGCGGCAGGGGGTTTTCGCCGAGGGCATCGATCGCTTCGCCAAAGCCCGAGTACTCGCGGAATTCTTTGAGTGCCTCATCGGCGTTCACCAGAATCACCGACTCGATACCGCTGCGTTGCCGCACGCGTGCTGCCAGATCCTGTGCGGTTGCAAGCGATACATCCGTTCGCAGGTAGACTGCCAGCTCCACGGTGTCAGCGAGGCCGCCGGTGGCGATGCGGGCATTTTTGACGAGCAACCAGAGCCCGGTCGGCAAGGCGAGCGCCAGTGCAATAACAAACACCGTCAGCGTCGTCCCGAGAGGTCGACGCACCAGTCGACCAAGAGCACCGAGCAGCGCAAGTACGTGGCGCATGAAATAAGTGACTGGGGAGATCATGCGACCACCTTGCCGTCATCGATATGCACTTCGCGATGCCCGAGTTCCTGCACCAAGGCCAGATCATGGGTCGCGATCACCACGGTCACACCAACTTCCTGAAATCTTTGAAACAGGTTCATCACATCGCGCGCCAAACTGTGATCGAGATTGCCCGTCGGTTCATCCGCGATCAATACCGTGGGCTTGGCTACCACAGCGCGAGCAATGCCGACCCGTTGTTGTTCGCCGATGGAAAGTTCAACGGGCAGTGCGCGCTCGCGACCCAGCAGGCCAACCTGATCGAGTGCCGCACGGACGCGTCTATCGATATCGCGAAATCGCGTGTCTGACACCATGAGCGGCAGGGCGATGTTGTCGTAGACCGGACGATCCATCAGCAATTGATGATCCTGAAATACCACGCCGAGCCGCCGCCGATAGGCGGGAATGGCGCGTCGTGGTAATTGTCCGGTGTCCTGACCATTGACCACGAGCTTTCCCCGCGTCGGTCGCTCAAGCAATGCGATCAATTTGAGCAGCGAACTCTTGCCTGCACCGGAGCGACCAGTCAAAAAAACGAATTCGCCCGCCTCGATCTGCAGCGAGACATCGCTCAGCGCTTCACGGCCATTCGGATATTTTTTGAAGACACGTTCGAACTGGATCATGACTGTTCCGTCTTGCCGATCAGGGCATCTGCAAACGCCTCGGCCGAAAAGGGCCCGAAGTCCTCACTGCCCTCGCCAATACCCACATAGCGTATAGGCAAACCGAGCTTGCGTACGATAGCGAGCACGATGCCGCCCTTGGCGCTGCCATCGAGCTTGGTCAGCACCAGACCACTGACGCCGACATCGGCGGTGAATTGCTCGGCCTGGCGCAAGGCGTTCTGACCTTGATTGGCATCGAGTACGAGCAGTACCTCATGGGGGGCCGTGGGATCCAACTTGCCAAGCACACGCCTGATTTTTTTGAGTTCCTCCATGAGCTGGGTCTGCGCTTGCAGTCGACCAGCGGTATCGATGATCAGTACATCCGCGCCTCGACTAAGAGCGGCCCCGAGTGCATCGAAACCGACGGCGGCTGGATCCGCCCCTGTCGTCTGGGCGATCAATTCCGCGCCACTACGCTCGGCCCAAATTCCGAGTTGTTCGACCGCGGCCGCACGAAAGGTATCTCCCGCCGCCAGCATCACCCGTTTACCCTCGGCGCGCAGGCGCGTTGCGAGCTTGCCAATGGTCGTGGTTTTGCCTGAGCCGTTGACGCCGACCACCATGATCACGAATGGCTTGCGTGAATCAATGAAATCGAGCGCGCGTTCAGCTGGCATTAGTTGCCGAACGATCTCCGTGCGCAGGGCTTTGAGCAGGGATTCAACATCGCCGAGTTCCTGTCGCGCCACGCGCCGACGCAGATCTTCCAGCAGTGTCTCAGTCACCTCGACACCGACATCGGCGGCGAGCAGCCGTGTCTCGAGTTCATCTAGCGCCGCAGCATCGATTCGCCGCGGCCCAATCAATCGCGCCAGGTCACTGGCCAGTCCCTTGCCCTGGGCGGATTCATTGCGACTGAATGCGTTACGCAGTCGCTGAAAGAAAGAAGGGGTCTCTGGCATGGCTGCCGATTCTAGGCGATCTCGCGCACCCTCGCGCACCGCTGTGGCTGTGCTGCTAACCTCTAGTGGTGACCACGAAAGCACAGGAAGTTCGGATCATTGCCGGTAGCCATCGGGGCAGGCGGCTGCGTTTTCCCAAAAGTTCGATGGTACGTCCCACCCCCGATCGGGTACGCGAAACGCTGTTCAACTGGCTCTCGCCATACATTGCCGGCGCTCGAGTGCTCGATGCCTTTGCCGGCAGCGGGGCGCTCGGGATAGAGGCTTTGTCGAGGGGGGCGGCTCATACCGTCTTGCTCGATCGCGATCCGCAGTGCATCGCTGCGATTCGTGCGCAGTTGCGTCAGTGGCAGATCGATGAAACCCGATTTTCAGCCGAGCGCGTCGATGCGCTCTCCTGGCTCGCCAAGGGTCGTTCAGTCGATATTCCCAGCTTCAATATCGTGTTTCTGGATCCGCCCTTTGATCAGGGGCTGTGGCAGGCCTCGATCGCAGCCTTGGAGCGAGGTTGCTGGCTCGCCCCGCAGGCTTTCGTCTACCTCGAAGTGCCAGCGCGGTCTCGTGATGCCCTGCCGCTGGCGCTTCCGCCTTTCTGGGAGCATTGGCGTGAGAGCACGGCAGGCGAGGTCGGGTATCATCTCTACAAGTACAACAAAGCCGAGGGGACAGGGGCATGAGCGCTGCGCTCTATCCAGGGACATTTGATCCCATTACGAACGGTCACCATGATCTGGTCCGTCGTGCCTCCAAAATGTTTTCACGGGTCGTCATCGCGGTGGCGGCAAACCCCAACAAGGCGCCGATGTTTTCTTTGGATGAGCGTGTGGCATTGGCGCGAGAAGTGGTGACCGGGCTCGATAATGTCGAAGTGGTGGGCTACTCGGGTCTGACCGTGGAGTTCGCCCGCAAGCACGGCCTCAATGTCATCATCCGTGGCCTGCGCGCAGTCTCTGACTTCGAGTTCGAGTTTCAGCTCGCCAACATGAGCCGTCATCTGGCGCCCGATCTTGAGACGGTTTTTTTGACGCCCCAGGAACAGTTCACGTTCATCTCATCCACGTTGGTGCGAGAGATCGCCGTCTTGGGCGGCAACGTGAGCGAGTTTGTGCATCCCGTGGTGGCCACGGCGCTCGCGCGCCATCGCCGCCATCCCTGACGGTCGGGGCGTACGGGTCTTTTGTCGCGCGATCTCACCGGCCCCTGGCATCCGACGGCCGCCACTTTGAGTGGGCGGGCACTGGATGTGGATGAGATGCAAGTCGCGCATCTCGAATTTGATGCGGATCGCTATGTGATTTTTGATCGAGCAGGCGCCTCCGTCGATCGCGGGCGATATGCGCTTGATTGCAGGGTCAACCCTTGGGCGCTCGATCTGCATGGTGATGCGGGTGCGGGGCTCGGCAAGTGCTTGCGGGCGATCTGCGAACTTCACGATGACCGATTCGGCGCAAAATCATTGACGATGAGTTATGCGCTCGACGGCGGCGAGCGGCCGCTCTCTTTTACGGAGGCGGATCGACCCTGTCAATCGCCCGAAAAAGACCGACTCGTCATCAAGCTTGTCTTCAAGCGTCTGTCTGCGTCCTGAGTTCAACGGCTCGCCAAAGATACCAGCAGGCGGCGCTGCGGTAGGGTGCCCAGCGCTGAGCGTAGTTTGCGAGGGTTTGAGGGCTCGGCAGGTCGCGTTTGCGATACCAAAGTTTGAAGCCCTTGCGTACGCCGTAGTCGGTTGCAGCCATCACGTCGGGTCGGCCGAGTTGGAAGATCAGCATCATCTGTGCCGTCCATGGCCCCACGCCGCGAATCACTGTCAATCTTTGGATGATGACGTCATCATCGAGCGTCTGCAGAGCGTGACTCTCGGGTACGAGTCCCTGCAGGGTCTTCTGCGCGAGATCCTGCAAGGCGAGCAGTTTCGATCGCGACACACCGGCAGCTCGAAGTGATGCTTCAGAGGTGGCGAGTAATTGCGCGGGTGTCGGGAATTCGTTGGTCGCTAGCGGATCGAGGCCGCAAGCGGTGATCACCCGGGCGGTGATGGTCAGGGCAGCACGGCCGCTGATTTGCTGCGCGAGGATGGCGCGGGCCAGATGCTGAAACGGGGATTTGACCGGCTCGGGCCGAAGACGGTAGGGGCCGGCCTCTTCGATCAGATCCGCCATGCGCGGATCTACGCGACGAAAGTGGGCCCGCAGCTGCCGGCGTGTCAGCGCTGACAAGCGGAGCACCAGTAGGTGGCGCGTTGAGCGAGCACTCGCGTGCGGATGCTCTCCCCGCAGCGCCGGCAGGGTTCGCCCGCACGCTCATAAACATGGAGCTTTTGTCTGAAGTAACCGGGCTTGCCATCGGCGCCGACAAAATCCCGCAACGTAGTGCCACCCACATCGATCGCTTGTTGCAGCACAAGCTTGATGGCTTCGGTGAGACGTGTGGTCTCATCGCGGGTCAGTTTGCCGGCTTGGCGCCCAGGTCGGATGCCTGCCAGAAAGAGGGACTCGCTGGCGTAGATATTGCCGACGCCGACCACGATATTGGCATTCATGATCAAAGATTTGATGGCCATCTTGCGCTTTCGCAGGCGCGACCAAAGATAATCGGCATCGAAAGCGGCAGACAAGGGTTCGGGGCCGAGCGACGCCAACAGCGGATGGGTCGAGGGGTCGCCTTCCAGCCAGTGGAGGGAGCCGAAGCGCCGCGGATCGTTGAAGCGCAGCCTGAGGCCACTCTCGAGTTCGATCTCGAAGTGATCGTGTTTAAGACGTGGCGTGTTGGCCTCCACGATCCGCAGACTGCCGGACATGCCAAGATGAATCAGCAAATGACCACCCCGATCAAGGTCGAGCAGCAAATATTTGGCGCGTCGGGTGACGTCAGCGATCAGGAGTCCCGCGGCTTTGGCGGGCAAGGTGGCTGGTACCGGCCAGCGCAAGCGCCGCTCGTGCAGAGTGAGACGGACGATTCGCTGCTGCCTGACATGTGGCAGCAGACCGCGACGAGTGGTTTCGACTTCGGGCAGTTCGGGCATGATGAGCCTCGGCTGCCAAGGGGCGCGAGCGGGCGACTTGCCTCTGGGCGGCAGCCGCCCCCCGACGGCTTACTTGATCTTGGTTTCTTTGTAGGCGACGTGCTTGCGCACGACCGGATCGTACTTGCGCACTTCCATCTTTTCGGGATGCAAGCGCTTGTTCTTCATCGCCACATAGAAATGACCGGTTCCGGCCGTGGACAGCAATTTGACTTTTTCGCGCATGACCAATCGCTCCGAATCAGATCTTCACGCCTTGGGCGCGCAGATCGGCGACCACGGCGTCGAGGCCATTCTTTTCAATCGTGCGCAACGCCTTGGTGCTGACCCGCAGCGAGATCCAGCGCTGCTCACCCTCCAACCAAAAACGCTGCGTGTGCAGGTTCGGCAGGAAGCGGCGACGCTTCTTGTTGTTGGCGTGGGAGACGCGATTGCCCGTGACAGGACGCTTGCCAGTGATTTCGCAGACCCGAGACATGGTACGAAGCCCTTCCAAATCAATTAGTTGTGTCTGCCAGGACGGATAGCGCCCGAGCAAAAGGGTGTGCTTTATACCAGTCTGCACGGCGCTCGGCAAGGGTCAGAGCAAGCCGCGCTCGGCGAGCGAGACCGTGTGCGGCCCCGCGATGATCAGATGATCGAGCAGCCGCACCTCGATCAGCGCAAGCGCCTCGCTCAGGCGCCGGGTGATGGCTTCATCGGCGCGGCTCGGTTCAGCGACGCCGGAGGGGTGATTGTGCACCACGATGATGGCGGCGGCGTTATGACTGAGCGCCTGACGCAATACTTCGCGCGGATGCACGGCAGCGCCATCCAAGGTGCCACGAAAGAGCTCCTCGAAGGCGATGAGGTGATGACGGGTGTTGAGGTACAGGCAGCCGAACACCTCATAGGGCAGATCGCGCAGCCGAGCCGTAAGGAAGCGCCGCGTGGCCAGCGGGCTCTCAAGGAGCGAGCGGTGCACGAGATCAGCCCCATAATGCCGACGGGCGAGCTCGAGTGCGGCGGTCAGGCGCGCCATCTCCCTCTGGGTCCTCGGGTCAGGCGGCTGCTCGCGCCCTAGCTCGCGCGCCTGCCGCAACAGGCTGCCCAGCGAGCCGCAAGCCCGCAGCTGCTGTTGCAGCAGCCGCGAAGGCCGTGGCAGCAGCAGTCGCAACAGATCCTGATCGCTGCAATGACTGAATGGATCGCCGAGGCGGGTGGATTCAAGGTCGGTGGATTCAAGGTCGGTCATGGGGAGAGCATGGCGAACCAGCCTGCCGAGCACGAGCGACGATTCTCGCCGGATGCGGCCCTTATTGCCTGGTTATGGCTGATAATCCCAACTTGTACGGAGACGAGTTCGAGACATGGCGACATTGCAAGGCGTGAACATTTTGCTGGGCGTCAGCGGCGGTATCGCCGCCTACAAGACGCCGGATCTCGTGCGTCGCTTGCGCGAGCGGGGCGCCGAGGTGCAGGTGGTCATGACCCAAGGCGCGCAGCAATTCGTCACGGCGACCACCTTTCAAGCGGTCTCGGGCCGTCCGGTGCGTGCTGATCTCTGGGACCCGGCGGCGGAGGCAGCCATGGGGCACATCGAATTGGCGCGCTGGGCGGATCTCGTGCTGATTGCACCGGCCACGGCCGATTTGCTCGCGCGGGTGGCAGCAGGGCGGGCGGATGATCTTCTGACCACGCTGCTCCTCGCTACCGCCGCACCGGTGGCAGTGGCGCCTGCGATGAATTCTTTGATGTGGGCCAAGCCTGCCACTCAGCAAAACGTGGCAGCGCTGCGCGCCCGGGCGGTGGTCGTGATTGGCCCGGGTCATGGCAGTCAGGCCTGTGGCGAGACGGGCGATGGCCGCATGTCCGAACCGCTCGAGATCGCCGCCGCCATTGAAGCGATGTTCGCTGCGCGCAGCACCACACCGGCCGCGCTGTTGTCGGGCCGCAAGCTCGTGATCACGGCGGGCCCCACGCGCGAGGCGATCGATCCAGTGAGATACATCAGCAATCGCAGTAGCGGCAAAATGGGCTTTGCACTGGCAGAGGCCGCTCGCGCAGCCGGTGCCGAGGTGGTGCTCGTGGCGGGCCCGGTGGCTTTGTCCACGCCGCACGATGTTCAAAGAATCGACGTGCAGACCGCTGCGCAAATGCACGCGGCGGTGATGGCCGCGATTGGCGATGCGGATGTTTTCATAGGTACGGCCGCGGTGGCCGATTATCGACCCAGCGAAACGGCCGTCCGCAAGATCAAAAAATCCGCTGAACGCATCACCATGGAGCTTGAGCGTACGGCCGATATCCTCGCAGATGTTGCTGCATTGTCCAAGAGACCCTTCACGGTCGGCTTCGCTGCTGAGACGCATGATGTCGAGGCGTATGCCAAAGAAAAGCTCGAGCGCAAAGGGCTCGACATGATTGCTGCCAACGAGGTGGGTGATGGCAAGGCGTTCGATTGCGACGAGAACGCGCTCATCGTGTTGTGGCCTGAAGGGCGACAGCAGTTACCCAGCGCCAGCAAGCGTGAGCTTGCACGTGAGTTGATCGCTTTGATCGCGGCAAAGCTGACCGCGCAGGCGAGCACATGAGCCCGATACCCAACCAGCTACCCCCCCTCAAGGTGCGTGTGCTGGATCCTCGGCTTGGCGCCGAGTTTCCGCTGCCCGCGTATGCCACCGCGGGTTCGGCCGGCATGGATCTGCGCGCCTGCATCGATGCTCCGCTGGATCTTGCGCCGGGCGCCACGGCCTTGCTGCCGACCGGCATGGCGATCTGGTTGGATGACCCCGGGCTTGCCGCCGTGATCTTGCCGCGATCGGGGCTGGGTCACAAACACGGTATCGTGCTCGGCAATCTGGTCGGTTTGATCGATTCGGATTACCAGGGCCAGCTGATGGTCTCGTGCTGGAACCGGGGCACGAGCCTCTACACCATCCAGCCCGGCGAGCGGATTGCCCAGCTCGTCATCGTACCCGTGGTGCAGGTCAGGCTCGAGGTGGTCAAAGAATTCACTGCCAGTGAGCGCGGCGACGGCGGCTTTGGCAGTAGCGGTCGCGGTTGAGCTCAGGCGCGTTCCATGATGGCAGTCACACCCATGCCGCCTGCAGTACATACGGAAATGAGACCGCGTCGCGCGCCTTGATCTGCGGCGAGAATTTTGCCCAAGGTCGCGATGATGCGTGCGCCGGTCGCGGCAAATGGATGCCCGAGCGCAAGGCTGCTGCCGTGTACGTTCAGTCGGTCGCGGCGGATGGGGCCTAGCGGTGCGCTCAGGCCGAGTCGCTCGCGACAAAAATCATTGGACTCCCAGGCCTTGAGCGTGCAAAGCACCTGTGCGGCAAACGCCTCGTGGATTTCATAGTAGTCGAAATCCTGCAGCTGAAGCCCTGCGTCGGCGAGCATGGCCGGCACGGCATAGGCGGGCGCCATCAAGAGACCCTCGCGCTGGGCGGGGTCCGTTGCTGCAAAATCCACCGCCCAGGCTTTGCCAAAGCTCAACCACGCGAGCACAGGCAGGCCCTGTTCCCGCGCCCACTGTTCACTCGCAAGCAATACGGTCGAGGCGCCGTCGGTCAGCGGCGTGCTATTGCCCGCCGTGAGCGTCCCTGCACGTTTATCAAAACTCGGCCGCAAGGCCGCCAGCTTTTGCAGCGTGGTGTCGCTGCGCAGATTGTCATCACGCTCGAGTCCTGCAAAAGGCTGTACCAGATCATCAAAGAAACCACTTTGCCAGGCTTCACTTGCTCGTTGATGGCTGTCGCAGGCAAGCTGATCCTGCTCGTCGCGACTGATCTGCCAACGCTTGGCCATGAGCTCGCAGCTCTCGCCCATCGACAGTCCCGTACGCGGTTCGCCGGCATCGGGGGTCTGCGGTTTGAAGTGCGAGGGCCGGATCCCCGTGAGCGCCGCGATCCGTGCGCCGATGCTGCGCGCCCGAAACGCCTTCAGCAACACGCGTTGATAGCTGCGCGGATACACCACAGGCGTATCACTGATGCTGTCGACGCCGCCGGCAATGCCGGCATCGATCTGGCCCAGGGCGATTTTATTGGCGATCAGAATCGCCGCTTCGAGACTCGTGCCGCAGGCGCGCTGCAAATCGAACGCAGGCGTGTGCGGATCGAGGCCGCTGTCGAGCACGGCTTCGCGGGTGAGATTGAAATCGCGCGAGTGTTTGATGACGGCGCCGGCGGCCACCTCGCCGAGTCGCCGTCCCTGCAGGCGGTGGCGTTTGACGAGCCCCTGCAAGGCAGCGGTCAGCATGGCGGTATTGGTGGCATCCGCGTAGGCGCCATACGCCCGCGCAAAGGGGATGCGTACCCCGCCTACGACGGCCACTCGACGTATTTGCTCGCCCACCAGCATGCTCGAAGATCCTCTTTGTTCCTTTACTCGTCGAGGTAAAACTCGTCGAGGTAGCAGCCGAATCTGTGTCTTCTCTCAGCGCGCAAGATTTTGTTTCACTCGCTCGTGATAGCGGTCGCGCAGTGCGCTGTGACGTGATGCCAAGGCTTGCTGTTTGCCATTACTGATCACAAGTTCAGGCAGGCTTGCGACATCCAGCGGATCACCACTCCACATCACTAGGTCCGCCTTGCGACCGATGGCGATGCTGCCGAATTGATCGGCAACGCCAAAGATTTCCGCCGGGATACGTGTCACCGCCGCAAGCCCTGCCGCCCACGGCAGACCATGGGCGACGGCGTTACCCGCAGCCTGGCGAGTCTTGCCGGCGCTGTACACTTGCGGGCTGCGCAGCGAGATCGCAACCTGCACTCCCGCCTTGTGCAATCGCGCCGCATTTTCGAGCGTGGCGCCGAGACTGTCGAAGCTGTACGGCAGGTTCTCGAGCGGATCGACGATGACCGGGATCTTGGCGGTCGCGAGTTGCGGCGCAATACGCCAAGCCTCGGCACCACCCCGGATCACGGCGCGGATGCCTTCGCTTTGTGCAAAGTCCACGGTGCGCTGGATATCGATGGCACGGTCCACATCAAACACGAACACGCCCTGATTTTTGATGAAGTCCACTAGTACCTGCCGGCCGGAAGGGCTGAGCAGGCGCTCATCGTGCACCATCACGAGGTTGGGCGCGCGCGCTTCGACGAATGCCTGTCGCAGCAACATGAACTGTGCAGCACGGCTACCGCCGGACAAATCATTGGCGTCACCGCCGAGGTCCACGAACATCGCGCGGGTGGCCACAGGCAAGCTGCCATCCAGTGCGGTCGACGCACCAAGCCCTGCGACCAGACTGCCGCCGCGGCTCGACGCCGGAGCGAGCACACTGAACGTGATGCCATTCTTCAGGTGCACGCCGAGTGACATCGTCTCGGGATTGAAGGCGAGGGTGACATCGAACTCTGGCCGCATTTGTTCCAACCGTTGGGCGTAGTCGCCTGTGGTTTGCTCGAGGCCGATTTCTTCGAGGCCGATCCGACCGAGACCACCAAAGATACCCGGTGTAACCGCGCGACCCGCCGCATCGATGACGGGGATGGTCGCCTCTGCAGCGAGATTGCGGCCGATTTGCGTAATCACCCCGTCCTCGATCAGGAGGTCGGTGTTGGCTTGTGCTGCCGTCTCGCCTGCCGCGGCTGTATGCAGCGTGGCGTTGCGAATCAGCAATTGGTCATTAGCCCGTGCCGGGGTTTGGGCCGCAGCCAAGACAGCGCAAAAGGCCAGGCTGTAGAGCGTCCACACATTCAGGCGCTTCATGTTTTGACGGCTCGTTTTGTCGCAGCTCATGGTGCAACCTCCGTGGCAAAGCGTGCAGCGGCGGTATTGGCTGCAGGTTGTCCAAGCAAAAAGTCCGATTCCGGCAAGGCGGCGGGCTTGCTGCGATCGAAGCGCAAAGCTCCATCAATGAAAACCTGCTCGGTGCGGGCGTAAACACTGAACGGGTTTTGATCCCAGATCACGACGTCTGCCATCTTGCCCGGCGTAAGGGTGCCGATTTTATCGGCAAGCCCCAGCGCGCGGGCCGCATTGGCGGTGAGCCAGCGAATCGCGTGTTCGGGGGTGATGTCGATTCCCATGCGCTTGGCAAAGGCCATGCCCTTGGCGGCTTCCTGATTCAATCTTTGAATACCTTCATCCGAGTCGGAGTGCACGATGGCGCAACCATTGGCGGCCGCATCCACCAGGATCATGTTCTCGGGGATCGCGTCGTAGGATTCCATCTTGAAGCCCCACCAGTCGGCCCACACTGCTGCACACACCTCGCGCTCGGCGAGCAGGTTGGAGATCTTGTAGGCCTCGGTGGCGTGATGAAAAGCCGTGACCCGGTAGTCAAACTCACGGGCGAGATCGAGCACGATGGCCATTTCGTCGGCACGATAGCAATGGTGTTGCACGAGGATCTCTCCCTCGAGCACGGCGGCGAGGGTCTCGAGCCGCAGATCACGCTTGGGCGGGCGCAGCATGGGATTGTTGGCACCGCCTTTGGCCACACGCTCGGCGTACTGCTGATGATCACGCGCATATTCCTGCGCCTCGATCCATTGCGCACGCCAACCGGCGACATTACCCATCCGGGTCGATGGTGCGGTGCGGCGATTGCCGTACACGCGTTTCGGGTTTTCGCCACAGGCCATTTTGAGTCCATGTGGCGCATCCGGAAACTTCATACCTTGATAGGTCACAGAGTGCACATTTTTGACGGTGACCGATCGACCGCCAAACAGGTTGGCCGAGCCCGGCAGCACGTGCAGCGTGGTCACACCACCTTGTAGCGCCATTTCGAAGCCCGGGTCCTGCGGCCAGATCGAATGTTCAGCCCAGACATTGGGGGTCGAGGGTGAAGTCGCTTCGTTGCCGTCCGAGTGGGCTTCGACACCGGGCGCGGGGTACACGCCGAGATGCGAGTGCACATCAATGATTCCGGGTGTCACCCACTTGCCACGCGCATCAATGATTTCGGCACCTGCGGGCGCGGTGAGCGCCGAGCCCACTGCAGCAATGACACCGTTCTGCAACAAGACATCAGCATCATCCAGACGTTGGCCATCACCGATCAGTACGGTGGCACGGCGTATCAACGTGGGCGCAGCCGTGGGCGCGACATAGGTTGACGGGTAAGTGCCGACTGCCGTGGCAGGCTGAGTGG
This sequence comes from uncultured Acidibacter sp., assembly GCA_964533305.1. GTDB lineage: Bacteria > Pseudomonadota > Gammaproteobacteria > Steroidobacterales > Steroidobacteraceae > UBA964. Next base: position 14,142 of record CAZHLL010000025.1, read on the forward strand.
ATGCGGTGCCATCGCCGCGCAAGGCGGGGCTTGCAGCACAGGCGCCGAGCGTCACGGTCAAGGACAAGGCGATGAGCGACTCGCGCAGCGGCATGCGGCCGGCAGTTCTGCGCCGATCCGACCTGCTGCGATCGACCGACAAATGATGGGTGACTCGGTTCACGGAGGCTCTCCCTGATGCACGACAGAATGGCCAAGTCTAGGCTGCGAGGCGGCGTCGGGGCAAAGACCCGATTGCGGCGAGGCAGGGCTTGGGAGCAAGATGCCGACTCAGGGCAGGCATGGGACACGACGTTGGGCGATGGCCTTCGAGAGCTTTCAGCAGTTTTATCCGTATTATTTAGCCGAGCATGCCGATCGCACCTCGCGACGTCTGCATGTGATCGGCACGCTAGGGGCTCTGCTGCAGCTCATCTTGGCAGTCTTGTGGGAGCCGTGGTTCCTGCTGTCGGCCATCCTGACGGGGTATGGTTTTGCCTGGGTGGGGCATTTCGTATTTGAAAAAAACAAACCGGCCACGTTCCGTCACCCGCTCTACAGTTTGCGCGGTGATTTCACCATGGCCTTTGAGGTTCTGCGCGGTCGCATTCGTTGGTGATTGATCTCGCAGTGGCCTATCCCGCGCTGGCGTGCAGCGTGCCCGGGCCTGAAGCCTGCCAGTACTGAGGACATCTCGTGCCCAAGACCCGTATTGATCGCTCCTTTGAACGACGACTCGCCGCATTGATCAACATGCGTGCGCAGGATGCGCTGTGCGGCGGTCGCCGTGGTGTCGAGAAGGAATCTTTGCGCGTGACCCCTGAGGGCTACATCGCGACGACGGCCCATCCGCAGGGTCTCGGTTCGGCGCTCACCAGCGAGAACATCACGACCGATTATTCCGAAGCTTTGATCGAGCTCGTGACGCCAACATTCGCCGACAACGCAAGTCTGCTTGCGTATCTCACCGATCTGCATCACTTCGTGTACCAACATATCGGCGATGAAATGCTGTGGGCAACCAGTATGCCCTGCCGGATCGAGAGCGATGAGAGTATCCCGATCGCGCAGTACGGGCCGTCAAATATCGGCCGCATGAAGACTATTTACCGCGAAGGACTGGGGTTGCGTTATGGCCGCGTGATGCAAGCCATTGCCGGTGTGCATTTCAATTATTCGTTCCCCGATTCGTTGTGGGAGCCTTGGGCCGCCGTGCGCGAGAGCCGCTCGGATAGGGACTTCATCTCGCAGAGTTATTTTGATCTGCTACGAAACTATCGGCGTTTCGGCTGGATCATTCTCTATTTGTTTGGCGCATCACCCATGGTCTGCAAGTCCTTCTTGCGGGCCCGTGGCGAGGACCTGCCCGACTTTGTACCGGGTACGGCTTGGCGGCCTCACGCCACGTCTTTGCGCATGAGCGATCTCGGTTATCGCAACCGCAGTCAATCCGAGCTTGCGGTATCGCTCAACAGTGTCGAGGAGTATGTCCACGATCTTACTCGAGCGATTATGACACCACATCCTGAGTATCAAAGATTGGGTGTGGGGGTGGACGGCCAATATCGGCAGCTCAACGCCAATCTGCTTCAAATCGAAAACGAGTACTACGCTTTCATTCGTCCAAAACGTGTCGCGCGTTCGGGTGAGCGTCCGACCAAGGCGCTATTGCGTGCGGGTGTTCAGTACGTCGAGGTACGGTCACTCGACATCAGCGCTCGTGATGCCGTCGGGATCGCACCTGACTCGCTACGGTTCATTGAGGCTTTCCTCGCCTTCTGTCTCATGCGCGAGAGTCCCCTGATGGATGCGGCCGAACAGTTGGCGCTCGATGGTAATCACGTCTCGGTCGCAAGCGCGGGCCGGGAGCCGGATCTCATGCTCAGTGATCAGGGTCGAAGCATCCCCATGCTGACTTGGGCCAAAGAAATCATCGACCAGATGCAGGGAATTGCCGAACTTCTGGATGCAGGTGATGCCGCAAGACCGTACGCAACGGCACTCGCGTTGCAGCGGGCGAAGCTCGACGATGTCACGCTCACACCTTCGGCCCAACTCGCCAAAGCCGTGGAGACCTCGGCAGAGAGTTTCTTTCATCATGCGCTCGCCATGTCGGCGGAGCACAAGCGCTTTTTGATCAATGATTGGGTGCCGAATGCCGGCCGCCTTGCCGGCTTTGCAGATACTGCGACGGCTTCACTCGAGGAAGCCGAGTCGGTGGCGCGCGCACCTCAAAAGCCGTTTGCAGAATTTTTGGCGGATTATTTTGCCTGAGGGCTTGAGCAAGTCTCGAGCTTGGTCCCTTACGAGCGTGTTCAGTCGGCGTAGATGGCGACGAGGCGCTGGCCGTTGCTGGTGCGCAGGCCGCGAAACATGCCCGGGCTGTTGAATTCCAGTACCGCATTGCCATCGGCGTCCACTGCAATGATGCCGCCCTCGCCACCGCGCTCACGCAGCTTGCCTTGCACCACTTCGCGGGCGGCGTCGGCCAAAGAAAGCCCTCGATACTCCATCAATGCGCAGATGTCGTAAGCCACCACCGAGCGAATGAAATATTCGCCATGGCCCGTGGCGGAGACAGCACAACTTGCATTGTTGGCATAAGTACCTGCGCCAATGATCGGGGAGTCGCCGATCCGTCCCCAACGCTTGTTGGTCATGCCGCCCGTTGAGGTGGCTGCCGCCAGATTGCCTTTGGCATCGCGCGCCACGGCGCCCACCGTGCCAAGACCATCGAGTTCGTTGCGCGGGGCCGTGCGACCTTGCAGCACCCGTTCGAGCTGCCGCTTGCGGGTTGGTGTGATGAAGTACTCGTTGGGAACCAAAGAAAAGTCACGCTCGAGCGCAAATTCCTCGGCACCTGTGCCTGAGAGCATGACGTGGGGTGAATCTTCCATCACTCGGCGCGCGAGATCGATCGGGTTGCGAATGTGGCGTAGGCCCGTGACGGCGCCCGCTTGCAGCGTGGCGCCATCCATGATGGAGGCGTCGAGTTCCGCACTGCCATCATGCGCCAGCACGGCACCCTTGCCTGCATTGAAGAGTGGGTTGTCCTCCAGCAAGCGCACCGCGGCGGTGACGGCATCGAGGCTGCTCCCACCTTGCGCGAGCACGTCGTACCCGGCATCGAGCGCAGCACCGAGGGCTTCGCGATACGCGGCTCCCCCATCTTCGCCGAGTTGTGAGCGGGCAATCACCCCCGCGCCGCCATGGATCGCGATCGAAATCATCTTTGGCTCCTGTGGGTCCGGCCCGACGTCGGTTTGGGCATGCGCCGGCACGAGGCTTGCGATCAACAGCCACACAGCGATGAGGGCGAGGATCCTGCGCGAATGGTGAGTCATGCCAACACTCCTTGCGTGCCCCCGGGGGCCCGTTATGATCCAACAGCCAGACGATGGCCGGCTTCGCCATAGTGTAGTCGCTCGATCATCGTTTTGACCGACCGAGTATGTCAGGGGGGGTAAGGTCATGATGGACGTGCGTTTCGACCGGCCGTTGTTGCTGGTCGCGGTTTTTTTGCTTGCGGCAGCATTCTGGGTGGCGCCGCTCTTTCGCGGCGCGGTGATTGCGCTTGCGATTGCAGCGATAGTGCTGGCGGCGCTGCCGCGCGGCACGCGCGGTCTCGTGTTCTCGACCATGATTGGTCTTGCCACCGGTATCGCCTCGGTCAATCTGTTTGCGATTGGTATTTTCCAAGGTCCCATCACCGCCGAGTTCGGCTGGAGTCAGACCGAATACGCCGTCGTCACTCTGGTTGGCACGGTCGTCACCGTCGTTTCGTCTTTGTACATCGGCAAATTATTTGATCGACAGGGCGTCAGGCGCTGGGCTTTGATCGGTATCGTGCTGTTTGCCATCGCGTTGATTTCGCTTTATTGGCTCACGCCCAGTCTGCTGCACTTTTATGCAATTTTTGCACTGGTCCCCTTGATCGGCGCGGGGACCTCCTCGATCGCCTATTCGCGCGTGATAGCCGCTTGGTTTGATCGTCGCCGTGGTCAGGCTTTTGGTGCGGCACTGGCGGGGATCGGTATCGGCGGGGCCGTACTATCGTCCGTGTCTCAATATTTGATCAGCGAAGTGGGCTGGCGCGGTGCCTATGCAGGACTTGGCATCCTGACCCTCGTGATCACTCTGCCGCTCGTCTTCTGGAAGCTCAAAGATTCTCCAGCCGATGTCGGGCTGGGGCTCGATGGTGCCTCCTTGGACCGGTCGGTAGACGAGTCGCCAGCCAAGTACTCGGGGGCGCCCGCAGGCGACGCGGTACCCGCCAAGGCGACACCAACCAGTGCGGCACCGGTATTGGTGGGCTACACCGCCGCCGAGTCGCGGAAATTACCGCGCTTTTGGTTGATGCTCGGTGCCTTTCTGTTGTTGGCTTTAGGTCTCGGTGGCGTGTTAATTCCGCTCGTGCCGATCTTGCGCGCCCGCGGGGTCTCTGCCGATGAGGCAGCGGCGGTGCAGGGAGCGCTGGGACTCGCGCTCATTTTAGGCAGGGCGTTTGCCGGATTTTTGATGGATCGTTTCTTTGCTCCCCTCGTCGCCGTGATCATCCTGGTGTTTCCCGTGATGGGGGTGATTCTGCTCGCGGTGGACACCAGTACCACCTCGGCACTCATCGCAGCCGTTTGCATTGGTGTTGCGGCTGGGGCCGAGCTTGATGTGATCGCGGTGCTGATTACGCGTTATTTTGGTAACCGTGCCTACGGCGAAAATTACGGCTGGCAGTATGCGGCGTGGACCTTGGGCTCCGGCACGGCAGTGATCATCACCAATCGCGTGTACGACGTCATGGGTTCGCACACGCCCGTGCTCTGGGTCTATGTGGCTTTGTTCCTGATCTCGGGCGCCATGATCCTGCGTCTCGGCCGCTACCCTGAGCTACCGGTGTTCGAAGAGCCGTCACTCAAACGCAATCTTTGAGTGCAATACCGATATCAGCGAGTTTGAGCGGATCAGGTCGCATGCGCGCGGCAATGAGCTTGCGCGCGGCCATCTGATCTTTGGCCATGTTGACGGTGTCGATGGCAATGAGCTCGCCCTGTTTGAGATAACAACAGGAAAAGCTGTGGGCGGCCGGGTCGCCCCGCAAGATTATCTGGTCGTGATCGGTCGATAGGCCCACGATCAAGAGTTTGTGGTGATATTGATCCGACCAGAACCACGGCACTTTATTGTGAGCCTGCACGGACCCCGTGAGATTGGCGGCCACGGTGCTGGCTTGCTCAAAGGCATTATCCACAGATTCCAGGCGCACGCGCACACCGTAATGAAGAGAAGGATGATTGCTGCAGTCGCCAATGGCAAAGATATGTGGGTCTGAGGTACGGCAGTACTCGTCCGTCACGATGCCATTGTCGCAAGCGAGCCCTGCAGCGCGGGCGAGCTCATCATTCGGTAGCACGCCGACACCAATCACCACGAGATCGGCTGCGATCGGGCCGTCACCGGTGATGGCTGCGGTGACGTGAGCCTGAGCATCGCACTCAAAGCCTTCTAGCTTGGCGCCGAGGCGGATGTCGACACCATGACTTTTGTGTTCGGCCTCGTAGTAACGGGAGACCGGTTCGGCGACGGTGCGATTCATGACTCGATCCGCCATCTCGAGCACCGTCACCGCCATGCCCTGTTGTCGCAGGGTGGCCGCCACCTCCAAGCCGATATAACCACCGCCCACGATCACGGCTCGTCGGCCCGCCGCAATCGCGGTGCGCAGTTGGTCGGCATCGGCGAGATCACGCAGATAGAACACGCCGCGCGCGTCACTGCCGGGCAAGGACACTCTGCGCACCGAGGCCCCAGTGGCGAGTACCAGATGTTGGTAAGGCAGCTGAGCGCCATCATCCAGCTGCACGAGATTCGCGCTTCGATCGATCGCGGTGACCTCGCGACCAAGGCGCACCTGCACGTTTTGCTCATCAAAAAACTTTTGATGTTTCAGCGTCAGGCGATCGAGACCGAGCTCACCCGCCAGATACTTCTTGGACAAGGGGGGTCGCTGGTAAGGCAAGTGGGGTTCGCGCCCGATCAGCGTCACCGCCCCTGAAAAACCTTTGCGACGCAGGCTTTCCGCGCATTGGGCGGCGGCCTGTCCGGCACCAACGATGATGATGTCATCCATGTCATCGAGAAGCATAAAGTGGGCTGAGCATTCTCACCACCTCTGGCCCATCACCTTCGGTCCATCTCCACTGGCGCACCACCTCCGGGCGGCGCGGGTCCGTGGCTGCGCCATCTTGGTGCAGGAAGAGCCCTGTTGCTCGCTTATCCACGATGTTTGCTCGATATTCTTCGCGGAATTTGCGCAAGCAAAGGCCTCGCCAGCGTGGCACGGAAGGTGCAATATGTCTGGCAACTGCGTCCTCGGGGCCGGCACATCGACCGAGAACAGCCAGTAAGAAAATGCCAGTAAGAAAATGGGAGTTGAGACCATGAAACTCGTTACAGCCATCATCAAGCCGTTCAAGCTCGACGACGTGCGGGCCGCTCTGTCGGAGATTGGTGTCTCGGGCATGACAGTGACCGAGGTCAAGGGTTTCGGTCGTCAGCGCGGGCACACGGAGCTCTATCGCGGTGCTGAATACGTGGTTGATTTCGTGCCCAAGACTCGGATCGAAGTCGCGGTTCGCGGCGATCTGGTCGAGCAAGTGACGGAGGCCATCGTCAAGGCGGCCAAAACCGGTAAAGTAGGCGACGGCAAGATTTTCATCACGGACATCGAGCGGGTGATCCGAATCCGAACTGGCGAAACGGACGAATCCGCTCTTTAAAGGAGCGGTATGCCCAAGGCAATTCGTCTCCACCGGGTCGGCGGCCCGGAGGAGTTGTCTTTTGAAGACGTCGATCCCGGCCGACCCGGCGCGGGCGAGGTGCTATTGCGCCACACGGCTATCGGTCTCAATTACATTGATGTCTACGATCGCACGGGCCTCTACCCCATGCCCTTGCCCGCGGGTCTTGGGCGCGAAGCGGCCGGGGTCGTGATCGCCTGCGGTCGCGGCGTCAAAGATTTCAAGCCGGGTGATCGCGTCGCCTATGTGCACACTCAGCCGGGTGCTTATGCCGAAGAGCGGGTAGTGCCGACGGCCGTGCTCGTCAAGTTACCCAAGGCCATCAGCGACGAGCAAGCCGCCTCCATGATGCTGAAGGGCCTCACGGCCCAATATTTGTTGCGCCGTACCTGTCGGGTTGAAGCCGGCGATTGGATCCTGGTGCACGCCGCCGCGGGCGGTGTGGGCTTGATTCTGTGTCAGTGGGCCAAGGCGCTAGGGGCGCGAGTGATCGGCATCGTCGGCAGCGACGCCAAGGCCGCACTCGCCAAACGCCACGGCTGCAAGCATGTTTTGATCGAAGGTCGTGACGATATCGTCGCGCGCACCCGTGCGCTCACCAAGGGTGCCGGGGTGCGGGTGGTCTACGACTCGGTCGGTGCGGCCACCTTCATGGCCTCGCTCGATTGTCTTGCGCCGCTCGGCATGATGGTGTCCTACGGTAACGCCTCGGGCCCACCGCCCGTGATCTCGCCCATGGAGCTCGCCAAGCGGGGTTCGCTCTTTCTGACCCGGCCCTCGCTCTTTGCCTACATCGCCAAGCGCGAAGATCTCGAGACTTCCGCCCGCGAGCTCTTTGCCGTGGTCAAATCCGGCAAGGTCAAATTACGCATTGGTCAAAGATATTCCTTGGCCGAGGCAGCTCAGGCCCATCGCGACCTCGAAGCGCGCAAGACCACGGGCTCGACAGTGCTCTTGCCCTAGCGGGCGACGATACGCCCATCATTAACGACAGGCCCATCGACGATTCGTCCGTCGACGATCTCGATTTGTCTGTCCGCCGCTTCCGCAAAATGCAGATCGTGGGTCACGGCGATGATGCTGCGCCCTTCGTCATCGGCGAGTCGCCGCAGGATGTCGCGCACGTTGCCGCTGGATTTGGTATCGAGTGCGCCGGTCGGTTCGTCGGCCAGAATGATGCGCGGATCATTGGCAAGCGCGCGACCGATGGCCACACGTTGGCGCTGACCCCCGGAGAGTTGCGAGGGTCGCTTGTGCAGATGCTCGGCGAGATCGAGTTTCGTCAGGATCTCAGCCGCTCGTTTTCTTTGATCGTCGGCACTGAGTGCGCCGAGTCGTCGCATGGGCATCATCACGTTTTCCAGCGCCGTGAATTCCACCAGCAAAAAATGGAACTGGAACACGAAGCCGAGCTTGCGCAAGCGTCGGTCTGCACGCTGGTCCTCATCAAAGAGACTGGTGTCTTCACCCTCGAGCAGCAAGCGACCCGAGGTAGGTTGATCGAGTAAACCAAGCAAATACAACAAGGAAGATTTGCCCGAGCCTGAGGGCCCGCGGATGACCACGAACTCGCCTTGTTCGATGGTGACATTCGCATCCTCGACCAAGGTGACATCGATTTCACCCGTCAGCTTGCGGGTCAGATGCTCGGCACGCAGCACGCTCATGGCTAGACCGCTCCGCGTAGGATATCGACAGGTTCCACTCGGCTACCCTTGCGCGCGGGTAACCACGCCGCAATAACCGCCGAACCGATGGCGAAACTCGCGGCCAGCAGGAATTGGTCGGACCCCCAATACACGGGCAGGCGGATCGCCTCGGTCGAGTTCGGCGGCTGCACTTGTACCTCGCCGAGCGCGTAGATCATGGCGGCACCGAGCCCCACGCCGAGCAGGCTGCCTGCAACGCCGATGAGTGCGCCTTCGATGACAAAGATTTGCCGAATGTCATCGGCGTGAAAGCCCATCGACTTGAGAATCGCGATATCGCGGGTTTTTTCCAGCACCACGGTCGAGATGATGTTGTAGATGCCGAAACAGGCGACCAGCAAAATGGCACCGACCACCGAGTACATGATCACGTTCCGTACTACCAGCGTATCAAGCAAATCTTTGCTCGCCTCTTGCCAGGAGACGGATTTATAGCCCGTGGTGCGCTCGAGATTGACTGCGACTTCACGTGCGCGCGAGGCATCGTTCAGCTTGACGATGATGGTGTTGGCGGTGTTGGGTCGATTGAGTAGCGCTTGCACGCGCGTGAGATTGGCGAAGGTCTGGGTTTCGTCATACGAGACGTTGCCCGTCGAAAAGAGTGCCACGATCTTCATCGCGCGCACATTGCCGGTGGGGGAGACCACCGTGACGTTTTCGCCGCGCTCCAGGCTCAATTTTTTGGCGAGTGCCAAACCGATGATGATGCCGTTCGAGTCGGCATCGAGATCGGCGAGACTGCCATCAATGATGTCTTCTTCAACGGCACTCACGTTCATCATGCGTGAGGGCACCACACCCGAGAGCGTCACGGCTTCGTTACGGCCTGCAAAGCTGAAAATAGCTTGCCCGATGAGCACTGGTGCCACCTGTAGGCCACCCACGTCATCGGTCAAGGCATCGATGGAGGCGAGATGCCGTCGGTACTGGCGGATGCCTCTCGGCTCGCTGCGAGGCTTCAGGCTGCTGATGGCGACCGCACCGTCCGGAAAGGCGATCTCGGCGGGTTGCGCGGCTACGCTGCGAAATTCGTCTCGGATCGTGATGTGCGGTGCGCTATCGACGAGGCGCTTGATGATGTCGGCTTCCGAGCCGCGCATCAGGGATGACACCGCCAAAAAAAAGCCCACACCGAGCATGACGCCGAGCAGCGAGACGAGCGTCTGGCGCCGTCGGCCATTGAGGTGGGAAAGCGCAATATCGAAACTCAGTTTCACGGCAGCAGCGCTTGTGGGGTGGGTCAGGGCGGCGATACAGCCCGCACGGCTGTGGCTGCATCAAGATGCTCCGGCGGGCGCAGCACGATCAGATCGTTTTCAACAATACCTTCAATGATTTCCACCCGCTCGGGAGAGCGCACACCCACGATCACCTCGCGTTGCGTCACGCGCTCGCCATTCACGATCCAGACAAAATCGCCCGCCACACTTGTTTGCAAGGCCGAGGTCGGAACGAGCAGCGCGGCTTCGCGCTCGGCGATGATGACGTTGACGTCGGCCGTCATGCCGAGTGAGAGTGGGGTATCCGCCGTCAGGGCAATACGCACGCGGTAGGAGCGTGAGATGGGGTCGCCGCGCGGTGTGATTTCATCGACCGTGCCTTCAAAGATTTGGCCCGGAAAGGCATCAGCGCGGATGAGGGTGCGCTGCCCGATGGCAAGACGAGGTAGGTCTTCTTCATCGACGTCGGCATTGATGCGCGGCGGTGCGTCACCCGACAAATAAAACAGCACCTGATTGACCGGGATGAGATCGCCGATCTCACCGTCACGCCGGATGACCATACCATCCATGGGTGCACGCAAAGTCATGAAGGCGACTTGCTCGCGACTGCGGGCGAGGGCGGCGTTGGCGGCATCGAGATCCGCCCGCGCGCGCTCCAAGGCATCGAGTGAGATGAGGCCGGATTCACGCAGTTCGCTCAATCGCTCAAATTGCCCACGGGCATAGGCCGCACGCGATTCGAGCTCGGCCACGGCCGCCCGTAGATCGGCATCTTCTAGTCGTGCCAATGCCTCGCCGCGACGAACGCGGCTTCCCTCATCGACCAACAATTCGCGCAAGCGCCCCGCCACACGCGGCGCAATCCGCACCTCGAGGGCAGGCTCAACGATGCCGGTGGCGTAGACCGCATCCACGGCCGGGCCACGCGTAGCGGTGACAACAGTCAACTCCAGCGGTTGCAGGCGCAGCCAGATCCCGTAGCCCACGCCGGCGAGCAGGAGCAAAAGTACCGCCCATCGTCGCCAGTTGCGCATGGGCGGTCGCTGCTCCCTAACCGATCGGGCCCTGGCCCGGCTTCAGCACGCCCAGGAAGGCGGAAATGGCGACGCCTGCCCAGATCAGCAACACATAGGGTCGACACGCGCCCATGCCATCGATCATTTTTTGATCGCTCTCGGGTGTAGCGCCGTTCGCGGCGAGTGTACGGAAGCCTTCGATGAAGGGTGGGATCTTGAGCCGGATCATGTAGCCGCAAAAGATCAGGAATGCGAACAGCAACAATTTGACGGCAAGCCACGGATAAGCCTGTAGTGGCCCCGTGACCCAATGGTAGGCAACCGAGGCGATGAGGGCGAAAATCATGAAGACGCGGAATTTGCGATCGAGATCCGCCAGTCGCTTGGCAAACTCCGTACCCTCGCGTGCATGGATGGTGTGCACCACCCACACCCAGATGGGGCCCAGCGCCACGATGGCGATCGTCTGCCACAGCGGGTGTTCATAGCCAATGAATTCGGCGAGCACGCCGCCCACCGTCAGCATCAAGGCGAGGCAGTAGCGCGGCAGCATGTCGAGGTTGATGAATATTTTGAACGCCGTCAGTCGGGCATCGCGCGACAGACTCGTGTTGGTGACGAACTTGCTGGAATAGAACACGCCAGCATCGCCGCCCAGCCAGTACACGAACAGCAGGATGTGCAGGTACTTGAAAACCCCATGCCATAGACTGATGTCTTCCACGATCAACCCCCCATTAAACCTTCGGCAAGCCTAACAAACGCGACCGCGCTCCTCGGTGCGGCAACGGCCGTATCACCACACAACGGTCGGCTTGTGGCTAGAATTCCGCTCATGGCAGTCACACCCTCGAGCGACCTCTTGTCCAAGGCACTGATCGCCTGGCATTCGGTGGCGGGTCGACATGAGCTGCCGTGGCAGCGCGACCGCAGCCCGTACCGGGTGTGGGTGTCGGAGATCATGCTGCAGCAGACGCAAGTCGCCACCGTAATCCCCTATTACGAGCGGTTCATGGCGAGGTTCCCAAAGATTGCGGATCTGGCAGAAGCACCGCTTGATGAAGTCCTGCATCTTTGGACAGGGCTTGGCTATTACGCTCGCGCCCGAAATTTGTACAAGGCCGCGATCGCGGTGATGGAGCAGCATGGGGGCGAGTTTCCGCAAAGCTTTGCCGAGGTGGCGGCCTTGCCGGGTATCGGGCGCTCGACGGCGGGAGCGATCCTTGCGCTGTCACTGGATCAAAAGCATGCGATTCTCGATGGTAACGTCAAGCGTGTGCTCAGCCGATTCTTTGAAGTCGAAGGCAGCGCTCAGCAAAAAGCCGTCGAGCAAAGACTATGGGCGTTGGCCGAGCAACATACGCCCGATCGGCAGGTGGCGATTTATACCCAGGCCATCATGGATCTCGGGGCGACCGTGTGCACGCGCAGCAAACCCGCCTGTACGCTGTGTCCGTTGCAGGAGTCGTGTCTCGCGCGACGGCACGGCCGAGTTCATGAATTACCGACACCCAAAAAAAAGCGCACCAAAGCCATTCGCAAATCAAAGAAATGCTGGATGTTGCTGCTGCAAAACCCGGCGGCCGAGGTGTTTCTCGAGCGACGCGCGGCGAGTGGCATCTGGGGCGGTCTTTGGTGTTTGCCGCAGTTCGATTCGCGCGAGGCGGCGCTTGCGTATCTCGCGAATCATTTTGAGGCTGAGGGCGAGCCGCTGGCGCTGCCCGCCATCGATCACGTGTTTAGTCACTTTGATCTGCGCATCGACACGCTGCAGGTTGCGGTGGCTGAGAGAATGAGTGCCGTGCTCGAGCCCGACCGCAGCTTGTGGTATCGACACGCCTCCTTCGCCTCCGACTCGACAGGCCCCACTGCCAAAATCGGGCTGCCCGCGCCCATCAAACAACTGCTCGATGCTACGCTTGACCCCCTCGAAGGCTTCAACGTTGGGAGATGACGGCTCATGACTGAAGGATCACCCCGCATGGTGCAGTGCAGCGTGCTCAAGCGAGAGGCCGCGGGGCTTGAGCGGCCGGTGTACCCCGGCGAGCTCGGGGTTCGCATTTGGCGCGGCGTGTCCAAGGAAGGTTGGCAGCGCTGGGTCGCGCACCAGACGATGCTGATCAACGAGTACCGCTTGGTGCCGATGGAGCCGAAGGCACGCCAGTTTCTCGAAGCCGAGATGGAGAAATTTCTCTTCGGCGAGGGTGCAAGCCGCCCCGAGGGTTACGTACCGCCACCCGCCTGAGTCGTGAGTGGTGGTCTTGGGCCTGAGGCCTGCGGCCTGAGGAATTAGGCCTTAGCCGCCAAAAAGTCCCATGATTTCGCGGCCGAACAGGGCGGCGATCGCAATGGCTGCGCCCGCCAGCACGACGAGCAGCACGGCAAATTCGAAGGCGGTCATCGAATGTTTCTCGGACATGGGCGGCGATCCTCTTCTCGGGAGTGCGTGCATCGGGTGACGACGGGATTCTAGCGCACCCCGCCCGTGTCGCGGTTTGGCGTGAATGCCGCCCCGCCTGTACGGGGTGACCCCGACCTATCGATAAGTCCGTCGCTTGACCTTGCGCCAGTGTGGCAGATAATGACCCATTAATATTGCATGAAGTCGTTTAAAGACTTATTAATGAGTCAATTTGATGGCCAAACCGATCTCCCGCCCGCTTTCGCAGTACAGCCTCGACGCGCTTGCCTTGTTTGGACAACTCGTGCGTGAGGCGCGTTTGGCCAAGGCCATGACGACGACGGATCTCGCGTCTCGAGCGGGCATTTCGCGCGCCTTGCTGCAACGCATCGAGCGCGGCGATCCCGGTTGCTCCATTGGCGCAGTGTTTGAGGTGGCCGCCCTCTGTGGTGTCTCGCTGTTTGATCGGGAGCAACGGCAGTTGACTACCTACCTGGCACTGCACAAAGAAAAAATGACCTTGTTGCCCAAAGCCGTAAGAGTGCGCACCAAGAGGGTCAAAGATGACTTCTGACAAAGATTTCACGTCAGTGGCCTATGTTTGGGTCTGGCTTCCCGGCGCAACTGAACCGGTGGTGGCAGGTTTGCTGACTCAACAAGGTGGGCAATTGGTTTTCAACTACGGGCGCAGTTATCTGGCACGTGAAGACGCGATCGCGATCTATGCTCCAGAGTTGCCACTACGCCCTGGCATCCTCCCGTTGCTGCCGGGGTTGAGCATGCCCAGTTGTATTCGTGATGCCTCGCCGGATGCGTGGGGGCGCCGCGTGCTGCTGAATCGAAACTTGGGCATGCTGGGCAGGGGTACTCCGCCGATCGACTTAGGCGAGTTGACCTATTTGTTGGAGTCTGGCTCGGACAGGATTGGTGCGCTGGATTTTCAGCATTCGCCAATTCAGTACGTGCCAAGGCAAGCAGGACAACCCACACTCGAGGAGTTGTTGACCGCGGCAGAGAGCGTCGAGCGGGGTGTACCGCTGTCGCCCGAATTGGATCAGGCCTTACTGCATGGCACTTCATTGGGGGGTGCCAGACCCAAGGTTTTGCTTGATGACGGTTCGCACAAGTTCATCGCCAAGTTTTCTGCGAGCACTGACCTCTACAACGTGGTCAAAGCGGAATTCATTGCCATGCGTTTGGCCGCCGAGGTGGGACTCGATGTCGCGCCGGTGTCTTTGCGCCGTACGCTCGGCAAAGATGTGCTGTTGATTGAGCGCTTTGATCGAGTACAGTCTGACGGTCGTTGGCACAGACGTGCCATGGTGTCTGCGCTGACGATATTTGAACTCGATGAAATGATGGCGGCCTATGCCAGTTACGAAACATTGGCAGAGATCATTCGTCACCGGTTCACAAACCCGAAGGCGACCTTGCGGGAGTTGTTCTCTCGGCTCGTCTTCAACATATTGTGTGGCAACACCGATGACCATGCTCGCAACCACGCGGCTTTTTGGGATGGGCATGAACTCGCTTTAACGCCTGCCTATGACCTATGCCCGCAATCGCGATCGGGGCAGCAGGCATCGCAAGCCATGCTCATCCATGGCACAGAGCGTGCCAGCCAAGTGGGGGTCTGCATTGCGGCTGCCCCCAGGTTTCTACTCAATCAGGTCGAGGCCACCGAGATCGTCAATCATCAGGTCAAGGTTATTGAGCGAACATGGCGGGCCGTTTGTGAAGAAGCGGCCTTGAGTGAAGTGGACCAAGCGCTGTTCTGGCGACGTCAGTTTCTGAATCCCTTCGCCTTTTTCAACGCCCCGGCTGGCGTGCAGATCCCGTCATCGGGCTGAAATCCACTTGCTTAATCGCAACCTCCAACCGCTCGGGCGCCTGGTTGACGGGCATCGCCCGCCCGAGTCTAATAGCCGTCCCGTTCGGGGCAGCTCTGTTCAGGGCATGGCCAGATAGCTCAGTTGGTAGAGCAGCGGACTGAAAATCCGCGTGTCGTTGGTTCGATTCCGACTCTGGCCACCATTTTC
>CAZHLL010000026.1:0-25403 GCA_964533305.1 uncultured Acidibacter sp.
CGATGAAGAGCCGGTCTTTGATCCGGGTACGACCAACATCGACCGTATCAACAAGGCGCCTAACCATTTCGAGCATGGTCTCTCGGTGCGCTACACCGGCGCCGACTGGGAAGTGATCGGCACGGTCCGCAACATCTTCGATCAGGACCCGCCGTTCCTCTCGGGCGGTCAGGGTGCTGACGGTGCGACCCGCTTCCTCAACACCACGCCGGGTGTGGGTTACGACCTCTTCGGTCGCTCCTACGTGCTGCGTGTGTCGAAGAAGTTCGACTGAGTTGAAAGATATCGGGCAACACCGCCAGGTATTGCCAGGATCAAGAAAGCGGGCCTTCGGGCCCGCTTTTTTTTGTGCTCGCTACAAAGACAGCCGTGTCAAAGATGGGCTGCTGATGACAGTCCGAGTGCCTGCAGTAGTTGCGCAGGTTGCACGCGCTCTGCGGCGTTCGCGACCGCCCCATAACCCCAACGCGCGGCAAAGAATCGCAGGCTGTTGAGCTCGGCGGCGCGCTGATCTTCCTCCGAATCGCCGACCATCCAGCCAGACTCGCGCGGGATCGCGTGTCGCTTGAGAACTGTATCGACCACGGCAGGTTTGTGGGGTAGGGGCGGATCGAAGGCATCGAGCGCGTACACGCCGACAAAGAAATCCAACCAGCCGAGATGGGTCAGGATCTGTCGAGTGGCGGCAACGCGCTTGTTGGTCACGATGTAAAGATCGATTTCGGCAGCGCGCAGCGCGGCGAGCAGCTCTGGCACCCCGTCAAAGACCTCGGTGGCGCGATATCCCTCGCTGTCATAATGTTCGCGAAATCGTTGGGCGAGCCGATCGATCAGCGCAGTGTCATCGCTCCCCACGAGCGTAGCGAGTGTTCGGCGCAGCGGTGGGCCGATGAGATGGGGGCCGAGTGTGACTTTGGGTGTGCAAGCTTCGCGCGTCAGCGCATGCTGCAGCGAGGCCAGCACGCTCGTGGCCGAATCGATCAACGTGCCGTCAAAGTCAAAGAGCACAGCGGAGGGGGGCGTCTTCACCTGTCACCCTTCAGGCTGCAGCGGCGCTGCCGTCGGTAAACTGCAGGGCTGAGAGATGCGCATAGAGCGGGCTCGTGGCCAGCAGCTCCTCGTGTTTGCCGGTGGCAACGATGCGACCATGGTCCATCACCACGATGCGATCCGCTTTGAGCACGGTGGCCAATCGATGCGCAATGATAAGCGTCGTGCGGGTCGCCATCAGGGCTTCAAGCGCGTGTTGCACCACGCGTTCGCTCTCGGCATCAAGGGCGCTCGTGGCTTCATCCAGTAACAGGAGCGGCGGATTCTTGAGAATGGCGCGGGCGATGGCGATGCGCTGTCGTTGCCCGCCGGAAAGCCGCGTACCGCGCTCACCGAGAAACGTGTCATAGCCCTCCGGCAGCTCCCGAATGAATCCATCGGCGGCGGCGGCGCGCGCAGCGGCTTCGACTTCTTCATCGGTGGCGTCCGGTCGGCCGTAGCGGATGTTCTCTCGTGCCGAGGTTCCAAAGAGCACCGTATCTTGCGGCACGAGACCAATACGCGCCCGCACAGCGAGGGGGTCGGCTTGGGCGATGTCGACACCATCCAGACGAATGCAACCCTCTAGCGGATCGTAGAAGCGCAGCAGCAACTGGAAGGTGGTGCTCTTGCCTGCACCCGATGGACCAACGAAAGCCACCGTTTCGCCGGGTGCGATACTCAAAGAAAAGTCCTGCAGCGCTGGGGTTTGCAGCCGTGAGGGATAGGCAAAGGCGACATGTTCGAATTCCACTTGACCGGCTTGATGGGCAGGTCGCACCGGCAGTGAGAGCGCCTGCACAGGGGCCTGGATGGCGGGCTGCGCGGCTTGCAGCTCGACGAGACGCTCCATCGCACCCGCGGCGCGCTGCACCTCGCTCCACATTTCGCTGAGCGCCGCCGCAGCTACACCCGCATACACGGCCAACATCAAAAATTGCCCAAGCTCCCCCCCCGTCATCTGGCCAGCGAGCACCTGATGGGCGCCGAACCAGAGCACCAGCGTGATCGCCCCAAACACCAGCATGGTCGAGAGCGCCGTCAACCAGGCTCGTACGCGTGTACGAATGACAGCGACATCAAACGAAGCCTCAACCGCCTTCGAATACCGCTCAGTATGCAGCGCTTCCAGTGTGAAAGCCTGCACCGTCTGGATGGCATTCAGGGTTTCACCTGCGAGCCCACTGGTATCGGCGATCGTATCCTGTGAGCGTCGCGACAGGCCGCGCAGCTTTCGCCCAAGCGCGATGACCGGCACGATTACGACCGGCATGGCGATCACGATCAAGAGCAGCAGTTTGAGATTGGTGATCGCGAGCAGAATCAACGCACCCACGAGGTTGATGGATGAGCGCAGCGCAATCGACAGCCCGCTCCCCGCAATCGACTGCACGAGCGTGGTGTCGGTGGTCAGCCGCGAGAGCACTTCGCCCGTGCGGGTGACTTCAAAGAATTGGGGATCCATGCGGATGACATTGCGATACACCGCCGAGCGGATATCGGCGACCACCCGTTCACCCAACCAGGTCACAAGATAAAAGCGAACGGCGGCGAACACGCCAAAGAGCACAGCGACCCCGAGAAAGGCGATGAAATAGATGTTGATGGTGTCAGCACTGCCAGCGGCCATGCCTTTGTCGATCAGGCCTTTGAGGGCGATTGGCAGAGCGAGCATCGCACCGGAAGCGAGTAGCAAGGCGACGAGGGCGGCCGCGAGGACACCGCGATAAGGCGCGATGAACGGCCACAAGGCGAGCAGCGGACGAGGGGTTTTGGCCTTGGGGCGATCAGCGAGGGTGGGGTCGGCCATGCGGCATTTTACTCCGCGGTCGGCCGTGGCGGGTCGATTCCGTGGTCGGGCACGGTGAGCAAGAGCTTACCCGTGGTTTGACCGCTTTGCAGAAGCTGCAAGGCTGCATGCGCCTGATCAAAATCAAAGCAAGCACCGATGATCGGCGGCTCGGGGACGAGTGCCAGCGTTTCGCGCATCGCTGCCGGCAGTCGCTGCACCTCTTGCCATAACCAGATCAGGTTGAAGGCGCGTAAGCCCCTGTTTTCGGCAATCATCGTGAGTGGGTCGAGCCGCGGACGGCGCAGGTATTGGGTGAGCAGTCGTAACGGGTTGGCCCGTTGTCCGCGTGACATGAAATCCGCCGCGCCATAGAGCACGTAGCAACCTTCTGGGGCAAGCCGATTGAAGCCTACCTGAAACACGGGGCCATACACCGCATCAAACACCAGGTTGAAGCCACCTGCGCCGTGATGTGCCAGCGCCGCATCCAGTGCCGCCGGTAAATGTCGATCGCGCAGCACGATGCTTGCATCCGAGAGGCCAAAGTTTTCCTGTAGCCACTGTCGTTTGGATTCGCTCCCTACGACTGCAACGACACGCGCGCCGACTTTTTTGATGATACGCAGGGCGTTGACACCGACACCGCCCGCAGCAGAGTGCAGCAAGACCAAAGATTGCTCGCAGATACGACCAAGCGGCACGAGACCATACCAAGCGGTCAATGCCTGCACGGGGTAAGCGGCTGCCTCGGCCAGTGACCAGCCGGAGGGCACGGGCCAAAGATATCGGGCGTCAATATTGAGCCGGGTGGCGTAGCCGCCAAAACGGGTGAGTACCATGACGCGGTCACCCGTTTGCCAACCCTCGGTGCCGGGTCCCAGCGCTCGAATGATGCCGGCGCATTCCAGTCCGGGAACAAAAGCACCTGGCGGGGTGGCGGAGTAAAGTCCGAGGCAGGCAAAGATATCGGCGAAATTGAGACCGATGGCCGCGATCTCGACTTGGACCTCGCCCGGACCGGGCGGTCCGAGAGCGGAGCGCTCAAGCCGCAGGCGACTCAGAGAGCCAGCGCGCGTGATACGCCAGATGCGGGTGGAATTAGCGGTGTCGTTCGAGGGCATGCCACCGAGCATACTGCGAGGGCAGCATGCCGGTGTAGCGCCGGAACATTCGCGCGAAGTACGACCCGTCGTGGAAGCCCGTGGCAAACGCGATCTCAGTCACCGGGGCATTGGCTTCCTGCAACCTTTGACAGGCTGCGAGGATGCGATAGCGCAGCAAGTACTCGCGAAAGGTCATGCCAAAGGCGGTGTGGAAGCTACGACTGAATTGAAACCGGCTCAAGCCGCAGTGCTCGGCGATATCGCGCGCCGGAAACTTCTCGGCGTAGTGTTTGGCCACGTACTCCATGGCGCGCTGCACGCCCGCATGCGCAGGAGCGAGCTTGCTCAATCCTTCAACCACGTCCTCGGCAGAGGGCAAGGTCACGGCCTTTGGCACGCGCGGCGAACCGTCCGCATTCATTCAGATGCTCCCCGATTTGGACCTATCATCCTAGTTTTAGAATGACCGGATAATAGGTACTGTTCACGGGCTCGGTCATTAAAATTCCTTAATGTTAATAAAACTTTATTGCGATCCTAATTGCTGGGGGTCGAGCGGCGCACTATGGGAGCGTGGCGGGGTCCGGTACACTGGCTGCATGGATAACGATACTCCCGAGTTTCCGAGCAGTTTTGACACCGCCTTTACGCAATCGGTGGATTTGGGCAACCGGCTGGCCGATCAGGACAAGGACGCCGATCTTTGGGACATTGCGGATGGGCTGCTCGCGGGGGCGATTCAGTACTGGCTGTATTCCCGTCAGCCTTGCAAAGATCCCCGCTGCGTCGACTGTTTGCCTGTGAGCACGGCGGAGGGGCGCATGGCGGAATTGCAGCGACTGATTCGTCAGCTATCGGAAGAGAGCGAGTACTACCACAGCCCTAACGACGCCAACGTCGGCCGAGCCTAATCAAGTCACGGTCGATCGAACGACGCGATTACCCCTCGGCGATTTCCGCCGCTCGATGGATAGCGGCGCGAATGCGCGGGTAGGTCCCACAACGGCAGAGGTTGCCTGACATGGCCGCATCAATGTCGGCATCCGTCGGTTTGGGATTGTTGGCAAGCAGGGCCACCGCCGACATGATCTGGCCCGATTGGCAGTAGCCGCATTGCGGCACATCCAATTCCATCCAGGCTTGCTGCACGGGATGGCTGCGATCACTCGATAACCCTTCGATGGTGGTGATGGCCTGACCGGCCACGGCCGCCACCGGTGTGACGCAGGCGCGGATGGGGATGCCGTCGACATGTACGGTGCAGGCGCCACACAGCGCCATGCCGCAGCCGTATTTCGTGCCAGTGAGTCCGATCTCATCTCGCAACACCCACAGCAAGGGTGTGTTGCCATCGACGTCAATGTCCATGGTCTGGTTATTGATGGTGAGTTGCATGCGGGGCCTCTTCACTCAGGTCGGTGGGTATGCTCTGCTAGAATTTACCTGTTTTTCACACGTCTGCCGAGGAGTCCGGGTGTCCGCAGTCATTCAAACCGAAGTAGTGATCGTCGGGGCAGGACCCTGTGGCTTGTTTCAGGTGTTCGAGCTGGGCTTGCTCGGTATGCGCGCCCACGTTCTCGATTCGCTCGCGAGCCCCGGTGGACAGTGCACAGAGCTCTATCCCGACAAGCCGATTTACGACATTCCCGCCTTGCCGGTCTGCGGCGCGCAGGAGTTGGTCGATCGATTGATGGAACAAATCAAGCCTTTCGAGCCCGTGTTTCACCTCGGTGAGGAAGTGATGGAGGTGACGCCGCGCGAAGATCGTCGCTTTGATGTGGTGACCTCCAAGGGTACGCGCTTTGATGCGGGTGCCATCGTCATCGCCGCAGGGGTGGGGTCATTCCAGCCTCGGCGCCTCGCGCTGCCAGACTCCGAGCGATTCGAGGGGCGGCAACTGCATTATCGCGTAAAAAATGCAGCGGAATATCGCGATCAAAGATTGGTAATCTTTGGCGGCGGTGATTCGGCGCTTGATTGGGCGATCGATTTTGCGGCCACGACCCCCGAGTTGACTCTCGTGCATCGGCGAGATGATTTCCGGGCGGCGCCGGCGTCGGTGGCGCGCATGCGCGAATTGGAGGCCGCGGGTCGACTGCGTTGTCTCACGGGTCTCGCGGAATCGTTGATGATCGAGGGCGATCAGCTGCAGGGCGTTCGCGTCAAGGCGTCGGATGGCACCCTGCACGAGCTCGCAGCGGATCACCTGTTTGCTTTCTTTGGGCTTCACCCCAAGCTCGGCCCGGTTGCCAATTGGGGGCTGGAGCTCGAGCGCAAGGCCTTGAAGGTGGACACCGAAAAATTCGAGACCTCGGTGCCCGGTATTTTTGCGGTGGGCGACATCAACACCTACCCCGGCAAAAAGAAACTGATCCTGTCGGGCTTTCATGAGGCCGCACTCGCGGCTTTTGGTATCCAGGCTTGGCTGTACCCGGAGAAAAAACAATTTCTGCAGTACACCACCACGAGCCCCGTGATGCAGAAACGTTTGGGTGTGGCCTGACGAGCGGCTGATGGGTACCACGCGTGTGACAGAGCTTCTGAGGCAGTTCGAGCTCGAGCGCCTCGAGGTCAATTTGTTTCGCGGCGAGAGTCGCGATATCGGTAGCCCCCAAGTCTTTGGTGGCCAGGTGCTGGGCCAAGCCCTGATGGCGGCCTACTCGACGGTCGAGCCCGAGCTGCGGGTGCATTCCTTGCACGCTTATTTTTTGCGCCGCGGCGATTTCAATTATCCCATCGTCTATCAGGTCGATCGCAGCCGGGACGGACACAGCTTTTCATCGCGGCGGGTGGTGGCCATCCAGAACGGCGCGCCGATCTTCACGTTCTCCTCGTCTTATCAACGTCCTGAGCCTGGGCTTGATCATCAAAGCACCATGCCGCAGGTGCCCCCCCCTGAGACCTTGCCCGACTGGTCGCGGCCGAGTGCCGAGATCGCCGAGCGGCTGCCGGAAAAATTACGTCGCTTCCTGATTCGCGAGCGGCCGGTCGAGATGCGGCCGGTGGAGCCCATCGATTTTTTGAATCCCAAGCCCGGACCGCCGGTGCAGAACGTGTGGTTTCGCAGCATCGGGCCCTTGCCCGACAATCCGCGCTTGCACGAGTGCCTGCTGGCGTACCTGTCGGATCTCAATTTATTGAACGTGGCCACCCGTCCGCACGCGAGCAGCTACTACAGTGACGACATGGTGATGGCGAGTATCGACCACGCGATGTGGATTCACCGTGCTGTCAAAGCCGATGAGTGGATGCTGTACGCACTCGATAGTCCAAGTGCCTCCGGTGCGCGTGGCTTTAGTCGTGGAAGTATATATAGTCGTGAAGGGGTGCTGCTGGCGAGCACCGCGCAGGAAGGATTGATTCGGCTGATCAATCGTGACCGAGCCAAGCCTTCAAAGAAACCTGGCATCACTTGAGGAGTGCCCAATGAAAAGGATGTCGAACACGCTCGGGCCCATCTTTGGTGTGCTAGGCCTGTGCTTGATGGGAGCGCCCGCTTCCTCGGCTACTTCATTGAGTGTGGACTCACCCGAATACAAGCGGGGGCGGTTGCTCTACATCCAATGCCGCGCTTGCCACGATCTCGAGGCCGGTGGTCCACGCAAGGTGGGGCCGCATCTTGCCGGGATTGTGGGTCGTCCGTCGGCAGCCGTCAGTGATTTTGCTTACTCGGGTACGCTTGAGTCGGCCAATTTGGTGTGGGATGCCGCCACCCTCGATCGCTTCCTGCAGCGCCCGAGTGCGGTTGTGCCGGGGAACACCATGGCGTTCGCAGGGATTGCTAACGCGGCCGATCGCGCCGCGCTCATTACCTATCTGACAGTGGAGTCGACCCAATCTGCCGAGACTCGCTGATCGGCGCTGTTACGTCGATCACGACGGGTGAGTTAATCGCGGCTTGTGGGCGAGAAGCCCGTCAAGCGCGCGATCTCCTGCAGCAGGATGTCATTGAACGCTTCGGGCTGCTCCATCATCAAAAAATGCCCGACGCCGTCCATCTCGAGCAGTTGAAAATCAGAGTAGAGGCCGCGTAAGCGCTCAAGCTCGGTGGGTGCCCCATGACGCGCATTGATGGCGAGCACGGGTGGGGCCACTTCGGTCCCTTGCTCTAGTTGCTGCAGGGCCTTGACTCCGTCCCATTCATTGAGCGCCCGAATGGCTGCGATACCGACGGCGGGGTCACCTGCCGCCATGTCGGCGGCAATCCTCGCCTTGAGCGCGGGGTCGGCATCGTCACGAAAGAAGGTCTGGCTGACAAAGATCTGAGTGGCCGCAGCAAAGTCATTAGCAAAGAATTGCAGGCGGGCTTCGGTCTGTTGTGGATCGGGTGGCGGTGCGCCGATATTTTTGAAGGTGTCCACGCCGATGATGCCGCGTACGCGAGATCCGAGCTGCAGCGCCGTTTCGATGGCGACGGGGCCGCCCATGGAGTGGCCAATCAGGATCAAGGAACCCGTCGGTACGGCGTCTTGTACCGCACGCGCGACATCGGTTCCAAACGCGCGCATGGAAAGGTCGTCGCGACGGCCCTCGGAGCGACCGTGACCGGCTAAATCGACAGTGAGCACCGGGTGGCGTGCCACCAGATCCGCGAGTTGTGCGTCCCAATAGCGGGCATCGCAGGACCAACCATGAATCAAAACAAGGGTGACCTCGGTCGCAGCGGCAGGGGCCTCATATAACTGATGATGGATACGCACATCGCCGAGTGAGACGCTGTGGGCTGCTCGGTGGGCGGGGGAGTGCAAAGATTCAGCCTTGATGCTGATTGGGGTAAGCGTGATGAATCCCATCCAAAAGAATGATCGGGTTGAAAATCGCATTAGCTGGACTCCAACAAGGTTGATTGGACGATCTTCCAGTGATATCCATCCGGAGCAAAGAAAGTGAGCGCAAGACGACCGAATTCGTCCGGCAGGATGGCCGAAAGCCCCGCGACGCCCGCGGATTCGAGGCGGCGATGCAGGCCCTCGATATCGGCCGTGCGCCAGCAATACAGGCTGTAGCCGAGGCAGCCCGCGCGGGAGTGAGCGCGCAAGTCGGGTATCTTTGCTCCGCTCGCAAAGCGGACACACTTGAGCTTGCCGGAGCGGCGCTCGGTCAGTGCGTGACCTGATCGCGGGTCATCGAAGTCGACCATGTGAAAGCCTTCACCGGGCTCAAGGCCGAAAATCGAGCGCGAGCCCGTGGCGTTTTCGTACGGCACCCATTCTTCGTGCATACGCTTGAGGCCGAGTACGTCCTCATAGAAATCGAAGATATGCGGGTCGTCGTTGGCGATCATCAGGCCGCAGTGGGTGTGTTGGCTGGTGAGCAGCAGACTTTGCTGATGGATCTTGCCGTAGCCGGGGCTGTCGTAATTGAAGCGCTCAAAGAACACCTGACGGTATTCCGGATGCAGTAGCACCATCTCGCGCACCCCGATCACCGGCGTGGCAAACGGCTGGACGGCATGTTGACCGCTGACCTCGCCGATGACAGCAAGCTCGGGCGGCAGCAGGGTGAGCGTGGCCCCCGCCTTCTGCGCAAGCTCAGCATGATTGACGATGTTGAAGACGCTGGCCGTGAGGCGCACGCCCCAGCGGGAGCCCACCGCGCGCAGATTGGGCGTGACCCCGAGACCTGCGTTCAAGGCTTGCTCCCACTGCATGAGATGAATCAGACCATGGTCGGAGTCAAGATGCCCGAGGCGAACTGACTCGACCGCGCTCGTGACGCCGTAGAGTTGCTGCGCGGCCTGGGCATCGAGCCGGCCTCGCTCAAGCAGGTGACAGCCGTAAGCTGTAAAATCTTTGATGGCGCGCTCAAGGTCGCTGACACCCACCCCCACTTCGTGCAGGCCGCCGATGCAGGTGTCTGCCCGCGCATGCATGGGGTATCAGGTCACCGCTTGGGCACGACCGAGTTCGGCACGAAAATGCGGCAAACCCCAGCGAAAGAGCAGCGCCGAGAGCAATGCGGCACCACCCGCCACGATCGCGCTGCTACGGCCGACTGCCAGATCATCTGCAAAGACGTACTGCGTCAGGGCTGCAGTCAGATAGGGCGCAAGCCCGATGCCAATAAGGTTGACGAACAGCAGGTAGATCGCTGAGGCCTGTGCGCGCATCCGCGCCGGCGTGAGGATGACGATACCGGTGGCCCCCGCGCCGAAGGCAAAAGCTGTGAAAAATCCAATGGGGAGCAAAAAAATCGTCGACCAGGTGAGATCCCCCAACACCGTACAGGTGGCGGCGAACGGCACCAATGCAAGCGCCGCCGTCAGGCCGACCCGCATGGCGGCATCGCGGTGCCCGCGTTGACGCCATCGATCGGTGAGCCAGCCGCCCGAGAGCACCCCGAGAGTGCCAAAGATACCGATCGCGAGACCCACGCGCAGACCCGCCTCGGCCAGGGGCACTTCAAGCTCGCGTACAAAATATTGAACGCCCCAGATCTGTATAACGTTCAGCACCATGCCGAGCACCGAGAAGCCGAGGATAAGCGAGCCATAGGCGCGCCAGCGTTGCAGCAGGTAGCGAACCGTGGCTGGGATCGACGCTTGCTCGATCTCACCGGCTTTGCGCCGACGTACGGGCTCGGGCAGGGTCATGATCCAAACGGCCAACAACAAGCCGGGCAAGCCCACGACCAGAAAGGTCAGTTGCCAGGCGCGGATGGTGCCGATCAAGGGCAGGGTGTATTCGGGCGAGGCCGAAACAAACTGGATCACCGCGCCACCGATGATGAGCGCGAGGCCGACTCCGAGCGGCAAACCGATCACGAACACCGAGAGCGCACGACCGAGGCGCTGCTCCGGAAAACTATCGCCCGCCATGGAGTAGGTGGCGGGCGACAGCACGGCTTCACCCACCGCGACGCCAATCCGCGCGAGCGCGAGTTCGGCAAAACCGCGAGCCACTCCACAAAATGCCGTCATGCCGCTCCAGAGCGCGACGCCTGCCGCAATGATGTTGCGCCGGTTGTAGCGATCAATCGCCCAGGCAATGGGTATACCCACACCCGTGTAAAAGACCGCAAACACGAGCCCGTACAGCAAACTCATCTCGGTTTCGCTGATGCCGAGATCCGCACGGATCGGACCGACCAAAAGTCCAATGACCACGCGATCGATGAACGAGAGGATGTAGGCGAGCATCAACACGATCACCATGTACCAGGCGATCGCCGGTCGTGGCCAGTCGGGCAGACTCGTGGAGTCGGCCGTGCTCGTGGAATCAGCCGTGCTCGTTGGGGGTGGGGTGGTGGTCGGGCCTGAGGAGGAGGATGTCATGATAGCAATTCGATCTCGTGGCCATCCGGGTCGGTGATGATCGCAATGATACGTCCACCCGGCCGCAATGCGACAGGTTCCTGCAGGATGGGGACGCCTTTTGCGCGCAGCTGTTCGACGCAAGTGACGATGTCGCTCACCCCAATCCCGACATGCCCCGCGTTGGGCTGTACTGCGTTTGCCGGGCGGCATTCAGGCTCATGCCAGAGCTCAAGCTGCATGTCGCCGGCGTTTGCGTCCGTTGGCGCGATGAAGACAAGCGTGCGCGTCGGCGCAACCAATTCAATGCGCCGCAGCTCCTGCAGATCAAAGAATTCTCGATAGAAAGCGAGCGAGCGCTCGAGGTTGGCTACTCGCAGCATCGCATGCAGCAGTCTTGACTTAGTCATGGCACACCTTAGTCATGAATCACGTCAGCCACGCAGCACCTTGCCGGGGTTCAGGATGTGATTGGGGTCAAAGCTGCGCTTGATGTGGCGCATGAGGTCGAGCTCGATCTCCGAGCTATAGCGTTCAAGCTCGTCTACCTTCAATTGGCCAATGCCATGCTCGGCGCTGAAACTACCGGAAAACTGCTGAACCAGATCGTGAATGGCGCGCTTGATGGACTCCCCACGAGCGAGCAGCGCACCTGGCTTGCAGCCCTTTTTTTCATTGATATTGAAATGCAGATTACCGTCGCCCACATGGCCATAGCAGATGAGCAAGGCTTCGGGCACCTCGCGCGCCACCCACTCGGACGCCTGCTGCAAGAAGTGTGGCAATTGATCGATACTGACCGAGACATCGTGCTTGAGGCTGGCGCCCGCTCGCCGTTGAGCCTCGGGGATATGCTCGCGCAGGTACCAAAGATTCTTGCGTTCGCGCTCGTTCTGGGCGATCACGGCATCCGAGATCAAGCCCGCTTCGAGTGCCGTCGCCAGACTGCTTTGCAGCAGTTCATCGAGTTTCCCGGCCGGCTGCGAGCTCGTGATTTCCAGCAGCACATACCAGGGTGTATCGAGTGCGAGAGGGGCTTGCGACTCAGGCAGGTATTCATTGAGTAGTTCGAGGGCCGCACGCGGAATCAGTTCAAACGAACTGACGAGACCGGCTGAATCTTGCTTAATCCGTGTCAGCAGTTGCACGGCCTCGACCACATCTTGGATGGCCACGAGCGCAGTCGCCGTCTGCATTGCTGCAGGAAACAGTTTGAGGCTTGCTGCCGTGATGACACCGAGCGTGCCTTCGGCACCGATGAACAGTTGCTTGAGATCGTAGCCAGTGTTGTCCTTGCGCAGGCTACCCAAGCTACTGAGCACGCGGCCGTCGGCAAGCACCACCTCGAGGCCGAGGACGAGCTCGCGAGTCATGCCATACCGTAGTACGTTGAGGCCACCTGCATTGGTCGACAGATTGCCACCGATCTGGCAGCTGCCCTCGGAGCCGAGGCTCAGCGGAAAAAATCGATCGACGGATGCTGCGGCTCGCTGCACATCGGCGAGGATGCAACCTGCTTCGACGACCATCGAATCATTGGCGGGTTGCAACGAGCGTATTTTGTTGAGCCGTCGCAAGCTAAGCACCAGCTGCGTACCTGATGAGTCGGGGGTGGCCGCGCCGCAATAGCCCGTGTTGCCGCCCTGGGGCACGACCGGGATCCGCAGCGCATTGCAGAGTGCGAGCAGCGCCGAGACCTCTTCGACACTGCGTGGCAAGGCGAGCGCTAGGGCGCAGCCCTGATACAGTTTTCGGTGATCTACCGACACCGTCGCGAGCGTCTGCGGCTCCGTGACGATCACCTCAGGCCCGAATCTTTGCAGCAACTGGCCGAGAGGCGAGCTCGCCCCCTGCCGCATCATGGCGACTGACCTACCGTGATCGCCGGCAGGCGACAATCGGGCTTCGTGAGCAGTAGCTGTACATCCCCCAGCTGTCGCTCGGCAAAGCCCCCCTCGCAGTAGCAAAGATAATACTCCCAGAGTCGGACGAAGCTCTCGGGGTAACCGAGATCTCGCACTTTCGGCAAGTTGTCAAAGAAATTATGTCGCCATTCACGCAGGGTTCGCGCGTAGTGTGGGCCGATGTCTTCAAGGTGTGCGATCTTGAAGTCGGTGGCACGGGTCAGGGCTTGCGCAATGGCCGTGACACTCGGGATGAAACTGCCCGGAAAAATGAAGCGCTGGATATAGTCGACGGACTTGCGCGCCTGCTCGTAGAACTGGTCTTGGATGGTGATGGCTTGCAGCAGCATGGCGCCGTTCGGTGTGAGCAGGCTCGAGCATTTGCGTAAATAGGTATCGAGATAGTCTGCGCCCACCGCCTCGATCATCTCGATGGACATCGCCTTGTCGAACCGACCGCGCAGGTCGCGATAGTCCTCGAGCAGCAAGGTCACCCGATCTCGCAGTCCGTGCCGATCGATCTGCTCGCGCGCGTAGTCATGTTGCTCGCGCGAGATCGTGGTGGTCGTGACTTTGGCGCCGAAATGGCGGGCGGCATGGATCGCAAGCCCACCCCAGCCGGTGCCGATCTCGATGACGTGATCGTTCGGTTGCAGTCTGAGCTTGCGGCAGACGGCATCGAACTTGGCGATCGAGGCCTGCTCAAGCGTGGATTCTTCCCGCTCAAAGATACCGCAGGAATACGCCATGGTCGGATCCAGCATCAACTGATACAGCGCATTCCCGAGGTCATAGTGCGCAGCGATATTCTGCGCACTGCCTTGGCGGCTGTTGCGATGCCAGAGATGAAACAGCTTGAGAAACGGGCGACTGACCAAGGCCCAGCCGCTGTCGAGACCGTTCATCACGTCCCGGTTGGCCACAAAGATTCGGACCAGCCCCGTGAGGTCGTCGCAGTGCCAGAGTCCGCGGATATAGGCCTCGCCCGCACCGACGGTGCCGCCGAAGGCGGCATCGGCAAAGAGCTGGGAGTGATGCACGTGCAGCGTGACCGCAAGATCCAGTCTCGCGGTACGGGCCCCAAAGCAATGGGTTTGGCCATCTGCCTCAATCAGGCGCAGTTCCCCATCGCGCAAGCCTTCAAATTGCTTGAGCAGCAGTGTGCGTCCGATGCGCGCGAGCGCGGAGGGCGCGCCGAGCCCGGCGACCACCTCGGCGATCGAGCCGGTGTCGATGGGAATGATCGAAGATTTGGGCAAGGCGTTGCGAGTCATGGGTCTGCTGGGTCTCGTTGGGCAAGGTCCGGTTGGGTTAGGTGAGTTTGTCTGGGTGGGTGAAAAAGGGCGTGCGCTTAACCCATAATTTGAGAGCCTGCCAGTAGATCAGTGCGCTGACCTGGATGGTCATCAAGGGAAAGTGGATCAGCGCCCGGTTCAAAGCGTAGCCGCTCAGCGGGATTCGACTCAAGGTGAGCGTGGCATCAAACACGCGCTGTCCATTTTGGCTGTTCTCCATGTGCACGGCGAGTGTCTCGTCGGGCGAGTTGAAGCGCCAGTCATAGCGCATGTCCATGGGCAGAAAGGGCGAGACGTGAAAAGCCTTGTCGAATTGCCAGCGTTTGACCTGCGCGCCGACGTCCTCGGCATCACTCACCCGCAAGACATAGGCGTGGCGCTCGTCCCACGGTGTGTTGGTGATCTCCGCGACGACATACTGCAGGCTCGTATCCGATTCATCGTACACGTAGTAAATGCTGACCGGATTGAAGTTGTAGCCAAAGTATCGGATGTGCGTGAGCAGTCGGATCGGGCCGCGGGGTCGAGTACCGAACTGCTCGGCGATTCGGTTACGCACGGCCTCATCCAACGGTACGGCGGGATCGCCCAGAAAATCGGCGCGACGGAACCAGCCAAGGGCGGGGCGTCTAGCCGACCATAAAAAGTGTGAATCAAACAGCCCTGGCAGCTCGGCCAGATCAAGATACATCAAAAAAATACGGTAGCGAAAGTCGTTGGCTCTCGGCGTAAATCGTCGGTGACGGATGTGTCCTGTGTAGAGGCAGCTCTTCATCGGTGCTGGCTCCCTAGGCGCGCAGACTCCGTTGCGCCGGTGACAACAAGGGGGGTGGTAGCGGCGCCAGTTGATGATCGCGCGCATGATCAGCAAGTGCCCAGAGAGCGCTCACGACGCCATCCTCATGAAAGCCATAGCGCCAGTAAGCGCCACAGAAAAAGGTATTGCCGTGGCTGATTTCACGACGCCTCGCCTGTGCCCGCACCGCTTGCGGTGTGTAGACGGGATGATGATAGCTGTAGCGCCCGAGTATCATGGCCGGATCAATATCGGCTTCACGATTGAGTGTCACGAGAAAACGCACCGGCGCTTCGATCGATTGCAGCACGTTCATGTCATAGGTCAGTGCCACACGCTCGGTGTCGGGGTTGAGCAGATGATAGTTCCAGGCAGCCCGAGCCAATGGCGCCCGAGGTAGAATGCGCTCATCGGTATGTAGCGTCGCGTTATTCTGTTGGTAGGGAAAGGCGCTGAGTACGTCGCGTTCAAGGGCATTGGCATCCTCGAGCATGGCGAGTGCCTGATCGCTGTGACAGGCAAAGAAAACGCGATCGAAGTTTTCCTCGAGCTGGCGACCGTGCTGCTCGCTGCAAAGGCGAATCGATCCATCGGCGAGGCGCGTGACCCGTCGCACGGGTGATTGCAGGCGGATCCGATCTGGGAAGTGGGCAATGAGTTTTCTCGCGTATTCGCGTGAGCCGCCACTGATGGTGCGCCAGACGGGTCGATCGTTGATGTTGAGAAAGCCGTGTCTCTCAAAGAAATCAACGAAAAATCGAGCTGGAAAATCAAGCATCCCGGATCCAGTCGCTGACCAGATGGCGCGCCCCATGGGGACAATGTACTGCTCGATGAAAGCGGCCGAGTAACCGCCTGCGTGCAGGTAGTCACCGAGCGTGAGATCGATCGCACTCGTGTCCGCGAGCAGTGACCGACAACGAGTATTGAACCGCAGGATATCGATCAGCATGCGCAGGAAGCGCGGGTTGAGGAGATTGCTACGCTGGGCGAAGAGCGAATTCAACGAGGTGCCGTTGTACTCGAGACCGCTGCGCTCGCAACGCAACGAAAAGCTCATATTGGACCATTGCCAGCTCGCGCCGATTTCCTGCAGCAGGGCGATGAAGTTGGGGTAGGTCCAATCATTGAAGACGATAAAGCCGGTATCGATGGCGTAGGTTTTTTCGCCATAATCAACGTCAACGGTGGCAGTGTGTCCGCCCACGTAATCATTGGCCTCGAACAGCGTGATGTCGTGTTCGCGATGCAGGTGCCAGGCCGTGGTGAGGCCCGCGATGCCGCTGCCGACAATGGCGATCCGGGCCACGCTTAAGTCAGCCGACGCGACGAGTGATCACGCACCTGCGACGGAATGGGTTTGAGATCCCAGATGATTCCGCACCAGCTCAATATTTTGAGTAGGTAGTAGGTGATATCGATCTCCCACCAATAAAATCCCTGGCGAGTGGCGCTCGGGTAGAAGTGATGGTTGTTGTGCCAGCCCTCACCGAGGGTGATCAAGGCGAGCAGCCAGTTGTTGCGGCTCGTGTCCCCGGTGCGATAGCGCTGTTTGCCAAACACATGCGAGAGCGAATTGATGGTGTAGGTGCCGTGATAGCAGGCAACCGTGGAAATGAAGAACCCCCAGATCAGCATCTGCCAGCCGCTGGTGCCCAGCGTGGGCGCAACGGCTTCAAGCGCCGCACCGAGACCGAACATGCTGAGTGCAAAGAGCACCGGCACCACAATGTCAAAGCGATCCAGCCACTGCAGTTCGGGGAATTTGAGCAGATCGCGGACTCGGCGCAAGTCGGGTTGAAAGCCTCGAGCAGTCAAAAACCAACCCATGTGTGAGCGCAGAAAGCCGTGCTGGGCAGGCGAGTGCACATCCTCGGGCTTGTCAGAGTAGGCGTGGTGATGACGGTGATGCGCTGCCCACCAGACGGGGCCCCGTTGCACGGCCGTTGCGCCAATCACACCGAAGATGAACTGCCCGAGCCGCGAGGTCTTGAAGGATCGATGCGAGAAATAACGGTGATAAAACCCGGTGATGGCGAACATGCGCACGAAGTAGCCGAGCACCGCGACTAACACCGCGATCGGGCTCCAGCCGACCCAAATCACCGCGAGACAGGCGAGGTGCATGCCGATGAAGGGCAGGATCCGAGTCCACTCCACCCGATCGGGGATCGTCGCGAGTGCTGCACCGTCAGCGGGGATCACGAGGGGGCCGGTGTCGAACCAGCGGATCAAGGCTTGCAGCGCGCGGCGCCAGACGGGGAGTGCCGCAGGGGATGGGATAGAAGCTTCCGGTACGCTCATGGTCCAACTACCTGAAAAAAATCACCATAAATCAATCAATCAGCGCACTCAATCCACAGAAAAAAACAGCGCCGCGCCGTGGTTTTTCACGGCAGCGGCGCTGGGTGGGGTGGGCGGGGCGCATGAGCCGGCCAATCCGCGCGGGTGTCGAGGTCCCCACGCAGGTCGAGCCTGGCTCAGCTCAGGCGATGAGCCTGCTTCAAGGCCGCAATCCGCTCATCGAGCGGCGGGTGGCTCATGAACAAGCGCTTGAGGCCCGACGCCCGACCGGCATTGATGCCCATCGCAGCCATCTGCTCCGGCATGCCCTGCGGGTTTTGCACTCGCTTCAAGGCCTCGAGTGCACCGACCATGTTGCGCGCGCCTGCGAGCTTCGCTCCGGCCGCATCGGCGCGGAACTCACGCTGACGTGAGAACCACATGACGATGGTGCTGGCGAGGATGCCGAGCACGATTTCGGCGACGATGACCACGGCAAAGTAGCCGATACCACCGCCGTTTTCGTTGCGGAACACCACGCGATCCACAAAATTACCGATGATGCGAGCGAGGAAGATGACAAAGGTATTGACCACACCCTGAATCAGGGTGAGCGTCACCATATCGCCGTTGGCGACGTGACCGACCTCGTGGCCGAGCACCGCCTCGACTTCTTCGCGACTCATGCGCTGCAAGAGCCCCGTGCTGACAGCCACCAAGGCCTTGTTCTTGTTGGCACCGGTGGCGAAGGCGTTGGGATCGGGCGAATCAAAGATGCCGACCTCGGGCATGCCGATGTTGCACTGCTGGGCCTGCTTGCGCACGGTGTCGACCAGCCAGCGTTCCACCGCATCGCGGGGCTCTTGGATGAGGCGCACGCCCATCATGCGCTTCGCGCTCCACTTGGACATGGCGAGCGAGATGAAGGCACCACCAAAACCGAATACCGCCGCGAACACCAGCAAGCCGTACAGGCTGCCGCCCTGCGCCGCGATGTACTGGTCGATGCCCAGCAGTCGCATGGTGATCGACAGCACGACGATCACAGCGAGGTTGGTGATCAAAAACAGCAAAATGCGCTTCATGGACGGTTTCAACTCCTGTCAGAGGTCAAGATGAGGGCTAGTCGAGGTCAATACGAACTCGCCCCCAGATTATGCGTCCAGTTGGACTGATTCCAAGGTCCCGGGTTCCGAACGGACCGCAAAATCCTACTGTGCCTTGCCCAGAAGGGCAATTTCGGCAGAGGCGGGGGTCTGCGCCGCCTCAGCCGAGCGTCAAGACCCCGAGGTAGGGGCTCTCGGCGGCCAACCTGACCGATGCCTCGCAGTGACCGCCCGGGGCTGCGATCCGCAGCTGGTACTCGCCGCTGTGGGGTGGCAGTCGATCGATCTTGAACTCCCCGAAGCTGTCGCTGCGGGTGCGACCGACTTCCTGGCCTGCCTGGTACAGCACCACCTCGGCATCGGCGACGCATTCCTCGAGGCCGTCACGATGTTCCACCACGGAACCGCCAATGAAGCAGTGCGTGATGAGATGCATGTTCTTGTAGTGCACCCGCGGGCGGGTGCCGAGCTCCGGTTTCAGTACGGTGAGGTTTTCCGCCTCGGTGAGACGCCGCATTTCGGCGTCATCGACCTTGAGCGTACGAAACACCCCGGTGGGGCAGCATTGCTCGGCGCGCACCCGATCCCAACCTTGATCGAGCAAATGCGCATCGAAGGTCCAGGCTTGAGGCAGTTGGGCTTCCTCGTTCCAGCTCACGGCGCCGTAGGGGCAGGCATCCACGATCTGCTTTTGACCCTTGGCCTTGACGGGGTCGATGATCACGAGCCCATCGGCACGACGGGTGACGGCGCCATCTTTGGCCGCCTGCATGCAGGGTGCGTTTTCGCAGTGGTTGCACATCGCGGGCACGAAGTGCGCATCGACGATCGGGTAACTGCCGCGTTCGTGCCGTTCGATCTCTAGCCAGTTGTGGCCCTGCGCGGGCTGTGGCGCCGAGTAGCCCGGGAAATCATTGCCAATGTATTCGTCTTTGACTGCCAAAAAGCAGGCGCGGCAGTTGTTGCAGCGCTCGACATCCACGATCAGGTGCCAGCTCTTGCTCATCAGGCGCTCTCCGCCAGCGGTTGCCAAGTATCGATACCCGTCCACTTTTCCACCTGAATGCGGGTGGTGTTTGGGCGTATACCGTGAGATTTTTTGGTGATGGCCTTACTCGGGTTCAATAAATTGACGCAGCCGCCGAGGTCGGTGGATTTACCCGGCTCACCGACTGGGCAATACTGAGCAGAGCCCGTGGGCGCGCTAATCACGCCACGACGCAATCGGTCGGTGACTTGCGCGGCGCACACGACGGAGCCACGGTGGTTCCATAGTCGGATGAGATCGTCATCTTGGATGCCGCGCTCTGCGGCATCCTCGCGATTGATCCGTGCCGTCAAATAATAGCGACCCTCCTTGAACACTCGGTGCTCGCGGATATCGAGCAGGCTGCTGCCTTCATCGTCACCCATCACGTGGAAGGGGTAACGCGAGTGGGGCGATAGCAGTTGCAGCGGGAAGTCGGCGACTTCCGGGTCGCGCACCGGGTCTTCGTAACGCGGCAGATACCGGTTCAACGGTGGCCGGTCGGGATCGTCGATGCGTTTCAAAGTTTGGGCCACGAACTCGAACTTGCCCGACGGAGTTTGCAAACCCTGACCAAAACCGCTGACGTAATCCGAGGGCAGCGGATACGGCTCAGGGGTATCTTTTTTACGACCCTCGTAGAACCAGCGTTGCGCTGTCGGCGCCCGCGCGGACTCCGGATCCGGCGGAATGACGTAATAGCCCTTCTGCAAAAATTCACGCCACGAAATGAGCTTGGCGAGATCCGACGATTCGAACACGCGTTTGCACCAATCGAGCTCGGTGGTACCGCCTTCCGAGTACACCGCACCGAGATCGAGCTTCTGCGCGATCGCCAAAAATATGTCGTAGTCCGATTTGGATTCACCCAGTGGTTCAATGGCCTTGTGCTGCAACGTGACGACACGATGATTGTTCATCGAGTACATGTGGTGCACGTAGCCTGCGCCCACGTTGTACCACTCGCTGATGTCCCAGCGTTCAAAGACCGTGCAGGCAGGCAGGATGACGTCGGCAAACGGGGTTTCACCCTCCCACCAGACCGATTGATTGACGACGAACTTGAGGTTCTCGTGCTGATACATGCGCACCCAGCGATTGGAGTCGACCATGGTGCCAAAAGAAGCACTGCCGTACTTGTAGAGCATCTCGACTGGAACGTGCCCGGGTGAGGGGTAGCCAAACGGGAAAAACTGCCCCTGCACCGAGGAGACATCCGTGAGATAGCCCATGGCGCGACCCTGCATGATCGCCTCCGGAAACCAAATTCGCGGAATGGCCTGCCGCACCGAACTCATGGTCACGATGTGCGGCATGCGCTGGTAATTGTTGGCCGAGTTCGCGCTGTATTGCAGATCGCCCGAGAAGCTGCCCTCGGCATAGCCGGGGAAATAAAAATTGAAATCCAGCGGTGCGCCAAACTGCAGGTTGCCGAAGTTGGATCCGGGCCGGCCCGGGCCCTGCATGGCACCCAAGATCGTCATCATGCGCGCCCATTGCACACCCATGGGGCCGCGGTTGGCGCCGCCCAAGCCCACGCCCCAGCCGCCGGCACCGAGGTAGGTTTTTTTTGTACCCCATTCGCGCGCCAAGGCGCGCACGTCGCGCGCGGGAACGCCGGTTTCGCCTTCCTGCCACTCTGGGGTTTTGGCGACGCCGTCGGATTCGCCCAGAATGTAGGCCTTCCATTCGTCAAAACCGGTGGTACGTTTCTCGACGTATTCTTTGTCGTAGAGCCCCTCTGTGATCCAGACATGGCAGATGGCCTGCGCCATCGCGGGATCGGTGCCGGGCTTCGGTGAGATCCACTTGCCACCCAGATGCGCCGCCGTATGGTTGAGATACGGATCGATGTGCACCATTTTGATACCGAGCTCCTTGGCCCACTGCCGGCGCTCGGTACCGTCGAAACCATAAGTGGCATCGGGGTCGCTGGACCAAAAGATGATGAGTTCGGCTTCCTTCAGGCAGTCTTCGACCGTGCCATAGAATTCCGGGCAGCCTAATCGCAGGCTGTTGCCCCAGTGGTGCATCGCACCCCAATACCAGCCTTCCCAGCTGTCCGGGTTGTGCACGAGCTTGGTGACGCCGATCAGGTTCCAGAAACGATTGAAGGCGCTGAGGTAATGGCCGAGATTGCCCCATTGATGATGCGAGCCATTGGCCACGCAGACAGCGCCCGGGCCCACCGCTTTGGCGCGCTTGATTTCTTTGCTGACAAGTTCGGTGGCTTCTTCCCAGCTGATGCGAACAAATTTGGATTTGCCGCGGTTCTGAATATTACGTTCCCCATCCGGATCAAAGTCCACCCGTTTCATGGGGTAGAGGATTCGATTTTTTGAATAGACCATCGACTTTTGACACATGCCGTGTGAGGCCACGGTGGTGCGCCGCGAGGGCTTGAAGGTCTTGCCGCGTGCGGTCAGCGTCCAGGAGGGGGCGTCCTCATCCGTGAAGTCGATCGGGGTGGTGCGAATGATCTTGCCATCTTTTACGTAGACAAAGATCGGCCCGGTGTTGGTGCCATTGGTGTAGCGCGTCACGCCGTGGCCCATGTCCGTGCCCGATTTCCAGGTGACGGTTTCAAGACGGGCGAGGGTGGCCATGAACCACACGGCGAGTTCATCTGGCCCATCCAGCCCGAGCTTGAAATTTTTGGCGGCATCCACCCGCTCCAGCAAATCAAAGGGCGGGGTCAGGAAGCTCTCGGCGATCGCACGGTTTTTGAAATGAATCGTGAGATCGGGCTTTGCATGCAGGCCTTTGCCGGTACGGACCTTGCCATCGCGCAACTCGATCCAGCGCCCTTGCGGCCGATCGCGCAGGCGAAACTGCGCGATGACATTGCGCTCTTTGAGTCGCGTCGCGTAGTCGGGGTAGAGCCTTGCCATGGCGCGCATGGCTTGCGGGATCCCCCACAACAGGACGGACAGGTTCATGTCGGCTCTCCTCGCGATGTGTCATCGATCATGGTCTGGCACCTTGATGCGCTTTGGCACAGTCGTGCTGTGCGGCGCGTGCCGAGATCAAACTTAACCATCCTTAACCGAGTCGTTCAGCGTCTTGCCGGCTCAGGCCCGCAGAGCGGTTGTCCGTGCGGCGCAGTGGTAGCGCGGCGATCAGCCGATGAGACCGCCGACGAGGGTGCCTACCCACCAGGAGAGGGCACCGGCGCCACCGCCGATCAAAAGCATGCGCACGGCGCTAAGCAAGGCGCTACGTCCTGTGAAGAGACTGATGGTCGCGCCGACGGTGAGCAGGGCGATAAGCGTGATTCCGATGGTCCAGAGCAGGCTGTTCTCGCCACGCTGACCCATGAAAAAGGGCAACAGGGGCAGGATCGCCCCACCGGCGAAGGCCAAAAAGGATGCCGTGGCCGCACCGACCGGTGACCCGAGGTCATCCGGATTGAGTCCCAGCTCTTCGCGCGCGAGTACATCCAAGGCTTGTTGGGGGTCTGCCAGCAGGCTGCGTGCGAGGGTGCGGGCCTGCGCAAGGTCGAGGCCCCGAGCGGCATAAATCAGCGCCAATTCCTCGGCTTCCTCCTCCGGGTACTCGTCTAGCTCCTCTTTTTCGAGCGCGATCTGGTACTCGTACATCTCGCGTTGTGAGCGCACCGACACATACTCGCCGGCAGCCATGGAGAGGGCGCCCGCCAGCAGACCTGCCACTCCAGTGATGAGCACATATCTGGGTTCTGCACCGGCGCCCGCCACTCCCATGACGAGCGCGGCGTTGGAGACCAACCCATCATTGACGCCAAAGACGGCGGCCCGAAGATTGCCGCCCGACAAGCTGCGATGGCGCTCGCCTACTTGGGCCACCGAGGTCGGCATGAGATGCCCGGGTTGCACGGTGGCACCGTAGACCGACAGTCCTCGCAGCTTCATGGCCGCCAGCATCGGCCGCGCGCGGCGAGCTCCGACACGCCTGACGATCGCCGCCACAATGCGTGCCCGCGCGGAAGGTTTGAAGCGGCGGGCCTCACCTCCGCGTAGCAGCTGCCAAGTCAGGGCTTGCTGTTCAGCTGCTGCCCCTAATTGGCGAAAAAGACTGGCACGCGAGGGATCGGGTTCGCACTCGGCGACGCGTGCGTAGAGCCACGCGGATTCTTTTTCGTGATACCAGCTATCTGGGCCCGCAGAGGGATCCCGAGGGTCCGTCGGAGCCTCAGCATCTTTAGAGGCTCGCCTCAACGCTCCCGACCGTCATCGTCCCAGTCGTCGTCTTCGTCCTCGTCGTCGTCCTCGTCCTCATCGTCGTCGTCCCAATCTTCATCCTCGTCGTCTTCGTCTTCTTCTTCTTCGTCTTCATCCTCGTCGTCTTCGTCTTCCGACCAGCCTTCCGGCTCCTCAATCAAGTCGAGGTCGAGTTCCTGCCACTCGTCGAGATCGAGCTCATCAAGTTCGCCATCGAGATATTCGATTTCGATGATTTCCGCATCTTCATCCACCGACAGCACGCGGAAGGTTTCTTCGTCATCCGCGTTTTCATACCACTGACCGGCAACGGGTTCGTTGTCTCTGCTCACAATGCTTACCTCGATGCGGTTCCCTTACCGCGGGGGGATTTTACAAGGACTCTCGACTATAGTGCCATCGTTCAAGGAAGCGACTGCATGACCGCGCACAATTTGATCGATCCCGCTCACAATCCCCTGCACCAGGCCCGTCGCTTGGTGATCAAAGTCGGTTCTTCATTGCTCGTCAATGCCGACACGGGGCAGCTCAACGAGGCATGGCTCAGCGCATTACTCGACGATGTGATCGCGCTCAGGAAGGGGGGGCGAGAGGTCATTCTGGTTTCTTCGGGGGCGATCGCCTTGGGTCGGCGCCATCTGCGACTGCCGATGGGTCCCTTGCGCCTCGAGGATAGCCAGGCGGCCGCTGCCGTCGGCCAGATTCGGCTGGCTCAGGCCTATCAGACCTTGCTCGAGCGGCAGGGTGTGCCGGTGGCGCAAGTGCTGCTGACGCTTGAGGATAGCGAACAGCGACGGCGATATCTCAATGCCCGCGCGACGCTCAATACTTTGCTTGAGCGCGGTGCCGTGCCGGTCATCAATGAAAATGACACCGTCGCCACAGCCGAGATTCGCTACGGTGACAATGATCGTCTCGCTGCGCGTGTGGCGCAAATGATCGAAGCGGATTGCGTGCTGTTGCTATCCGACATCGATGGCCTGTACACGGCGGATCCGCGTCGCGATCCACAGGCAAAATTCATTGATCACGTGGAGCGCATCACGCCCGAGATCGAGGCCATGGGTGGCGATACGCTATCGGATGTCGGTCGCGGTGGCATGGCCGCCAAGTTGGCTGCGGCGCGTATCGCCGTGACCGCCGGTTGTTACCTGGGTATAGCCGCGGGCGCCCACGCCAACCCCTTGCAGCGGGTGCTCGATGGCGCCGCCTGTACCTGGTTTCAGCCCGTGGCTTCACCGGTTACCGCGCGCAAGCAGTGGATTGCTGGTGTCCTGCGTCCCGCCGGGTCGCTGGTGATCGATGCGGGAGCTTTGCGGGCTTTGCTGGCCGGCAAGAGCTTGCTGCCGGCGGGAGTGCGGGCAGTGCACGGCACTTTTGATCGAGGTGATACGGTGAGTGTCCTCGATGAGCAAGGATCGGAGGTGGCGCGAGGTATCGTCGCTTATGGCGATGCGGATGCGCGGCGCATTGCAGGTCGTCGCAGCGACGACATCCGCGAGATCCTCGGCTTCGCAGGTCGTGATGAGCTCATTCATCGCGATGACCTGGCGATGCAGTGAGCGGGCGGCAGACGTCCACGAACCACAGACCCATGAAGCACAGACCCATGAAGCA
>CAZHLL010000026.1:25503-28808 GCA_964533305.1 uncultured Acidibacter sp.
CACAGACCCATGAAGCACAGACCCATGAAGCAGGTTTGACCGAGCATGAACAAAGAATCAACCACTCCGATCGCCACCATCCGTGACTGCATGCTCGAACTTGGGCGCTCGGCGCGCTCGGCCCAGCCTTTGCTTGCGCAGGCGACCAGTGAGCAAAAAAATGCAGCACTGCGGCAGGCGGCTGCTGCTTTGCGGGAGCGTAGGGCGGACATTCTGGCGGCCAATGCCCGCGATCTCGCTGAGGCCGAGTCAAAACAACTGAGCGCGGCGATGCTCGATCGGTTGCGACTGGATACAAACCGTATTGAGGCGATGGCGCGCGGGGTGGAGGAGGTGGCTGCGCTGCCAGATCCGGTTGGTCGGACGCTCGCGTCCTGGGAGCGCCCCAACGGACTTTTGATCGCCCGGGTTGCCGTACCGCTCGGTGTGATCGGCATCATCTATGAAAGCCGTCCCAACGTGACCGCCGATGCGGCGGCACTCTGCCTCAAATCGGGTAATCCCGTGATTTTGCGGGGCGGTTCTGAAAGCGCGCACTCCAGTGCCGCGATTCATGAGGCCATGATCGCTGGCATCGAGGCCGCCGGTTTACCCCCGGCCTGCGTGCAGCGGGTGCCGATGACCGATCGCGAGGCAGTGGGTGTGATGCTGGCCGAAATGCGCGAATTCATTGATGTGGTGGTACCGCGTGGCGGCAAGAGTCTGGTCGAGCGTGTGCAGCGCGAGGCACGAGTGCCGGTCATCGGGCATCTGGATGGCAATTGTCACATCTATGTGGATCGTGATGCGGATCTCTCCATGGCGCGCGCCATCGTTCTCAATGCCAAGTTGCGGCGCACGGGTATTTGCGGCGCGGCAGAGACATTGCTGGTGGATCAGGCCTCGGCCTCGACCTTGCTGGCGCCGCTCGTACTCGCGTTGCTTGAGGCGGGCTGCGCCGTACGCGGTGATGCCGCTGCGCAGGCGGTCGACCCGCGCGTGAGCCCCGCTACCGAAGACGACTGGTATACCGAATACTTGGACGCCATCATGGCCGTGAAGGTGGTCGCGGGGGTCGAGGAGGCGATGGCGCATATTGCGCGCTACGGTTCAGGCCACACTGAAAGCATCGTCACCGAAAATGCACGCACGGCCGAGCTATTTCTGTCACGCGTGGACAGCGCCATCGTGCTACACAATGCCTCGACCCAATACGCCGATGGAGGCGAGTTCGGCATGGGCGCCGAGATTGGGATTTCCACGGATCGTTTTCATGCCCGCGGTCCGGTGGGCGTTGAGCAGTTGACGAGCTACAAGTACGTGGTGCGCGGCAGCGGACAGGTCAGACCTTGATCCAACGCGCAGCGCCGCCCTGCAAAGAATAAGCCTCGAGTCCGCGCTCACGCAGACGTCGCGCGGTCGCGAGACTGCGTTGCCCTCGGGCGCAAATCAAGAGATAGCGTCCCTCTCGGGGCAGGTTTTGACCCTCAATCAGCTCCAGCATGGGCCGGTGCGCGATATCGGCGAGCGGTAGCGGATGCTGTTCCATTTCTTTGTGCTCGCGAATATCAATCAAGTGATAGCCCGCTTGGGCAGCGAGTCGCAGGTCATCGAACGAAAGTTCGAGTGCAGGGCTCGGCTCGGCGATCGCCAATTCGCAGTTCGCTTGGCAGCCCGCGCGACGCGGTGTGCGCACGCGGGTGATGTGAAGCTGCAGCAGATTCACAAGCAGCAGTTCATCTTTGAGGCGATCCGGCAAGTCGAGCAGCAGCTTGATGGCCTCGAGCGCCTGCAGGCAACCGAGCACACCCGGGGTCGGGCCGAGTACGCCCGCTTCCGCGCAATTGCCCACCAGTCCATCTTCGGTGGCTGTCGGCCATTGGCAGCGTAAACAGCTGCTACGCCGCCGCGGGTCGATCACCTGCAGCTGTCCTTCAAATTGGTGCACGCTCGCGGTGATGAGCGGCACGCCATTCAACTGTGCCCAATCATTGAGCAGAAACTTGCTGCGAAAATTGTCACTGCAGTCGATCAGCAGGTCATGCCCCGCGAGCAGCGCGTCAGCGTTCTCGGGTGTGAGACGAGTGACCTCGCTGCGCGCATCTACCTCCGGGTTGAGGGCTTTGATACGCGCGGCGGCGAGTGTGGCCTTGGCTTGGCCGCAATCGGCGAGCGCGTACCAGGTCTGACGATGCAGATTGGATGCTTCGAGCACATCGCCATCAATGATGGTGAGTCGACCGACACCCGCGCCCGTCAAGTATTGCAGCACCGGTACGCCGAGCCCTCCCGCACCGACGACGGCCACTCGGCTTGCGCGCAAGGTCGCGAGCCCCTGTGGGCCTACCTCGGGGAGTAGCGTTTGACGACTGTAATCATAGGTCGGTTGGGCCGCAGCGGGACCTTGGCCAGGGTCGTGACGGTGATCATGATGATGGTCATGCGCGTGGTCATGCGCGTGGTCATGCGCGTGGCTGGCGCAGCGCTCGCAATTGACCCAGCCTGAGTCGCCATCGACATAGTGTTCTTTTTTCCAGATCGGCACGCGATGTTTGACTTCATCAATGATAAAGCGTGCCGCCTTGAATGCTTCGTCACGGTGCCCCGCGCTCACGCCGACCCAGACAGCCATATCGCCCAGCGCAAGGTCGCCCACGCGGTGCACGCAGAGCGCACGTTCGACGCCGAAGCGTGCACAAGCCTCGGCAATGATCCGCTCCCCCTCGCGTACCGCCAGCGATTCAAATGCTTCGTACTCGAGGCGACGAACTGCGCGGCCCTCGTTGTGATCGCGCACCCAGCCCTCAAAAGCGCAGTAACCGCCACAGCGAACATCCGCGAGGCGTGCGCGTAACGCGGCACTGTCCATCGGCTCATGGCTGAAGATAAAGCGCGGAGTCGACATTCAGCCTCCGGCGACCGGCGGGATGAAGACGATCTCATCGCCCGCGGCGAGTGGACTCGTCCACTCGGCAAATTCGCCGTTAACGGCCACCTTCAAAAACTCAAGGGGCAGCGTGAAGTCGTGTTTCGTTTTGAGCTCGGCATACAGATCCGCGGCAGTGCGTGCGGAAGTCTGCACGGACTCCGCCGAACAACCCGCCTGTTCACGCAGCACAGCGAAATATTTGACCTGAAGGGTCCGATCGTCGGGATTGCGCAACGCGTTGTCTTCCATGGCCTGCCAATACTCATCTGCCGAATTGACGTTGTCGAGAGCCTGCGCGGACAGCGCTGGCAGTAACCGCACTGTATGCGTCAGCAGGAACTTCCGCGGACAACGGCCGCCGCGACGCGCGTACTCTTGCAGGGGTAGTCGCGAGGCG
>CAZHLL010000027.1:0-15739 GCA_964533305.1 uncultured Acidibacter sp.
GTCGGTGTGGGTACGGAGCTCGCGCTCAACGGCGCAGCCGCGCATGCCTTCACTCATATTCTCTACAAGGGACTTTTGATGATGAGCGCAGGCGCCGTCATCCTGCAAACGGGGGAGCGGCTTTTCACAGGGCTCGGCGGTGTGGCTGCACGTATGCCCTACACCGCTGTGTTTGCCACCGTAGGCGCGCTGACCATCGCGGCGGTGCCCTTCACCTCGGGCTACGTCAGCAAATCATTGATCAGCACGGCGGTCGATCAGAGCGGACCCGAGCTCGCTTCGCATGTGCTCGCTTTCGCATCGGCCGCCGCCATGGTCTACGTGGGATTACGGTTCCCCTGGTTTGTTTTCTTTGCTCGTCCAGCCACTGCCAACACGCAGACAAGACAAGAAGCACCACTCAATATGCAAATCGCCATGGCGTTGCTGGCCATCGCCTGCGTCGCACTGGGGCTTGCGCCCACGCTGCTCTTCTCACTGCTGCCTTATGCCGTGGAAGTCGACCCCTATAGTGTCGCCAAGCTCGCAAGCACGACCTTGATCGTCGCGGTTGGCGCACTTGTGTTCGTGTTGACACGCCGCGCGCTGCAACCCCGCACGATCTCGATCACCGATACCGACTGGCTTTATCGCGTGGCGGGGCGCGGACTGGTTCGCGGGGCGGAAGATCTTCTGCAGACGGTGCGTCATGCCCTCTCAGCATGGATGCGTGCTGATACAAAGTATGCAAAACTCATCTTGCGATCCATCGCTGAAGATGGGTGGCTCGGCCGCTCACTCAGCGTGGGCGGGATGATCAGTCTGCTGGTGGGTCTGCTGCTGCTCGTGGTGGTGTTGATCTGACCGCGCACAACGAGTCGGGCG
The DNA here is from genome assembly GCA_964533305.1 of uncultured Acidibacter sp. Classification (GTDB taxonomy): domain Bacteria; phylum Pseudomonadota; class Gammaproteobacteria; order Steroidobacterales; family Steroidobacteraceae; genus UBA964. The sequence continues at coordinate 865 of CAZHLL010000027.1, forward strand.
AGTGTCAATGAAAAGACGGGATTTTGTGGCTACCACCCTGATTGCACCGTGGTACGCATCGGTTGCCTGGTCACAGAGCCAGGGCGTAACGCGTAACGCACTGCGCCGTATCGTCGCGAGCGAACTTACCTCGCTCGACCCGCAACGCCCAACAGGCCAAGTCACCTCCGAAATGGCCGCAGAGCTCTTTGCCGGACTCACCGTGACCGATGCCGCAGGCAGGGTCGCCCCCGGGTGCGCGAGCAGTTGGACCATGAGCGAGGACGGGCTCACCTGGACCTTCAAGCTGCGCAAAAATCTCGCCTGGTCCGATGGTCGTGCACTCGAAGCCAACGATTTTGTCTTCACACTGCAGCGCTATCTATCGCCCGAGACCGGGGCACCGCAAGCCGTGCGCATGGATTCCATCATCAATGGTCGCGATGTACGCTTTGGGCGCAAACCGCCGCAATCCCTCGGCGTATCAGCACCGCGCCCGGACACCGTGGTGATCAAACTTGCCCACCCCGATGTCGAATTGCCGCTCAATCTCGTGGCGGCATACTGCATCCCGCAGCATGTGGTCGAGCGCCATGGTCGCGAGTGGTCAAAACCCGACCTGATCGTCAGCAATGGCCCCTACCAAATGGCGTCCTGGGCGCCGGGTGGTAAAGACATCAAGCTGCGTCGTAATGCCAGATTCTTTGATGCCAGCAAGGTCGCCATCGAGCAGGTCGAATGGATGACAGGCTACGATGATGCGACACGCCTGCGGCTGTTCAAACTTGGCGAAGTGGATATCGCCAGTATCGAGGACATGGGCAATCTCGCCGCCGCCAAGCGCGATCTTGGCGCGCGACTGCGTAGCTCGCCGGAATGCGCGCTCGGCGCGATCGGCATCAACCTCGAACGCAAGCCGCTCGATGATGTGCGCGTGCGGCGCGCACTCAGTCTTGCCATCGATCGCAAGATCATCGCGAACCGCGTACGGGGTCTCGGCGAGCAACCCTGGGAGGCCGTGCTGCCCCCGGGTATTGCCGGCTACCCGCGACTCAAGCAACCTGAATACGCCAACTGGCCGATGCCCCAAAGAATTCAAGCGGCACGCGAGCTGCTACAAGCCGCACTGGGGTCACGCTCTCGCCTGAAGCTCGGTATCGGCTTTCCATCGAGCGCCGTAGGTCGCAAGCTTTATCTCGGGGTTGGCGCCATGTGGAAAGCGATCGGTGTCGACCTTGAGCTACTGCAGATTGATGGTCGCGCCTATTCGGCGGCGATCCAGCGTGGTGACTATGATCTTTACAGCTATGCCTCTTTTGCCATCGTGCCATCGGCGTCCGTATTCCTTGATCGCTTCGTCTCGGATTCCAGCGTCAATGTCGCGCGCTACAAAAACGCCGACTACGACCGAGCGTTCACGTCGGCCGAACGCCAATTGACCATGGCGGATCGCTTCAAGGCCTACGGCGAAGCCGAATCACTCTTGTTGCGCGATGTGCCGTTGATCCCGCTCTGGGCCGGCGTCTCGAATCGCCTGGTCTCGACCCGGGTTCAAGGCTGGGTGGATCACCCGAGCCATTCCCACCTGTCGCAGTATCTGCGCCTCGCCTGATGAGTCCGCCTTCAATGGCGGCCCCATGAGCGACCCCCATGCCTTGCGACGTGCCCAATGGCAGATTCATCTCTGCGTGTTGCTCTGGGGCTTTACCGCCATCCTCGGCAAGCTGATCACCTTGCCTGCACTCGCACTCGTGGTGTGGCGCATGGCACTCGTCACCTTGGTGCTCGCTATGCTGCCGCGCGTCTGGCGCGGTCTTCTCAACCTGCCGCGCCGCGAACTTGGCCTCTACGCACTGATCGGTTGCCTCGTCGCGCTGCATTGGTTCACGTTTTACGCGGCGATCAAGTTATCCAATGCATCGGTCGCCGTCGCCTGCGTCGCGCTCGGCGCTGTCTTTACCGCCGTGCTCGAACCTGTCATCACCCGCACGGCGCACCGTCGTCATGAGTTGCTGCTCGGCGTGCTCGCGGTACCCGGCGTCTGGTTACTGGTAGGCGGCGTACCTCTGGAGATGCGTCTCGGCATTGCCGTGGGTGTGCTCTCGGCAGCCCTCGCCGCCACCTTCACGGTGCTCAACAAACACTATGCCCAGGGTGCCGCCGCTGAATCCGTCACCTTCTTCGAAATGACCTTTGGCGGGATTTTTTTGGTGCTGCTGGGTAGCCTGGTATTGGGTGCTGAACAGACGCTCATCTGGCCGGATACCCAAGATTTTCTTTGGTTGCTGCTGCTCGCCATCGTCTGCACCGCGATCCCCTTCGTGCTCTGGCTGCAGGCCTTGCAGCACCTGAGCGCGTTCAGTACGCAACTCGCGCTCAACTTGGAGCCCGTCTACGCGATCCTCCTCGCCGCGCTCTGGCTCGGCGAACATCAGCAATTGACCTGGCAGTTTTATCTCGGTGCGATGGCGATCATGTTGGTCGTCTTCCTTCAGCCGCGCATGGATCCGTCGCGCAGATAACGCTGATGCCAGGCAAATGCCTCATCGAGCAATACGGGTGTACGCCCACGTCGCCCACTCTGTTGAGTACGGTCAAAGTATTCTTGCAATGCGCCCCGATAATCAGGATGAGCGCAATGCTGCAGGATGACTTTCGCGCGCGCACGGGGTGACAATCCGCGAAGATCCGCAAGACCCTGTTCGCTCACCAGGATCTGCACATCCTGTGGCACATGATCAACATGCGATACATGCGGCACCACCGTCGAGATACGACCTTGTTTGGCCGTTGAGGGTGCCGTGAAGATCGACAGGTAGGCATTGCGAGCAAAATCACCTGAGCCGCCAATGCCGTTCTGCACTTGCGAACCCATGACATGGGTGGAATTCACGTTGCCGAGCAGATCGCACTCCAACATGCCATTCATCGCGATCACTCCCAGCCGACGTACGATCTCGGGATGATTGCTGATCTCCTGCGGCCGCAGCACCACACGCTCGCGCAAGTCATCAAGTTCATCCCGAAAACGCTCAAGCGCTGCGGGGCTCAAGCTAAGTGCGGTCGCTGAGGCGCTGTGCATTTTTTGGGAGAGCAAAAGCTCGAGCATGCTGTCCTGCAAGACTTCCGTGTACGCCGTCAGGTCTTCAAAGCGAGAGTGCAGTAAGCCGCCGAGTACCGCGTTAGCGACATTCCCCACCCCCGATTGCAGCGGTAGCAGAGAGTGCGGTAAGCGCCCCTTCTTGACTTCGTGCTCAAAGAAGTCCAGCAAATGTCCGGCAATGGCCTGCGCAACCCCGCCCGGCTCAACAAAGGGGGTACAGCGATCGGGGATTTGCGTCTCCACCACGGCCACCACTTTGGCGGGATCACAGCGCAAACGTGTCTCACCGATCCGATCCGCTGGATGCCGTAAGGGAATAGGCTCACAGCCAGGCGGATTGTGCAGGCCGTAGTAAATGTCGTGCATTCCTGCAAGACGCACATCCTGCCAATGATTGACCTCCAGAATCACGGCAGAGGCCGCATCCAGAAAAGTCCGGTTGTTGCCGAGCGAGCTGCTGGGAACAAGACTGCCATCTTCATGGATCGCCGTGACTTCGATGATGGCCACATCGACAGGCCCCAGAAATCCGCCGCGCACCATGGGTGCCACCTGACTCAAATGCAGATCAAGGTATTCGATCTCGCCGCGATTGATCTTCTCGCGTGCGATGGGATCCGAGTTGTACGGCAAACGAAATTCGATGCCGTTGACTTTGGCGAGCGCACCGTCAAGCTCGGGTCCGGTCGAAGCCCCGGTAAAAAGCCGCAGCGCAAAAGGTCGACCTGCCTGATGAGCCTGCTCGATACGTGCCGCGAGCGCCAACGGCACGGCCTTGGGATAGCCTGCACCGGTGAATCCGCTCATGCCCACCGTGGCCCCCGGCTCGATCAGAGCTGCTGCCGCCTCCGCGGTCGTACGTTTGGCCAACAGGCCGGGATGCCAAATACGATCGGAACGCACCAAGATCTCGGCGATCAGCGCGCCGCGCTCACAGCTGGCATAGCGCCTTTGCGCGTACTGGCGCCCTGTGACGAGCCTAGCGGTGGTAACTCACTCGTTGTCCGACACGACACCTCGACGCCTGCGTACTGCAGGCGAATGAGATCGGCCTTGGCAGGCGCCTCAACCTCGTGCAAAGGCGTTTCTTTGCCCGGAGACTGCAGCATCAAGCGTAAACGATCTTGCATGCCGTGGCCTTGTGCGTTCGGCATCGGCGCACGCAGCAACATCAACTGCAGTGAGCCGGAGGCGCTCGTAACCGGGGTTTTCGCACCACGATCATGCGCATGCCACTCGCGGCGGTGGCTCGTGTCCGACACTTGGCAACGGTACCCCCGAGCCCGATAGAGCTTGATATGCGTGCGATCCACGCGACCTACGAATTGGTGTCCGGCCATGATATTGACGTCATAGTCCCAGTAATCCTCGGGACCCAATACCCACTCGGCATCTGCAAAGAATTCCACGTCTGTCTCGCCTACCCGATAGCTGCACGTACCCGGCCCCGCCTTGCGACCGGCTTCCACCTTGGCATCGAGCACGCCCACAATCTGTGCGCCATCGCGCCGCCAAAGAAAATCGCAGCGAATGGCGGACTCATCGCGCATCTTCACTTGCGACCAAAGCTCGGGTTTCTCGTGCAAATTGACGGCAGCCTCAGGATCAAGCGGCATCTGACCATTGATCACTACGGCATCGCGCTCCTCATCCAGCCAGACCTTGTAGAGAATCTGACTACGATGCATCAAAGGACCATCACGACCACCCAGATTGATTTGCCCGTAAAACACGATCTCACCGACCTGCGGTGCGTCGATGCGTGCAAAGGTTCGGTGCCAATGTGGGTGCTCGCCTTCGGCAGGGGTCGCCACTCGGCGTTGAAAGTGCACTTGCGGGTAACTGTCCCAGGATCCGGGCAACCAGGCGATCAAATCATCGCGAATGGACTCGAGCTCCGGTCGCGTGAATTCATAGGCAGGCCCTGCCCAAGCCGCAGGGCTTGGCAGCAGCAGGAGCTGTGCCACGGCAATCAACGAGCAGACAGACCATGGTCTGCCGCGAATGACTTTCTTCATGCGCAACCCCCGTGTAGAGTCGAGGTCAAGATACCGAAAACAACGGGGGTCTCGCACGTGTATCTGCCTGCTCCGGCCAAGCTGCCGACGACCGAATCCATTACACGGTTCATGACAGCGGCCCGCGCCGCCCTACCGGATCAGCATCTGCCCGATGAGGCCCTGGAGGTGCGCTGGATCGGGCTCGATGCTGACAGTACTCTACAAATCTTTGAACTCATCCGCACAGGCGACAAACGCGGCACCTTCACCCTGCCCTGGATCGTCGAGCGTACGGCGAGCCCCGTGCCGGCGGTCGGTCATTTACTGGTGCTGGTCGATATCAATGGCAACCCGGTTCTGCTCACCCGCGTCATTCGGGTGGACTCCGCCGTGTTCGGCGCCGTGCGCGCAGAACACACCCGCATCGACGGCTCGCCCGTGCGCGATCCCGAGGTATGGGTACCGCTGCACACGGCGTATTGGAACCAGCATCTGGCGCCCTTTGGCCTCACAGTCTCGCCCGAGATGCCATTTTGGATAGAGGAGTTCGAACTGCTGTACGACGCGGGCAACGCTGGCTAGATTCGGGGCCAACACTCCGCCTCACTACCCCGCCTCGATGCGGATGGAGCACACCATGGCAACGGCAACCACACCGGGCAAATCGGGCGGCCTCAAGGGCAAGCTGATCTCCTGGGTCATGAAAAAGATGATGGCATCCGCTGGCTCCGGTGGCGGCCCCCCGCCCTTTGTCAAAGCTATGCTGGCCGGTGGCAACAAGAGCATGGCTGAGATGCTGGCCACGTCGAGCGGTTTCGAAGGCCGCGAAAAAATGCTCGGCACGGCGGTGTCGGTTGCCATCCGCACCCTCAACGACACCGACCCCTACCCCCACGACATGAACGATGCCTTGGTGCGCATGCATTTAAGCTCGGTGCAGTTCGCCAAGGAGCATGGGGTGATTGACGACTACGTCGCCCACGACGTCAAGACCATGCAGCCCATGCTGCAAAGATTGAAGGGCATGATCGACAGCACCGGCGAGAAAGAAATTGCCCTCGCGGGTATCTTTGATCGCACCACCTGCCTTTATCAGCTCTGCATGGACCTGCACAGCGAGCCCGGCAAGCGCCGTTTCAGCTTTCCGTACAGCAAGCTGCTCGCCATCGGTCGCGACACGGGTGAATTCACCCTCACCGACCGCGAGGTTCATGAAGCCTGGCTTAAGCCAAGAATACTCGGCTATGCGGCTGCTCTCGGCGTAACCCTCGAGGTGTCGGATATCGGGCCTGACAATCAGGTGACGGTCGCGCTGGTCGGCTGAGCTCAGACCTCAAAAAAACGGCGCAGAACGTCAATCGCCGTGGCGATACTTGCGTCGATCCCGATCCCGATCGCGATCGCGATGCCACGGGTCACGATATCGGCCATCGCGATACCCATGATCGCGATACCCACGCCCGCCCCGGTAATCGACGTACACGTACTGTACGCCGACGGGCGCCGTGACCCACCGACTCGCTTGGATCGGCGCTGTCACCCACTGGCCCGACTGGCTCGATCGAATCGGCGTCGTCACCGCTGCGCTTGATTGAATGGGTGCGATTTCGACCGCCAGGGTATCGCCTGGATCCCGATCCAGTCGCGCCTGATACTGCTTGCCACCCAATTCATAGACCACGTCATATCCGGCGATGCGCTGCTCGATGACTTGCTCGGTGATACAGCGACGCGTCGTGATCACGCGGGTGGCTGGCGCAGGCTCAAGACGGTTGCCGATCACGGCACCGCCTATGGCACCGACCGTGGTCGCGATCACGCGGCCGGAACCATCGCCGATCTGATTGCCAAGCACACCCCCTGCGATTGCCCCGACCGCGGCGCCCGCGCCTGACTTGGCCGGCTGCACCGTCGCTGTCTCATCGCGGCACACATCGCGCGGCACTAGCACCTGCTCCAACACCGGGGTGCGCGATATCACCCGCGCTTGCTCCACCGCCGACCACGCGGGCATCGCCATGATGGCAAGCAGGCTCGCCACCCCAGCCACCGCCCAGCCCTGACGCTCGAGCGTGTGCGGACCCATCGATTTCATTGACTGAACTCTTGTTGAATGCTGCATGACACATCCTCCGAGGTTACGGGACTCGATACAGCGAATGACTTACCCCGAGCGTAGCAAGCTCCCCGCCAAGCACAAGCCTCTTTGGGCGCTCTTGACGATTCTTGACCTTGACGGCGAGCAGCACTGCGACAGCACACCGACCGACCCGAGCGTGAGCGCACGCACGGATTTGGCTCTCGCTCTGCTTTACCGTCATGCGCTATCGGGAGATCCAATATGACCACACGCACTCGACATGTTCTCAAACCACTGTTGCCTGCCCTCTGTACACTGACCCTGCTCGCGAGCTGCACTACCTCAGGCGGCGTACACAGCGATAGCCCGCAGGTGCAGGCCAGCGTCTCGCTGCAACTATCCAATCGCCCTCGCCTGCGCCTGATTCCCGGCTTCAGTGTGTACTACGGACCCGACCTCCCCAACGGCTATTATTTCTTTGGTTCCCATTACTGGGTCTTTGAACACGACGCGTGGCACCGAGCGAGATTCTACAATGGGCCTTGGATCCGCATGCCGGACCATCGTGTGCCTGATCGGCTCTGGCGCTTACCCCCGCCGTATCGACCACCACAGCACCGGCCTCGCAAACCCTGACCCCGGGAAGTCGCATCCATGGCGCACAAGAAAGTGAGCTTTCATGCCGAGGCCCGGGCCAAAGTGCTCCGCGGGGCCGAGCAGTTAACCGATGCCGTGAGGATTACGCTCGGGCCGAAATCCAAGTCCGTGCTCATCCAGCGACGCTGGGGCACCCCTCTTGTCTGTAACGATGGCGTGACCATCGCCAAGGAATTTGATCTACCCGACCCCGAAGAAAACCTGGGCGCCCAAATGCTGCGTCAGGCGGCTGAGAAAACCGGCAATCTGGTCGGTGATGGCACGAGCACCGCGACCTTGCTGGCCCATGCGATCCTGGCCGATGGCGTGCGCAACGTGACCGCAGGCGCAAGCGCCATCGATCTCAAACGAGGGCTTGATCAAGGATTGATCGCGGTGGTCGCTGCTCTGAAAACACTCTCCCGTCCCGTTAAAACACGCCTTGAGAAATCACAGGTGGCGACGATCTCGGCCCACAACGATCAAAGTATCGGTGACCTTGTCGCCGAAGCGATGGAGAAAGTCGGCGACGAAGGGGTCATCACGGTGGAAGAGTCCAAAACCACCGAGACCACGCTCGAGGTCGTCCAGGGTCTGCAGTTTGATCGCGGCTATGTCTCGCCCTACTTCGTGACCCAAAGCGAAACCATGGAGGCAATCCTTGAGGATGCTGCCATCCTGCTGACTGATCGCCGGATCAATGTACTCAAGGATTTGCTGCCCATTCTTGAGCAAGTGGCCAAATCAGGGCGACCGTTGCTGATTGTCGCCGATGATTTTGAAGGCGAGGCGCTCGCCACGCTGATCGTCAATCAGATTCGGGGCATCCTCAAATGTGCGGCCGTCAAATCGCCGGGTTTTGGCGATCGACGCAAAGCGATGCTCGAGGATATGGCGGTACTGACGGGTGGTACGCTGATCGCAAGCGAGCTCGGTCACAAACTCGAGGAAGTCACCCTCGAAATGCTGGGTCGTGCCGCCCGTGTGGTGGTGGATCGCGAGCACACCACCCTCGTCGGTGGTGCCGGTCAAAAAAATGATATTGCAGCCCGGGTGAGCCAGCTGCGGCACGAGCTCGACAAAGCCAGCAGCGATTATGATCGCGAAAAACTCAAAGAGCGCATTGGCAAGCTGCTGGGGGGTGTGGCGCTCATCCGCTGTGGCGCACCCTCCGAGGCCGAAATGAAAGCGCGCCGGGATGCACTCGATGATGCGATCAACTCCACCAAAGCCGCCGTCGCCGAGGGTATCGTGCCCGGGGGTGGGCTCGCCTTGCTGCGTTGCGTGGATGCGCTGACGCCACTTGAGCAAGCGAGCTCGGGCGATGAGCTCACCGGTTTACGCTGCCTGCGCCGAGCACTCGAAGCGCCGGCGAGACAAATTGCGGAAAACTCCGCCGTCGACGCGGGCGTTGTCGCCACACGGCTCAAAGAATCAAGCGGCGCGCTCGGTTACGACGCCGCTCGTCAACGCTACGTAGATTTATTTGAAGCCGGGATCGTCGACCCGACCAAGGTGGTACGGGTAGCCCTTGAGAACGCCGTCTCGGTGGCGAGCACGCTGCTCTTGATGGAAGCCACCTTGACGGAGTTACCTGAGCCCCCGACTCACTCAGCCGTGGAGCCGCCTGCTGCCTTCAGCTGAGCGAGCAGACTCTCGGCCAGCACAGCGGGGTAATAATCGAGCCGCGTCTTGCGAGCCGTCTCGACGAATTCGATGAGCTCCTCGCGCGCTTGGCTCACCGTGCAGCCCTCGAAACGTCCCGCGAGCACATAGGCCGGATAACCCAGCTGCCCCGCGACACGCCCATAGAGCGCGGACTCGCGAATCAATTCAGCGGCTCGGCAGGCATCCTTGGGTGCAGAGTAAGCCCCTTCGAGATAGAGGTAGCCCGTCACGAAAATAGCCTGCGGGTAACCTGCGGCAGCCGATTGTTCGATGATGGGTAGCGCCTCAGTCACCCGACCGTTGTAAGTCAGCGCCCGAGCCAGTTGGTACTGCAAGCGCGGATTTTGCGGATCCTTGGCAAGATCGGTGCGGCAGGTCTGAATCGCGGCGGGAAGATCCATCGCTCGCGTACCGAGGCCCGGTACCACTTTGTGCGGGTCATCCGGATGGCCGGCCAACCGGTCACAGTCAGTCACGTCCTGCGAATATCGGGACGTGTCAAAAGATTTCCACTCAAGCTGAGTCACCCCTGTGACAGCAGCGTCTGTCGCTGACACCTGACCTGCACCGCCCAAGGCAAGCGCAACGCCACACATCGACACCCAGCCACTGACCCGTACACGCTTCGATCTTGTCATCGTACCTCCCCGCATTGCCGATCTCCTCGCTTCCATCCTGTCTTCGCTGCACCATGATGACGCACCATGACAGCCCTGTGAATGTTTTCCTAAACCCTCTGTCCGTCACGGACCACACGGCCTATTATTCCAGTTCGGAAGAAATACGCCGAGAACGACAATCTTCCGCAACCACCCAACGGGTCCACATCACAGAAGGGGAGCATGACCATGGCAGTGTCCGATCACGTCGATTTATCCAAATTCATCGAGGGCGTCAGGCGCCGTAATCCAGGGCAGCCGGAATTCGCCCAAGCGGTACAGGAAGTCGCGCAGGATATCTTTGAATTTATTGCCGACAAGCCTCGCTATCACGAATACCAAATCCTGCGGCGCATCGCTGAACCGGATCGCGTGGTTTCCTTCCGAGTCTGCTGGGAAGATGACAACAACAACATCCGCGTGCAACGCGGCTGGCGCGTGCAGAACAACAATGCCATTGGTCCCTACAAAGGCGGCATTCGCTTTCATCCGAGCGTGACCGAGAGCGTGCTCAAATTTTTGGCCTTTGAGCAAACCTTCAAGAATGCCCTGACCGGCCTGCCCATGGGCGGCGGCAAGGGCGGCGCCAACTTCAACCCCAAGGGCAAGTCGGACCACGAGGTCATGCGCTTTTGCCAAAGCTTCATGACGGAGCTGTATCGGCATATTGGTGCGGATGTGGATGTGCCCGCGGGTGACATCGGTGTCGGTGCGCGCGAAATCGGCTACATGTTCGGACAGTACAAGCGCATCACCAATGAATTCACCGGCGTACTGACGGGCAAGGGACTCGAATTCGGCGGCTCACTGATCCGCACGGAAGCCACCGGCTACGGCTGCGTGTATTTCCTGCAAAACATGCTCAAGCATATCGGCCAGGATGTCGCGGGCAAAAAGGTCACCATCTCGGGTTCGGGCAATGTCGCGACCCACGCGGCCGAGAAAATCGTGCAACTCGGCGGTACGGTGCTGACGCTCTCCGATTCCGAAGGCTTCATCCATGATCCGGATGGCCTCACTCTCGAGAAGATCAACTGGATCAAGGAACTCAAGAATCGCCGTCGGGGTCGTATTTCGGAATATGTCAAAGAATTCAAGAACGCGAAATTCCATGGTGAGGGCGCGCGCCCCTGGGGCGTCGCCTGCGACGTGGCCCTGCCTTGCGCGACGCAGAACGAGCTGCTGGCCGAGGATGCAAAAAAGCTGCTCGCCAATGGCTGCAAGGCCGTGAGCGAAGGCGCCAACATGCCGACCGATCTGGCCGCGACTCATCTCTTCAAGGAAGCCGGCATTCTCTTCGCCCCGGGCAAGGCGGCAAACGCGGGAGGTGTCGCGGTCTCGGGTCTCGAGATGAGCCAGAATTCAGCGCGCATATCGTGGAAAGAGGAAGACCTGCAGAAACTGTTGCAGGACATCATGCGCGGCATTCACGATCGTTGCGCCGAATACGGTGGCAAGGCAGGCAGCTCGCACATTGACTATGTGCGGGGGGCCAACATCGCGGGCTTCAAGAAAGTGGCCGACGCGATGCTCGCCTTCGGCGTCGTCTAACTCACGCCGCATCGGTCGATGACAAACCCCGGCAGGTCGTGCGCCTGTCGGGGTTTTTTTAGCGTCGTCGAATGACGAGGTTGCGAATCTCCGTCATGTCTTCCATGGCAAAGCGCACGCCCTCGCGCCCGAGCCCAGAATCTTTGACGCCGCCGTAAGGCATATGATCCACGCGCCAACTTGGCACATCGCCGATCACCACGCCGCCCACATCGAGTACATCCCACGCCCGCAGCATGTGATCGAGGCGATTGGTGAACACACCCGCTTGCAAACCAAAGCGTGAATCATTGACGCTCTGCAGCGCCGACTCGAAATCCGTGAAACTCGAGATCACCGCCACCGGCCCAAAGGCCTCCTCGGTCACGAGTTTGGTATCCTGCGGTACGTTCTCGAGCAAGGTGGCCTCCAGCATCGCGCCTTTGCGCTCGCCACCCGCCAGCAACGTCGCGCCGCGATCACAAGCTTCCTTTACCCAGGATTCAAGTCGAGCGGCCTCCTTGACATCGATCATCGGACCAATGAAAGTTTGCTCCTCACGCGGATCCCCCATGGGCAGCGCCGCGACCTTGGCGATCAGCTTCTGCTTCAGTGATTCGTAGATGGAAGCGTGCACCAGTATGCGTTGCACACTGATGCAGGACTGACCCGACTGATAGTAGGCGCCAAAGATAATGCGCTCGACCGCATCATCGATATCCGCATCATCATCGACGATCACGGCCGCGTTACCGCCCAGCTCCAGCACCACCTTCTTGCGTCCGGCCTTGGCCTTCAGTGCCCAGCCCACATCAGGGGACCCCGTGAAGGAGAGCAGTTTCAGACGATCATCCGTGGTGAAAAGATCGGCGCCATCGCGAGCTGCGGGCAAAATCGAAAACGCCCCCTTCGGCAAGTCGGTCTCGGCCAAAATCTCACCCATGATGAGCGCGCCGAGCGGCGTACGCGATGCGGGCTTCAAAACAAAGGGGCATCCGACCGCGAGCGCCGGTGCCACTTTGTGGGCGGCGAGATTCAAGGGAAAGTTGAACGGCGAGACAAAGGAACACGGACCGATCGGCACGCGCCTCCACATGCCCTGATAGCCCTTGGCGCGCGGGCTGATGTCGAGCGGTTGGACTTCGCCTGTCATGCGCACGGACTCGCCCGCCGCAATATGAAAGGTATCGATCAAACGACCCACTTCGCCCCGTGCATCGCGGATGGGCTTGCCCGCCTCGATACACAAGGCATAGGCCAGCTCGTCAGCACGTTCGCGAAAACGACGCACGCAGTGCTCGAGCACCGCCTGACGTGCATACGCTGGCATCGCTGCACAGGCTTCGGCCGCCTCGGTCGCGGCCTCGATGCCGGCATCGATTATTTCGGCGTTGGCGAGCGCCACTCGTGTGGCCGCCTGCCCCGAATACTTGTCGGTCACCACAAGGTCTGCATTCGGTTGCAGAGCCTCATTGGCCAGATAGAGCGGATATTGCGACTTCAAGGCAGTCATGATCACGCCCTCAGAGCTTTGCGCTCAATTCGCGGATTTCTTTGTTGAGGATCCGGTCGTTATCGCTGTAATCCACCGGGCAATCGATGAGATGCACGCCCGGCGTTGTGAGCGTATGCGCAAGCAAGCGCTCAAAATCCGCTGCCGAGGTCGGGCGATGGCCGTGAGCCCCATACGCTTCGGCATATTTGACGAAGTCCGGATTGCCGAAAGTGAGACCCCAGTCCTCAAAACCCATGTTCGCCTGCTTCCAGCGAATCATGCCGTAGCTCGAATCATTGAGGATGATGACCGTGATATTAAGCTTGAGGCGAACGGCCGTTTCCATCTCTTGGCTGTTCATCATGAAGCCGCCGTCACCGCAGATCGCCACCACCTTGCGCTCGGGATAGACCATGTTGGAGGCCATGGCCGAGGGCAACCCCGCACCCATGGTGGCGAGCGCGTTGTCGAGCAAGACGGTGTTCGGCATGCGCGCGGCGTAATCGCGAGCAAACCAGATTTTGTACACGCCGTTATCCAGCGCGATGATGCCGTCATCCGGCAGCGCATCGCGCACGACTTTGACGAGTCGTGCCGGATGCACGGGAAAACGCGCATCGGCCGCCAAGGATTCGCTGTGCGCGAGTTGGGCCGCCCGAGCGCGGTGCATGGCCGAAAACTCCCACGCACTCTGCGGCTTCACGCTCTCGTGCATCTGCCAAATGGCGTTGGCGATATCGCCGATCACTTCGATCTGCGGGAAGTAAACCGGATCCACCTCCGCTGAACGCGAGCTCACGTGGATCACTTCCGTACCGCCCACTTGCATGAAAAACGGCGGCTTCTCGATGACATCGTGACCCACGTTGATGATGAGGTCCGCAGCCTGAATGGCCCGATGGACAAAATCACCCGAAGAGAGCGCAGCACAACCGACAAAAGCCGGATGCGCCTCATCAATGACACCCTTACCGAGCTGCGTGGTGACAAACGGAATCCCGGTCTTGTCAATGAATTGCAGCAACATGCGGCGCGTCATGGTGCGGTTTGCACCGGCACCGATCACGAGCAAGGGCGCACGCGCTTGCTCCAACCGCGTGACCGCCGCACGAATCGCCTTTTCTTCGGGCACCGGCCGACGCACCACACTGCGCTTGAGCGGCTGTGCACTGACCTCTTCGGCGGCAATATCTTCGGGCAACTCAAGATGTGTCGCGCCGGGTTTTTCTTCCTCAGCCAGCCGAAACGCCTCGCGCACGCGCGAGGGGATATTTTCGCCCGACGCGATTTGATGCGTGTATTTGGTGATGGGCCGCATCATGTCGACCACATCCAGAATCTGGAACCGGCCTTGCTTTGATTTTTTGATCGGCTTTTGCCCGGTGATCATCACCATCGGCATGCCACCGAGCTGAGCGTACGCTGCGGCCGTCACGAAGTTGGTCGCACCCGGGCCGAGCGTGGCCAGGCACACACCCGCCTTGCCCGTGTGACGTCCATAGGTCGAAGCCATGAAGCCTGCGCCCTGCTCGTGACGAGTCAAAATCAGCTTGATCTTCGTCGAGCGCGAGAGACTGTCGAGAAAATCGAGATTCTCCTCACCCGGTACGCCGAAGACATACTCCACCCCTTCCTGTTCCAAACAGGCGATCATCACATCCGACGCGCGATTCATGTTCCCCCCAGGCGGTGATCCGCTGTTGTCAATTTCGCTGTTGTCAATTT
>CAZHLL010000027.1:15839-21528 GCA_964533305.1 uncultured Acidibacter sp.
CGCTGTTGTCAATTTCGCTGTTGTCAATTTATTGTCGCCCTGCAGTATCAGTGTCGCTTCCCGCAGGGTCAAGGCACGCGCGAAGCGCGTAAACTAAGTGTCATGGACTACGTCGATCGACTCCACCAACAGCTTCTCGATCTCGGTTTGCCTGGCTGGGCCGACACGGGGCTCGCCCTGCTCTTGCTCGGGCTCGCAGCTTTGCTGGCCGATCGGCTTACCCGGCACGGATTGCTGAGATTCCTGCGCGGTCTCGTGCTCGCCACCCCCAACCGCTACGACGAGGCTTTGCTCAATCTGGGGGCTATCCAACGGCTGGCACATGTTGTTCCCGCGCTCGTTATTTATCTGGGTATTCCGCAAGTCCCCGGTCTCGCCGAGGGCATCGTAATCGTGACCCGCAATGTGGCGAGCGCCTACATGATCCTGACCGTGGCGCTCGCTGTGAGTAGCCTGCTCGACGCCATTGACGACGTCTACGAGCGACTCGACCCCGAACGAGCGAGACAGAAACCGATCAAAGGGTATCTGCAGCTGATCAAGATCGTGGTCTTTATCGTCGCGGCCATCCTCGGCATCGCCGTACTCATCGATCGCTCGCCACTGCTCTTGCTATCGGGCCTTGGCGCCATGACGGCGGTGCTGATGCTCGTTTTCAAAGATACGATCATGTCGTTTGTGGCAGCGGTGCAGCTCTCGAGTAATGACATGCTACGGGTCGGTGATTGGCTGGAGATGCCCGCGCTCAATGCCGATGGTGATGTGATCGATATCGCCCTGCATACGGTCAAAGTGCAAAACTGGGACAAGACCATCACCACGATCCCGACCTGGCGCCTCATCAACGAGCCCTTCAAAAACTGGCGTGGGATGAGCGAGTCCGGTGGTCGACGCATCAAGCGCTCGCTCTTCATCGATCAAACCTCGGTCCGATTCCTGAGCGAAGAAGAACGGCAACGACTGCGTCGCTTTGCCCTGATCGATGATTACCTGGAGCAAAAACGCGCGCAGTTGGAGGCCTACAACCGCATACTCCTTGCGGAGGGCAAGGACCCAGTCAATACGCGCCGAGTCACCAATCTTGGCACCTTTCGCGCCTATGTCGTCGAGTATCTACGGTCGCATCCCGGCATCCACCAAAATATGACGCTGATGGTGCGCCAGCTACAACCGGGCGCCACGGGGTTGCCGCTCGAGATCTACTGTTTCACCAATACCACGGCATGGGTCGAATACGAGGGTATCCAGGCTGATATCTTTGATCACCTCTATGCCATCGTGCGAGAATTTGATCTGCGGGTGTTTCAGGAACCGACTGGACAGGATTTTCAAGCCTGGCAAACAGGCAAGGGGGAGCAATGATCACACGACGTCATGCCATGGGTTGGGGCGCCACGGCGCTCGCAGGGGCTTCACTCGGCGCGGGTGCCTCATCGACGGCCTCGCAGAGCGAGCTACCGGATTTCACCGATCCCGTCACCGCCCTCAGGACCCACGTCAAATTGGTCGGCAGCGTCGGGCGTGAGGTGGTGCACTCCTTCATGCGGCTCAATATCTTTGCCGATCTCGGTGAAGGCAATTTCGTGCCGTTTTTCACCATGAATAATATTCTGGTGGATTACTGGGAACCGAAAGGCGGCGACCAGTACGAGATGCGAAAATTTGAGGTCGGATTCTATACGCGCTACGACAGCCACGAGACCCTCGAATACTTTGATAATCCCGTCACCGGGCAGCGGGTGCCGATCCATCTCTTCAAGCTCGGTCCCGTGCCACGGCTTTATACCCCAGAAGGCGTGATGGCGATGGGCTTCACGCCCAAGGCCCTACCGATCGAGGTGATCGGTGATCGCGTGTTTCTCGCCACCGAATCCATCGAAAGTCGGCCGGACATGGTGCGCCCGGGTGAGACAACCTACGTCAACTCCTTCATGACGTTCTCTGCGCCGCTTGCGCAGATCGTGGACCCCACCGTCACCTCGGCCGAAACGCATCTGCAACTCCAAAACAAAGGCCGGTGGCAACCGTGGATGGGCATGGAAGGGCGTGCAGGCGGCACGGTCGCACGCGGTTTCGGCGGCAAAATCCGGGATCTTGAGGCCTTGCCGGCGGCGGTCAAGGCAGGCGCCAAGGCACTGGTCCCTGAAATCTTTGATACCGCAAACTGGACCGAGTTCGTGTTCGAGGACAGCGAATACCTCAAGTCCCAAGGGTGAGCCTCATGAGTCGCGAAAATAGCGCCAAAGCTTGTAGGCAAACAGCACGACAATGAATGCCACGATGGCATAGGGCACGGAGTAGCGATCCACCCCGCCGACGAGACTGTTGAAGGCCTCCGGCTGAAAGCGCCAAAAGGCGAGAATCGACACCACCAAGAAAATATGGATGCGCGCAATCGCGCATACCTTGCACGGCGGCTTATCTTTGCGATTGCCGAAGAGACCCAGCATCACTCACGCCCCGCCCCCGGCGAGGGGAAATCCTGCACCAGACGCACATAGCGGGCCATGCCCGGCATGTTGCGACCAAAGGTGTAGCCCGTATAGAAATTCACGGTCCAATACCGGCCCACCGACCAACGATTCTTTGACTCGGTCCAGTACGGTGCGGCAGAGGTTCGGGGAAACAAGCGCGCATCGATCTTGGGTGGCTCACATTCTTTGCACACGAGTTTCTCTAGCTCTTGCAGGGTGGGCAGTCGCCATTCGCCACCGAGCTCAGTCCGTGCCATCGCGGCCGCCGAGCGGGCCTCATCGAGTGACAGCATCCGCGGCTCCCCCATGCAGGTGAAGCCATTCCACACCTGCCCCACCGAGCAGCGCAGCCACTCGACCCCGTTTGCGCGATCGCGGATGGTGAACTGCCTCAGCTGCGTGGGGGTAGCGGGCTCAGCCGATGGCCGTTCAGCCGGGCTTCCTGTCGTTTGCGCGAGAAGCAGCCCGGGTGTCAGCGCGAGCAGGGTCGCGAATAGGAAAAGGATCGAACCAAACCCCCATCGCACCGATCCCGAAGATGTCATATCCGTTTCGAAAGTCATCTTGTCCACCATGCGGACATGTAAAAAACGCCAAATCAGTATAACGAATCGCATTTTGCTGTCGACTTACTTCGCCACAGAGGATAATCCCTCCACTTCGGATCATTCCTTGGGGCAGCACACAGACCATGGACATTGCAACGTTAATCGGAATTGCGGGCGCCGCCGGCCTCATCATTTGGGCCATGGCGGGCGGCGGCTCGCTGGGTGCGTTCGTCGACGTCCCCTCCCTCATTATCGTCGTCGGTGGCACCATCGCCGTGGTGTTGGGTCGTCACACCCTGCCGGAGTTTATCGGCCACCTGGGCGGAGCGGCCAAAGCCTTCATGCCCAAGTCGCAAAAACTCGAGCCCCTCGTCGAAATGTTTCCCGAGCTCGGTACCCTCGCGCGCCGCGAGGGCATGCTGGCGCTTGAACCGAAGGCCGCTGAGGCGAGTGAGCGTTTTTTGAAGCAGGGCCTCATGATGCTGGTCGACGGCACCGATGAATCTAAGCTCTCCAGCCGGTTACGTACCGAGATAGATGCGATGGATCGCAGGCACGGCGCCATCATCGCCGCCTGGCAAGGCTGGATCGACGTCGCCCCCGCGATGGGCATGATCGGAACCCTGGTCGGCCTCGTGCAGATGCTCGGCAACATGTCGGACCCCAAGGCAATCGGTCCTGCGATGGCGATTGCGTTGCTGACGACCCTCTATGGCGCATTCATCGCCAACGTGATCGCCGGCCCCATCACCAACAAGCTCAAGATCTATCACGCCGAAGAAATGATCTATCGCGAAGCGGTGCTGACGGGTCTGCAGGGCATCGCCCGCGGCGACAATCCGCGCGTGATCGGCGATGGCATCCTCGCGCTGTTGCCGCCAGCGATCCAGGCCAAACTCGTCAAAGCCTGATAAGTCATGGCAGCGAGCAGCGAAGCGGTGGCCGAGGAGCTCGAGCCGGGTGCCGAAGAGGCCCCGCCGGCACCGCCGGCTGCTGCCGACCCGCCCAAAGAAAAGAAATGCCCCGAATGTGTGCCGGGTGCCCCCATGTGGATGGCAACCTTCTCGGACATGGCGACTCTGCTGCTCTGCTTCTTCGTGCTGATTCTGTCGTTCGCCGAGATGAACGTGCCCAAGTTCAAACAAATCTCGGGCAGCATGAAGAATTCTTTTGGTGTGCAACGCGAAGTACCCGTGGTCGAACAACCGAAGGGCACGACCATCCTCACCCTCAACTTTTCGCCCTCGCCCACGGTCGCGCTGGTCGATAACCTCAAGCAAGAGACCACCGATACCACCAAACAGGATGTCGAGGTCCGTGAAAAAGACGCTGATATGACGACCGAGCAGGTCTTTGAAGCGGCGGGTCGCAAGCCTCAAGATACGGATCGTCCGGGCGGACAAGGCGCCAGCGGTGAGGCGCAGGGCCAAGGTCAAAGTCAGGGCGAAGGCGCAGGCGCACCGGAACAGATCGAGCAGGATGCCGAAACCATCCGCCAAGCACTCGCCGCCGAAGTCGCCGCGGGTCAAGTCGAGGTTCAAGCGACAAGCACCCGAGTCACGGTGCAGTTTCAAACAGACCCCAATGCACCCGCTGCGGAACGTATGGTGGCAGCGCAGGCTGTCGCGAGCGGCATGCGCAAATTGAGCGATGTCACGCCACAACTCGCAAGTGAAGTGGCCGTCACGGGTGCCACCAGCACACTGCTGGCCGCGGTGGAAAGCGCCACGGGCGCAGCGCCAAACCCGCCGACAGGCGGCGGGCAGACAGGCAGCTCAGGCGGCGGTACTCCGGGCTCGACCAATGAAAAGCGCGACCAGACAGCGGAAATCCTCGAGAAGGCTTTTGCCGGTGAGATCAAAGATGGTCTCGTCTCTGTCGAACGCAAGGACGGCGCCGTGGTTATCAAGATCGGTTCGGGGGGGGCCTTCCCGAGTGGCGATGCCACCTTAACGCCCCTTGCCGTCAGCCTCATCGACAAGATTGGTGAGGTCGCTCAACAAAATAACGCCAAGATCGTGATCGGCGGCCACACCGATAACGTACCGATCAGCACCGTACGCTACCGCGACAACTGGGACCTCTCGGCAGCACGCGCCGTCTCCGTGGTGCGAGAGCTTGTTTCCGGCCGTGGCTTCAGCCCAACCCAGATTCAAGCCCAAGGCTTTGCCGATACGCAGCCCTTGGCGCCCAATGATTCGGCCGCCAATCGCGCGCTCAATCGCCGTATCGAAATCGAAGTGCAACTACCCAAAACTTGACCATGGTCCAAGTTCTCACGTACACCGAAGGCCGTGTTTCCGTCGCATTGATCCCGGATCGACTTCGAGCCTTGCTCGCGGAAGACCTCGAGACACAGCGTCGCAAGGTCGCAGTCATTGGCGATTACCTGCCGCTAGGCATCAAAACTTCCGAGCTTTCAGCCGATACGCTGGTCGATCGCTTGACCCTGCTCGCGCTGCCAGCCCATGCCGGACGCGAGGAATTTCTGGTGCGATTTCAACGCGGCCGCGCCATCTGGATGGTGCTCGTGTTCGGCGCCGAAAATTTCTTTGATTTTGATCGGCGCTACATCCAACCGTTTCTTGCCAGCCTCCGAGCGAGCAGCGCCGACGACGCCCTCGCTGACTCGCTGCTACCCAGCTTGAAGCCACCAGGAACCTGATC
>CAZHLL010000027.1:21628-26839 GCA_964533305.1 uncultured Acidibacter sp.
GATCACCCGCTCAGTTTTTCATGATTTTGGCATTGAAGATGGTGGCATTCTGATCAATGGCAAAGTCCATGTCTTCAATGATCACGAGCAGCCCGTAGAACACGAAAATCACCACAATCTGGATGATGAGGCCGACGATGCCCGGCGCTGCCAGCATTACGAGCACGAAGTACAGGTTCGCGAGCATCTTCATCCACTCATAAAATGCGGGTGGGAAGGTGAGCTCTGCGCGTACCAAGAAGGCACTCATGCGCTGCACCAGCACCGAGTGAAAAACGATATCCATACTGGGGCGGCTTTTGACGATGGCTCGTACTTCGTCGAACATCTGCACCGTGCGCGCCTTGATCGGCTCATAACCGATCTCGGCATTAAGGTAACGGTCCATATCACGCCGCCACGGATCAAAGATCTGCTTGCGCATGGGCTCAGTCACGGTCTCGGCAAACATGTCACGGATATCCCGCTCGAAAGCATCGACGGCATCCAGCGCCGCGCGATGCCGCTCGGTGATGTCCTCACGCTTGCGATTGACCATACCAAACGTGATCGCCATCGAAATACCAAAGGCTGAACCGACCGCGGTTACGGCCATCAGCAGCGACGAGCCATCCAGAAACTCATGGATATCAAAACCGAAGAGTGGCTCGAACAATTGCACGAACACCCGAATACCCAAGTGCACCGCCACCGTGCCGAACACGAGTGTAAAGACCGACACGCCCATGATCTCAATGAGCAGATTCCCCATCCGCAGGAGCTTGAGCACCCGCAGCAGGCGAAACAGTCGCAGCAGGGTGAAGACGAGCACGTTTTCCGGGTGCACGTCCCAACCGAGCGCCATGATGACCACCATCGCCGAGGGGATGATGGCGAGACCATCCGCCAGCAGAAACATCTGACTGCGCCAATCGTTAAATTTTGTTGAAATCAACCGCAGGATAAAATCCACCGAAAAAGCGACCAACAAAAAGGATTCGACGGCGATCACGATCGGGCTGTCGTGGGTGTAATACTTTGGGTATTCCTCCATCAAGAACATGAAGAAGATCGAACCAAAGATGGTCGCAATCATGAACCCCATGTAGCCCTTACCCAGCGGCGTACTTGGGCGATTGAGTTGTTCGCTTAACGTGGCAAAACGTGGAGACATGACGAGATCCTGCCGCAGAGCGGCGTCGATAGTTTTGGGAGAAACAGACGGAAACTTATTTTTTTGGCTGGTTGCCCAAAGGGTCGAGCAAGCGCTTGAACAGAACCTCGTAGAGACTCTCGCGCAGAATCAAGCTCGCAAAGGCGGTGCCGATCAGCGCAGCCACCAAAAAGTGTGCAAGCAGACCATAGACGCCGGTAAGCTCGGCGATCAACACCGCGCAGGTCACGGGCGCACGAATCACACCGGCCATGAAGGCAGCCATACCGATCGCGACCAATGATTGCCGATGTGCATCGAGTGCGAACAACACCGCAAAATCGTTGCCGAAACCACCACCCACCGCGAGTGAGGGGGTCAGGATTCCTGCGGGAATACCGCTGGCAAAGGTGAGCGTGGTCGAGAGCGCCTTGATCACGCCAACCGACCAGGTCTCGTCGAACTCGCTCGCCATGTTGAGTAGTGCAGCGCTCGTGTCGTTGCCGCTGCCCATGGAAAGCCCTGCAGTCAAAATACCGAACACCGCGAGCACGAGACCGAGCCCGGCTGCGACCATTGCCCCCTGCAGCGGCGTCCGCGCGACCGGCAGCAATCGCGGTAAACCGATCACCATGGCCCAACCCATGAGGCCGGCAAAAAGCCCGCACGCGACCGTCATAGTCACCACCGACCACCAAGGCGGCAAGCTCTCGCTGACGCTCTCGATGGCAAAGAATGGCACATGACTGCCCAGGGCCCAGACACAAAGAAAAGCAACCAGGATGGGCAATAACAGGAACCCCCTCGACCGCAGTCTGCGACCGGCCGAGAGATCCTCGAAGGCATAAAGTACTGCGGCAATCGGCGTAGAGAACGCCGCAGCTAGACCCGTGGCTGCACCCGCGACCACGAGCATACGGGGCGAGACCCGCATACGCGGCACCCAGCGCGCGCACCAGGCCATCATCAATGAGGCCCCAATCTGGATGGCAGGCCCCTCGCGCCCCGCTGTCGCCCCGCTGGCCATGGCGACGACCACCGCCACACCCTTGAAGAGGGACTTGAATGGCGAGAGCAAAAAATTCCCAGCGTAGTCGCGGGTGCGATGTGACGAACGAATCACCCCCAACACCTGAGGGATCCCGCTGCCGCCCGCAAAGGGCGCATAACGCATCGTCAAATAGCGAATCGCCCCGAACGTAAGCGGGGTAATCAATAGAAACCAATACGGTGACTGCCCGAAGAGAAATCCGCGGATCTCCGTCGCTGTCTTCTCGCCTGCGCCGAACCCCAGCATGAACACCGCCACCACCACTGCGCCCAGCGCGAGCAGGACCCAGTCGAATATCCGTCGCCACTTGGCGGTGGGTGCGGGTTGTGCCATCAGCTCTATCCGATCGTTCACAGCAGGTAAGGCAAGCTGCAACCTTACCAGCTTTTGGATCCATTACGGATCCAAATCCTCCCATGACCTCACATCTTGTAGATGGTGTCCGCCACCCGATGCTGATTGGCATCGATTTTTTCGCGTAGTGCCATGATCTCGGTACGCTGGCTCTCGAGACGATCGTTGAGTGCTGTCAGCGCCTCGTTCTCGCCGGTGGCGGCATTGAAACGAGCCATCAAGCTCTCGCGATTACCCTGGGCACGCTCACGAATCGCCGCCACCATCTCGAGGTTCTGGTTCACGCGCTCGGTATTTTTGTCGCCGCTGGCGCCCTGCATTTGATTGGCGAGTTCGCCATCAAAGTATTGTGCATTGAGGTCAGCTGCATCATCACAGTGCTCAATCATCTTGTCGATGATATTGGCGAAGGCCTCAGCCGCGTGCTTCATCGCTTGCATTGCCTCGATCATCTTGTCGCTCGCCTCGATGAGCTCGCGATTGATCTTTGAGCGATGATCCAGATACTCGATACGACTTCGGTTCGTCATCGAAGTTTTGAAAACCGTCTGATCCGGCGTTGCCGGCTCAAGCGCATCGATGACCGCAAAGCGGTTGCGATAGACGTCATCCGTCATGCGCATGATCAGCTCGCGATTGCTCGTGGACGCGAGCTGATACAGGCGTATGGCATCAGCGAGGTTTTCATCACCGCGACCACGCGCCATGGATACAAGACCCACGTTGTATTGGACGAAGGCTTCCGCATCGAAAATCAGCCGCCGGTTTCGTTGGGCCCGGTTCTTCAGTTCGTCACTCATGGATCACTCCTTGCGTAGCGTCGACACGAACGGAACCCCCTCGGGCAACCTCAGTCGTGACGAACGAGTAAGTCGATTGACACTGATCATGCCGACACCGGGCTCGTTGAGCCGGTAGTCGTGGTAGATCATTGAATAGATGTAGTCGGCCTGGTCAGCCGAGACCACGGCGTGCAGGATTTCGGTCTTCGGAATCTCGGGCAGGTTGCCCGCCTCCGAGGCTCGCCCGATTGGCTTGCCACGCACCGAGTAAAAGTACGCCTCGTTGATGCCGCGACGATAGAGCTCTTCCATGATGGCCTCGGCACCGCCTTGGTACATCACGCAAGTCAAAAGTCGCGTGTAATCGATCCGCGGCACATCGGCCGGGGTCAGGGTGTCAGTGGTACTCATGAATACCCCCGGAGCCTGCTCAGGCGCGCTCAGCGAGGTTGGGCGGAATGTAGGTGGCCGCCTGCAGCAGCGGCGTCACGTACAGGTAACCCATGCCCGGCGTATCGAGTCGACCGATGATGAACACACGTTCAAAGATCCGGTCAACCTGATCATTCGGCACCATGAAGCTGATGATCTCGCGCTCGACATCGACCGCGACACCGAGCAGACCCATGCGCTCACGCACACCCGTGCCGACGCCCATGTGTACGGTGGCGCCCTGCACACCGAGGTCGAGCAGAGCCGTGTTGATCGTGTCAGCCATGCCTTTCTGGATGACACAGGTCATCAGAGAGACATCGATCAGATTTGTCATTCTACGCTTGGCCATGAAGGTCTCCTGGCGCTTTTTCTTTGATAAGAGTGCGGGTCAAGAATCAGGCGGCTTCGCCCGAGGCGGCAGCGGCCAGCTCACGCTTGGTCTTCCACTGCACGTACACCCCGAGACTGAGCACCGCGACGATCGGCGCAATCGATGCCGCGGCAAGGATGCCGAAGCCCTCAAGGGCTCCCACGGCCTCACCGAAGCCGAGCCCCATTGCCAGCACGAGTGGCACGGTCACAGGACCCGTGGTCACACCCGCGCTATCCCACCCAACGTTGACGAATTCTTCGGTCGAGAGGTGCGTGAGAATCAGCGCCGCGAGATAGCCCGGCACCAGGATGTACAGCAAGTTGAAGTCAAAGATCAGCTTGCACACCCCGAGCATGATGCCGGTCGAGACGCCGATCGCGACCGAGTACATCAGCATCGATTTTTTGAAGGCGCCGTTGGTCAGGTTCTGCACGGTGAGACCGAGCGCATTGAGCGCAGGCTCTGCCATGGTGGCGCTGTATCCCAGGAACCAGGCAAAGGCCGCCGCCAGGAAAATACCGATGGCGGCGGGATAAAGCGGCGCCTCTGGCATGGCCTCGATGCCGACGAAGGCACCCGGGATCAGCGAACCCGTCTGCGCACCGAGCGCCGCGAGGCCGTAAGTGAGGCCCACGTTGAAGACGCACATGCCGACCACCGCGAGGAACAAACCCCATACGATGATGAACGCGTTCGGCAGTTTTTCCCGCAGGATGCCAAAGAGCACCACCATCAAGAAAATGACCAGCGGCACGATGGCCTGCACGCCCAATTTCACTTCCATGCCCGGCGACACTTCGTACCACTGCGGTGTGGCGACCGCGGCGGCGGCGGCGCTCTTGGCCGCGACTTCAGCCATGATGACGTCGACCGGCACCGTGAACTTCCAGAAGATAGCCAGCGCAAGCACGGCCATGATCGGAAACAAAGACGCAAGCGTCACGATGCCAAAGCCCGAGAGCTGGGATTCGCCCTTGCCGCCCGAGTTCGCGACACCAATGCCGAGCGCGAGTACGAGCGGTACGGTCACCGGTCCCGTGGTCACGGCGCCGCAGTCCCAGGCGAGGCCAATGACGGTCTTGAG
>CAZHLL010000028.1:0-24538 GCA_964533305.1 uncultured Acidibacter sp.
AGTGCTGAGGGCCAAGGTGTGGTTCGGGATGGGGTGTGCAACCATAGCGTCATGTCCACCGAACAGAGCCCCGAAGCTACCGAGATATCGGTGGCCTGCCCGTCGCGCCCTCTGACCGTGCTCTACGACGGCGCTTGTCCGTTATGCCGACGTGAGATCGGGCTCTACCAGAGGCTTACCCCAGAGCAGCCGGTCACATTTGTGGATGTCACGGACACAGATTCGTTACCCGTCGAGCTGTCACGTGACGTTCTGCTTGCTCGCTTCCACGTGCTTCGTGCGGATGGATCAGTGGAGAGTGGTGCCCGAGCCTTTCTCGCGTTGTGGGCGGCTTTCCCGGGTTGGCGTTGGCTCGCGCGAATCGGGTATTTGCCTGGTGGCCCTGCCATCCTCGAAATCGTCTATCGCGGCTTTCTGCGGATCCGCCCCTGGATGCAGCGACTCGCTGCGAAATGGGACCGAGGGGCTCGTCGGCCCGCGGATTAACTTTCGATCTCGAATCTGAGCCCCGCGTGGGTCTGAAGGCGCGTGATCAGGCGATCACCCAGTAGTGAGGCGGGAGTCCAAAAGCCACCTTGTTTTTCGTTCGCGGGTAAATCGAAGGCCAGGCAGGCGGCGGCCTCACCCAGCATCTTGGCCGTGGAGCCATAGCCCGGATCGCGATCGCCGGTGACTTTGCCCCTCATGGTATGACCCGAGTCTGTCTGGCTCTCGCCCGTGCGGCCAAAGAAACGCAAGTCAAAGAAACCTTTGCGCTGCGCTTCTGGGCTGGGTCCCTCGCCGGGTTTGGGCAGCACAAACCGTTCGAGCACAGTCCGAGTGGGAGTGAGGGCGCTCGCCAGCATGAATGCAGCGAGCCCGCCCGAGGCGCCGGTGGCGGCCAATCGCCCCTTCAGCCCTTTACCGGTCAACACCGCCTCGGAGTACCGGAAATCATGGCCGTACCGCTGGGCGAGCAGTGCGTTGCTACGATGCACGATCCGGGTATTAATACCCGCCATGATGAAGGGCGCGGTCCAACTTTTGAAGTCCGAATCCAACATGGCCCGGTTCGTGCGCGGTTGGCGAGTACCCGAAGGCTCAGGGCATAGAGAAAAAGGATTGGCCAACTCGCGTCTGAGCGCGGGGTCTTTCCCGGCCTCCTTGGCGACATTGAGCAGGCTTGCCGCCGTGCCACCGGAAAATCCGCCACGCATCGCCTTGACCCGCATGGAGATCGATCGCAGCGGCTTCCCAAATCTTTGAATTGCCGCTTGCTGCAGGGCGTAGACACCGAGATCGGATGGGATTGAATCAAAGCCGCAGCAATGCACGATCCGAGCGCCGCTCGCGATGGCTTGTGTTTGGTAACGATCGATCATCCGGCGAATCCATTGCACTTCGCCGGTCAGGTCGCAGTAGTCCGTGCCCGTCTCGGCACACACCCGCACCAACGTTTCGCCATAGAGTGCATACGGGCCAACTGTCGAAATCACGACACGTGCGCGGTTGCAAAGTGCCCGCATGGCTGGTTCGTCATTGGAATCGGCGATGATGGCGGGCAGTTGCGCTCCATCGACACCCAGTTCACGCTGCAGGGCGTGCAGCTTCGTGGCGGACCGTCCGGCAATCGCCCAGCGGATCGAGTCAGTACCGTGTCGATCGAGTAAGTATCGCGCCAAAATTTGACCGACAAAGCTTGTTGCGCCAAAGACGACCAGATCAAATTCTTTCACGATCAATTTCCTCAATGATTTGAGCGTTTTCCGTCGCTTGGAAAACTCCCTCGCGGAATGTACCCGTGTATTGTGAGCCATCAGGGCAGGTCAAGATTCCTTGGCCGTCGTATTTGCCGTGCTGCCATTCGCCCGCATAGGTCTCGCCATCGGCAAACCGGAAGGTGCCGTAACCGTGGGGCTGGCCATCCGCCCAGTCGCCCACATACTCGCTGCCATCGGACATCTTCAAGGTTCCGACACCATGATATTGATCATCACGCCACTCGCCGTCGTAGGTTGTACTGTTGGGCAGTTTCATGATCCCGTACCCGCAGGCTCTGCCCTGCAGAAAATCCCCGATGTAGAGCGCGCCTTCGCGGTTACGCAGGGTTCCCTGTCCGTGGAATTTGCCTAAGGCGAAGCCGCCGGCGTAGCGCGAACCGTCCGCGAAACTCATGGTGCCCTGGCCCGATCGTTCGCCCTCCTGCCATTGACCCGCGTATTTTCGCCCGTCAGCAAAGGTCAGGATACCTTGCCCATGGTGCTGGCCATTGCGCCACTCGCCGACATAATGGCTCCCATCGGCATACGACATGGTGCCTTGGCCGTGCGGTTTATCCCGCTGCCAGTCGCCCACATAACTGCCGCCATCGACGAGCGTCAGCGCTCCCTGGCCATGGTGTCGATCGTGTCGCCATTCGCCGACGTATTTGGTGCCATCGGCAAACTCGACCATGCCTGGCCCGTGAGCCTCACCACCGCGGAACTCCCCGAGGAAAATCGAGCTTCTGTCTTTTTCCATGGCAACGAATCGCTATCGCCAATCGGCTTTATTTGCCCAATGTTAGACTGCATCGCCGTCGTTTGCAGAGATGGTTAGGTGTGAGGCTGCGGAAATGAGCATGGAGTATCCCCTGGGTCTATTGTTGGGATTCGGGGTGATCTGGCTTGTATTGGCTATCCGTCCCCACGATCGCAAGGTTTGGCTTGCAGAGAACGTGCTGACGGTGATCTCGGTTGGGGGTCTGGTTGCCGCCTTTCCCAGCTGGCCACTCAGTGATCTGTCTTACACCTTGATAGCGATTTTTTTGGTGATGCACACCATCGGTAGTCATTACACCTATGTCCGTGTGCCGTATGATGATGTCGTTCGCGTATTGCTGGGGCTTGAGGTCAACCGGACATTTGGCTGGATTCGCAATCACTACGATCGATTGGTGCATTTTGCCTACGGCTTGCTGCTGGCGTATCCGTTTTTCGAGTTGTTAGAGCGATATGCGGAGCCTGTCGCAGGCTGGAGTTACTTTTTATCGCCAGCACTGATCATGGCTACCAGCATGATTTTTGAGGTGCTGGAGTGGTGGGCGACTGAGATTTTGGGTGAAGGGGCTGGGGCTGCTTACATTGGCTCGCAAGGTGATGAATGGGACGCACAAAAAGACATGGCATTGGCGGCTTTTGGTTCGATGATAACGATGCTGATCTTGGTGATCATGTCATGAGTCGTTACAGGCGCAGCAAAAAAAGTGCGTTATGCCTCACGATCGGATTAGCCATGCTTGTCGGCATGTCGCCGAGACCAGCGGTGGCTACGACATCCAGTATGGCGTCTGTGACGCCAGCAGAGTCTTTTTTTTGGTCGTTACATGCCTTGTGCGGACAGAGTTTTGATGGCGAGATCGTGGCTGATCAGCCACCCCCGGCAGCCGATGATCCCTTCACGGGCCAGCGGCTGACCATGTACGTGCGTGACTGTAGTGAGACCGAAATCCGTATCCCGTTTGCAGTGGGAGAAGATCGCAGTCGTACCTGGATCATCACGAGAACCGACAAGGGTCTGCGCCTGAAGCATGATCATCGCCATGAAGATGGTACGCCTGATGTCGTTACCATGTATGGCGGCGATACGATGGCTCAAGGTTCGCCGACCCGACAAAGTTTTCCCGCGGATGCCGAGACGCTCGCTTTATTCAGGCAGCAAGGCTTGTTACCTTCGCTGACCAACGTGTGGGCGCTCGAGCTCGTGGCGGCGGATTTCTTTGTGTATGAACTCGCGAGACCCGAGGGGCGCTTGTTTCGGGTGCGGTTCGATCTCGATTAGCTGATGCGTCTCGCGCCCTGATAGCTGCGTGCGTAAGCAGGATCATCCAGGCTGTCGTGCTGTTCTGGGCAGCGTGAGCCCCAAGGTGCTGCGAACCGAGGGCATCATGCGCTATATCCGCCGTCGATGCCGATCACCTGTCCGTTGATATAGCCTGCGGCTTCCGAGCAAAGAAATTCGACGAGGCCCGCTACTTCTTCGGGTTTTCCCATGCGCGGTATGGGCGTCTTCTGCAGGCAGTCGGCAATGACTTGTTTGGCGATCTCGCTGACCACGAAGGAACTATGCACGATTCCGGCATCGATGACTCCGGGTGCGATGGCATTGCAGCGGACATTCCACGGCCCGGCTTCCCGGGCAGCGAGTTTGATCAGGCCCGTGACGGCTGTTTTCGGCACGGAGGACATGCCGTCATTTTCCAGTGTTCGCAGTACGGCAGTGGTGACGAATGAGGTGATGGAGCCACCGCCCCGTTGCTTGAGCAAAGGCAGTGCTTGTTGCAATACATTGAAGGTACCCATCACGTCGGTATTCATGATCCGCTGAAAGTCGGCGGGATCGACTTCCAGCAGTGGACATAAGGGAATGGCGGGCCCCGTGACCGACACCACGTGGGCAAGATTGTTGCAGTGTTGGTTCGCGGTCTCGAAAAAGGCTTTGGTCGACTCAGGACGAGTGATGTCGATCTGGACGGGCCACGCGGGCTGTCCAAGCGCGATGATCTTGGTAGCGAGCAGCTCTGCTTTAGCCTGGTTTTGATGGAACCCAATGACAACAGGCCGGCTCGCGCCCAAGCGCACAGCCACCGCTTCTCCCAGTCCGCCAGTTGCGCCAATGACCGCGACGCCTGCCGTGTTGAAGTCTCGCACGTCTTCATTGTTCATGTTATCTCCTTGAGTATCGGCACGACTCGTTACGGCGGAATTCAGTTTAGTCGGTGAGGTGGGAACATGCCTAGGATTCGTCAGTATTCGGTCGGGCTCATGTCAAGTGCTGTCGTATCCAGTGAGGCTACGAGCGTAAGGTTGGCAAGATGGCGAGGGAGATCGTGGAGCCGAAAGTGCTCGCAGGCTTTGAGCTTGCCGCGCATGAAAGCGGTTTCTTTGGTAGTTGCATCTGATACTGTTTTGTTCTTAAGCGTGTGTGCGGCGATCAAGGCACGTGCCAGCCATCGCCACGCTACCGTGATACCGCCGAACGCATCAAGGTACGGCGTAGCGTTCGCAAGCGCGCGCTCCACCTTGCCGGATCGCTGCAGTTCACTCAGGCGCTCCGTGACAGCGAGCAGCTGCTGCTTGGCGGCCAATAGATCTTTGCACATGGGTTGAAGAAAATCGAAATTCCTCGCGTCAAAGATTGTGTGATCGATCTCATCGCTCCACGCTCGCAGTGCCGCCCCTTCTTGCATGGATACCTTGCGGCCCAATAAATCAAGGCCATGAATACCGAGGGCGCCCTCATGGATCGGATTCAAGCGGTTGTCGCGATACAGGCGCTCCAGGGGAAGATCGCGGGTGTAGCCTGCGCCCCCTGCGACCTGAATCGCGAGCTTGTTGGCTTCAAGCGCGTATTCCGCCGGCCAGCTTTTGGCAATCGGGGTCAACAGATCAAGTAGCAACGCCGTGCGTTGCTTTTCCTGCTCATGGGTCGATGTACGCATCAGATCCACGAGCCTTGCGCAATAAAGAACGAGATCAAGACTGCCTTCCACCCACGCTTTCTGTGACAACAGCATGCGCTTGACGTCAGCATGTTCGATGATGGGTATTTGCGGTGCAGCCGGATTTCGCTCGCCAAGCTTTCGCCCTTGTCGTCTTTCGTGTGCATATCCGAGTGCATATTGGTAGCCGGCGAAACCAATGGCACTCGCGCAGAGACCCACAGTGATTCTCGCTTCGTTCATCATCAAGAACATATAGCTCAAGCCGTGATGCAATGAGCCCATCAATTCGCCAACACATTCACCTTCATCACCAAAGGCCAGCGCCGTGTTGACATGCCCGCGCCATCCCATCTTGTGGTTGAGGCCAACAAGACTGACTCCATTGCCTTGGTTTCGATCCGAATCGCGAAAGCGCGGTACCAAAAACAAAGAAATCCCCTTGACCCCCGGGGGTGCGTCAGGGGTTCGTGCCAGCACCAGATGCACGATATTCTCCCCAAGCTCGTGTTCGCCCCCGGAAATCCACATCTTGCGGCCACGCAGGTTATAGCGACCATCCTC
This sequence comes from uncultured Acidibacter sp., assembly GCA_964533305.1. GTDB lineage: Bacteria > Pseudomonadota > Gammaproteobacteria > Steroidobacterales > Steroidobacteraceae > UBA964. Next base: position 6,023 of record CAZHLL010000028.1, read on the forward strand.
TCTTGGGGTAGCCAGAGTCGTGATATCGGCAAGCGAGGAGCCGGCGTGGGGCTCTGAGAGACACATGGTGCCGTAGACACGGCCCGCCAGCATCGGCGGCACCCAGCGTTTTCGTTGCGATGGAGAGCCAAAATGAACGATCAGGTTTGCGGCGCCCTGAGTCAGTAACGCGTAGCTGTATATGCTGACATTGGCAGAGGCAAACAAGGCGGCACACGCTTGAGACAAAGAAAAAGGCAGACCCAAACCACCGTCCTGCTCCGCAAATGCCATGGCGGTAAAACCGCCTTCTGCGAGTTGCTGCAGGGCATGACCAGTCTCGTCTGGCAGAACTACCCGCCCATCGCGAATAAAGGGCTCATCGACATCGAGCCGTGCGGCGCAGGGCGCGAGTGTCGTAAGCGCAATTTTCTCTGCAGTGCGCAGGACTTCGCGGGCGGTCTCGCGTAAGTCAGGATCTAGAAGTGTGCCTCCGAATGTGCGGGATTCATCCAGCTTAGGCACGTCAAAGAGCGCAAACTCGAGCTCCCGCAGCGGAATACTCATGAGATGCTTCGGTCAATATTCAATTCGCGTTGAATCCAGTCGCTGACCAGACCATCAAGAGTCTCGAGTGGCATCGCTCCATTCATCAGCAGCACCTCGTGAAAGCCTTTGATGTCAAAGCGGTCTCCAAGAGCCTGCTCTGCACGCTCGCGCATTTTGAGCATGGCCAATTGGCCAACCTTGTACCCCGTCGCTTGGCCTGGCCACACCACGTATCGTTCGATCTCGCGGGTGATTTCGGCTTCTGTCATGCCGGTTTTCTCTATCATGTAAGTGATGGCTTCTTCACGTGACCAGCGTTTGGCGTGCATGCCGGTGTCCACCACCAACCTGACCGCGCGGAACATTTCCGCTTGCAAACGACCCAGATCGCCGAGCGGATCGGCGTCATAGATTCCCATATCTACCTTGGCCACGCGCTCAGCGTACAGCGCCCAACCCTCGGCGTAGGCATTGAAGGGAAGGATTTTTCGTAGCAGGGGAACTCCCTCAATCAACTGGGCGGCGCTGAGTTGAAAGTGATGGCCCGGCGAGCCTTCGTGCACCATCAGGGTGGCTAGTGTCCAGCGTGGGTTATCCGCCGTATTTTTTTGATTGATGTAAAACCGACCGGGTCTCGTCCCATCAAGTGCTGGCGGGTTGTAGTAGCCGCCTGGTGCCGAGTCCTGTGAAAAGGGCGGTACCCGGACAATTTCCAGCGGCTGCGGCGGAATGGTGGCAAAGAAACGCGGAGCTACTTGCATGATACGCGCATCGATTTCATTGAGAAACTCGATCATCTCGCGCCGACCTTCATCCGTATTTGGAAAGATCTGCGCAGGGTCGCTGTTGAGGAGGGCAATACGCTCGGCGAGAGAGCCCTTGTTCAGGCCTTGCACATCGAGAATGTTGAGCATTTCCGCCTCGAGGCGCGCCACCTCTTCTAGGCCGAGGGTATGGATCTCTTCGGCGGTCATGTCGGTTGTGGTGTTGGAGCGCAACGCGGCCTCGTAGATGGCCTCACCCTGTGGCAGGCGCCAGATACCCGCGTCATTTGTCGCCTCGCGACGCATCTCCTCGAACAGCGTGATCATCGACTCGTAGCCGGGAATGACCTCGGTTTCGACGAGTCGTGTCGCCTGTTGCAGATAGCGTTCGCGCTCTAGCGGATCAAGATTCTCGATGGAATCGAGCTTGGGGCCAAGAGTACTAACCAGCGGGTTGCCGGCAGCGCCTGTGTCAATGAATCGGCGCATCCCAAGCAATGATTGGTCGATCACAAAATCCGGAGGAACCACGCCATTGGCGCGATCATCCTCAACCCGTTCGCGCGTTTCACGCAGCACGCGACCAAATTCACGCAAGCGAGACAGGTAACGCTCTACACTGCGTTCGTTCTTGATCACGTGGGAATCAGTCAAAAATTGCGGCGTGTTGACCGTGACCCCGGAGATTTGATTGACTCGATAGCCGCCATACTCGAACTCTGCTTGACGGATCAGGTCATCGAAGAACCAAGCGGTGATCTGCCAGGTCAACAACTCCTGACCTTGAAGTCCCTCGGGTCCATAGTCGTTTAGGCCTGCGCGAGCGCGTCGTAGCTTCTCGAGACTACGTCGCTCGGCTTCTTTCGTCTGATCGTCGAGTTTGCCACTGTGAAAATCGAGCACGGTATTGTCGATCAATCCGAGCGACGTCAGGATTTGCGGAGAATCCAGTGCCAGCTGCACCGTAATCTTGTTCACGTAGTTGTTGAGGCCCACCGGTGTGAACCAGAACCACATGGCTGCGCCCAGCAAACCCGCGGCGATGATTCCGGACCCCCAGGCGAGAATTCGCAATAACCACTTTTTCATTTTTACCTCTAGATTCAACGGTTTATGAGGTCAACGGGCGGTCATTTTGAATCATCGACGTTATCAATCACACCCATAGACATCATCAATTTCATTAACTTCGCTTTAGTCGCCATTCTCTCGCGTTCTGAATGCCCAAGCATTCGTTGGCTTTATAGGGAGCATCGTCAATTTATGCGTAATAAATCAATCAGCCTGATGGTGGCTGCGGTGGTCGCCATCGCGTCCATGTCGGCCTCGCAGCCGGTTTCGGCTGCTGGCAAGACCATGGGTAATGAGTTCTGGTGGCCTGAGCAGCTCGATCTGCGACCGCTGCGTCAGCACGCCGCCAATTCGAATCCGTTCGGTGAAGATTTTGACTATGCCGCCGAGTTCCAGAAGCTCGATCTAGCCGTTGTCAAAAAAGACATCGAGGCGTTGATGACACAGTCACAGGACTGGTGGCCTGCCGATTACGGTCATTACGGCCCGTTCTTTATCCGTATGGCATGGCACAGTGCCGGTACTTATCGCTTGGGCGATGGTCGCGGCGGTTCCGATGGTGGCCAGATTCGTTTCGAGCCGCTTAACAGCTGGCCTGACAACGTCAACCTCGACAAGGCTCGTCGTTTATTGTGGCCGGTCAAGCAAAAATATGGCCGCAGCATTTCTTGGGCTGACCTGATGGTGCTCACAGGCAATGTGGCCTTGGAATCCATGGGCTTCAAAACGTTTGGCTTCGCCGGCGGTCGCGAAGACGATTGGGAAGCGGATCTCGTCTACTGGGGTCCAGAGAAGAAATTCCTTGCTGACGAGCGCTACAGCGGTGATCGTGATCTGCAAAACCCGCTGGCTGCCGTGCAGATGGGTCTCATCTATGTGAACCCGGAAGGTCCGAACGGCAAGCCGGATCCGATTGCGGCCGCGCGTGACATTCGCGAGACCTTTGGTCGCATGGCGATGAATGACGAGGAAACCGTGGCACTGATCGCGGGTGGTCACACCTTCGGTAAGGCGCATGGTGCCTTTGATCCTTCCAAGTGCGTGGATGTGGAGCCCGCTGCTGCCGGTGTCGAAGAGCAGGGGTTTGGTTGGAAAAATAAGTGTGGCACCGGCAAGGGTGCGGACACAGTCACGAGCGGCCTCGAGGGCGCATGGTCCGCCAACCCGATCGCGTGGACCACGCAGTATCTCGACAATCTCTTCACCTTTGAGTGGGAGCAGGTCAAGAGCCCGGCGGGTGCGATTCAGTGGGTGCCCACCGACAAGAGTGCCTGGAGTCTGGTGCCGGATGCGCACGATCCGACCAAGCGTCATCCGCCCATCATGTTCACGACCGATCTGTCGATGAAGATGGATCCTGAGTATCGCAAGATCTCCGAGCGCTTCCGGGCCAACCCAGATCAGTACGCGGACGCCTTTGCACGTGCCTGGTTCAAGCTCACGCATCGTGATCTTGGCCCCCGTGCTCGCTATCTCGGCTCGCAGGTTCCCGCTGAGATTCTCACTTGGCAGGATCCGATCCCGGCCGTTGATCACCCGCTCGTGGATGACAAGGATATCGCTCAGCTGAAGTCAAAGATTTTGGCGTCAGGCCTGAGCACATCCGAGTTGGTTCGCACGGCGTGGGCATCGGCAGCCAGCTTCCGCGGCACGGATATGCGTGGCGGCGCTAATGGCGCTCGTGTGCGCCTTGCGCCGCAGAAGGACTGGGATGCCAACAATCCGAAGGAGCTCGCCAAGGTGGTCGCTCAATTGGAGAAGATCCAGAAAGACTTCAATGCCTCGCAAAAGGGCGGCAAGAAGATCTCGGTGGCAGATCTCATCGTGTTGGGTGGTGCAGCCGGTATCGAGCAAGCGGCCAAGCAGGCCGGGCGTTCGGTGACGGTACCGTTTAAGCCGGGGCGCGCTGATGCGTCGCAGGAGCAAACCGAGGTCGCGTCCTTTGCGCCACTTGAGCCTGCTGCAGATGGGTTCCGAAACTATTTCGTAGCCTCCAAGAGCTTGCTCTCGCCAACCGAAATGTTGGTCGAGCGTGCCAATCTGTTGAATCTGTCAGTACCCGAGATGACGGTATTGGTAGGCGGTATGCGTGCGCTCAACGCTAACACCGGTGGTGCAGCACACGGCGTCTTCACCGATCGGCCGGGTACGTTGAGCAATGATTTCTTCGTCAATCTGATGGGTATGTCCACCGAGTGGCGCAAGTCCGCCAAAGACGAAGGTATCTATGAAGGGGTTGATCGCGCCTCGGGCAAGGTCAAGTGGACCGCTACCCCTGTAGATCTGATCTTTGGGTCCCATTCCGAGCTGCGTGCTGTATCCGAGGTATATGCAGCGAACGATGGCACTGACAAGTTTGTCAGTGATTTCGTGGCTGCGTGGACCAAGGTGATGAACAACGATCGTTTCTGATCGCAGGATCGTCACTCAATTAAAGATGGCGGTGCGAGAGCACCGCCATTTTTTTATTGCCTGCCTGCTGGTGTACCCAGAATCTTGTTGAGCTCAATGAAATTGCCGTCGGCATCCCACACGGCGCTGAACAACACCGGGATGACGCTGCCGCCCGCACCCGGATACTCGATGCGCACAGGGGGCTCGGCGACTTTGACGAACGGAGCGCCCTGAATCTGCGCAAAGCGCTGCTCCAAGTCCTGCAGGTTGAACACCAGGATGGGCTGGCCCGGCTGCGCCTTGCGGAACTCCGGCTCGGGCGGGGTATAGTCCAGATTCAATCTTTGCATCAATCCGAGAACGCCAATGAAATCATCATTGGCGCGCAGCAGTACAAGGCGTGTGGTGCCTCCGATTACCTGATCGTAAATCACCTTTAGTCCGAGCGCATCGCGATAGAGCGGTAACGACTTGTCGATATCGCGTACTACTAGCGTAGTTCGGCGCAGATCGACCGGTATGCGCTCCGACTCCGGCACGGGAGCCGACTGGACCGTTACCGTGAATACAAGCATGAAGCCGGCTACGAGCAGTTGTTTGATCATATTAAAAGTGACTCCCCGAACTGATCCAACGTACGAACACGAAGATGCCCAGCATGATAAAGGTTAGGGCAATCTTGATTGCACCGCCCACGACCAACCCCAAGGTAGCGCCAACACCTGCTTGGCTGGCTGCGCTTAAAGAGCGTTGGCCCAGCAGTTCACCCATCACGGCACCGACGAAAGGCCCCAGGATGAGCCCAACCAAGCCAAAAAAAAATCCGGCAAAGAGACCAATCGCGGCGCCAATGGCGGCTTTGGGTGTGGCTCCGAAGCGCTTAGCCCCAAATGCGGTCGCTGCAAAGTCGACAAAATAAGCAACCACCGTCAGCACGCCGAGCGCAGCCAGTGTTCCCATCCCGACATACTGAAAATCCTCGGCCCATGCCGCCGCGATCAACCCCGCGTACACCAGAGGCGTGCCGGGTAACATCGGCAGGATCAGTCCGGCCAGTCCGATCAGGATCAGCAGTGCGGAAGTGATCCACAAGACCGTCTGCAATTCCATGTCGACACGGTCCTCAGGGGCGAGATGCGATCAATTCGAATTCGGCATTGACCGTCACTTGAAAGCTCAGCGAACCCGGCTGGTAGCTGCTTTCGGCAGCGCCCGCATCCATGGCCGCCACTCGCATTGTAGCCATCCGCGGTATGGGCGACTCGTTGGTGACAAAGAGCTTCAAAGTATCGCCCACCATCATGTCAACGCCTTTGGCGGTTGCAATGGCATTGGCGCGAGCATCAGATGCCGCCAAAGCAAGCACTGACCGCTCTATTCCCGAGCGATCGGAGTGGTCAAACACGGGCTGCGAAATTTGGTTGGCACCGGCATCGAGACTGCGTTCGATGACGGTCCCGAGATCAGCCAGCTTACGCAGCGTAATCTGGATTTGACGGGTGAGGACATAGCCATCAAAACGTCGTACCCCGGCGCGCTCGAAGCTGAATTCCGGTCTGATCGAAATGGCACTGGAATCCACATCTCTCTCTGCGATCCGTAAGGGCTGCAAGGCTTGCAGAAGCCTTTGTACGGTTTCGTTGACTTGTCGTCGCAGGGCGTCCAGTTCCATGCCTCTTTGTTCAACCGCCACCGTGATACGTGCGATATCGGGCTGTACTTGTCTTTGAGCGGATCCACTCACCGTAATGACTCGAGTGATCTGCGCTCTGTCCGACACGGGAGTATCCGCAGGCAACGCGCTTGCACTGGCTGCAATAGCAGGAGACGTAAAAGAAATGAGGATGACTATGCCCAGAAGGACAAAACGTACGACTGAAAAAACTCGTGTGACTGTCATGAGTTCATCTCTATCATTCGGGTTGATCAGGGTTCATCAAACCCCAGACTGCCGAGCTGGTGGCGAGTATGCAGCGAATGCCAGGCGTCGGGAAACTCGTCCAGTGTAACGGTTCGCCGCCCTGAGCAATGCGCGATGGCGCAACCGACGACCTCGCCCATGCCAAGTCGCGGCGACCAGTCGGTGACGTCCATGAAGCTGACCTCCGCGTCGGCAAAGATCGTTTGATCCTTTTCCTGCGCCACGGATCGGCCGCTCCACATATATCGATCATGTACCTTCCGAGGGGGGCGGTCCCGATTATGGCGATCAAAGATACGGACTTGTGCTTCTTCATCAATGAAGACACGCTCTCTCAGCTGACGCAAGCCGGTGATCGTGTCCACTCTTTCCTGGGTCGTATTCTCGAATAGGGTTTCACGCACCAGGCCGCGATCGATCAGATAGCGTTGGGTTTGAGTCACAGGATCGGCATAGTTGAACTCAACCCTGCGGCCGGATATCGGGTTGAGCCAGCTCTGCAAAAGCTCATGCGAGCCCAATTCCGTGTAAAGCACTCGTGATCTTGCTTGTATCTGTTCCGACTCGGCATTCAGAGCTGATCGGCGATAGGCAAATCCGACCCAGATATCGAAAAGCGGTATAAGTGCGTTATCGATGGACGCATAGCGCCGGCCCTGTAGCCACCAGTAAGTGACCTTGCCCCTCGATCCATAACGTAAATCCAGCAATCTCCGATACGCATTTTCGGTATCGACACTTGAGAGTTCACGTCCCAAATTTCTTTGATTCTTCTGTGGCGTCTCAATTCCGGCCATAGCTGCGTTCATGGCAATCGTCATACCCGGCGCGCTGAGTGCGAGGGTTTTCAACAACTGCCGGCGATTTGAGGTGCAGAAGTGACTGGTCATGATCGACTCGGTTATCCTGTATTTATCATGAAAATTGCCAAACCCATCCTTCTTGTTTCCACGCCCATCGGGGTGATCTGGGGATTGTACGAGGCCTGGCAGGTCCGTTGGTGGCTGGGATTGCTGATGTTAGTCCTGGTCGGTGTAATTGCGGTGTTTGCGGCGCTGACAGTAAGACAGATCAGGCTTGAACGACTGGAGTCGCGCTGATAAGGTCCGAGTCATGCGCCGGGCAGTCTTTTTTGTTTTGATTGTCTCCCTGCTCTGGTCAGGTTGGGCGCAGGCCGCCCATGGGCACTTGGCCGCACCCGTCGCAGCCGGTATCGAGCACGCGGATGGACATGGACATGGACATCGGCATGGGCATGAAGAATCGAGCAAAGAAGACGTTTGTGATTTTTGTACGGCCCTGCTGACAGCCTGTGTGGAGTGTCAGGGCGAGCCGCATGGGCCTGTGCTCAAAGTTCTGTTTTCAGCCAATCCGCCGCTCTCTGTCACGCTGCTGGATCCGCTTATCCTGAGACACGATCGCCCTCCACGTTGACCTTGCTTTGTGACGGCCAATCCGAACGGGTATTTGGCCAATCATCTCAATGTGTGCAAGTCAAATGTCGGAGGTTCGCGTCGTGGGCTCAATGAAATTCAGTGTGTCGAGATCGACTCGATCACTTGGCAGTATATTTATTGTAGTGTCTTGGTTGGCTGCTTCAGGTCCGGTTCAGGCAACGACATTGTGTGCGACTGCTGCACAGGGCGAACGCATCCGGGCCGCATTCACCGCCGAAAACTCCCCTGTGCTGCATCAGGTGGCAGCCCGTTTGGGTATGTCTGAAGCCATGGTGTTGAGTGGCTTGGGTATCGAGCGCGCGTACGGTGTCGAGGGTCGGTACTTCACGGATGTTTGGAAAAAGCTCGAGTCATGGCAGACGGCCGTGGTCGTTGTGATGAAAGCAGGCCATGTCTTTGAAACTCATGGGCCAATCCAGCCGGGTGAGCCATCAAAGCGCAGCAATTTTTTCAATTTGCACGGACACAAAGACGGCATGAGTGGGCATTTGCGTCCGGATTTGGTGGGGGCAATCTATGTCGTCAGCCTGCCGGGTAATGATGAGATCTTGCGCGGTGTGCTCTTTTACGATGCCGCAGGAGACATTGCGTTTGGTGTCTATGTTCCGGGTGAGGGGGATACGCCACCACCCGGTTTGATCAAGCAATTCGAGCAAACTCGCAAAGAAATCCGAACCTTGTCGGCCTTGTGCCCTTGAGAGGCCTGCGCATGCCCGTCTTTCACTCCAACCGCCCATGCTCTTGGTTGGTCATCACCACGCTTGCCATGCTTGCCACCGCCCCGATTGGTGCGCGGGAGTTTACCCTTGAGGCCGCAATGGAGAAGGTGGCCAAAGTACACCCTCAACTGCGCGTTTTTGAGAGTCGCTTGCGGCTACTTGAAGCCGAGGCAGATACCGCGATGCTGCCCCCTGGTTTCAGAGTGGACGCCGATATCGAAAATTTTGCAGGCGAGGGTGCCTACGCGGGCACATCGCAAGCGGAATACACGTTGACTCTCGCGGGGGTATTGGAGCGCGGCATGAAGCGCGAGGCACGGCGCGCTGTTGCAGCGGGTCGAATTGACGCGCTCGGGGTGGAGCGTGCCGTTGCTGAACTTGATCTGCTGGCCGAGGTCAATCGCCGCTATCTCGATTGGGTCGAGGCATCTCTTGCGCCATCTTTGACTGCGCGCGCCAGAGATGACCATCAAAGCCTGGTTCAAGTAATGCATCGGGTCCATCGCCATGGCGGTGTCTCGCAGGCGGTGGTCCTTGCCGCGGAGGCCGAAAACGCCCGGTTACTTCTGGAGCATGAGCAGTCGGTTCGTGATAGTCAGTTGGCTTGGCAGCGCCTTGCTCTCTTATGGGGCGACGCCGGTACTTCCGATCCCGCGCCGGCCTTCACGTCATTACCTCAGAATTTGCCTGATCTTGTGTCGTTACCCGACATGTTAGACAAGATCCGTCGTCTTCCGGATATCGAATATTTCGCCTCAGTGCAGCGTATACAGGAATCGGAACTTCATCTTATTGAGTTGGAGCGTCGTCGTGACGTCGAATGGCGACTCGGTTTGCGTCGGCTGCAGGGTGATTCGGCGACCGCCATCGTTGCCGGGCTATCGATACCGCTCGGACAGTCATCGAGGTTGGCGCTTCGTACAGCTGCAGAGAGGGCCCGGCAGGAGTCTCTTTTCTTTGAGAAAAATACTCGCTTGCAGTCTCTTGAAACCGTGCTGATTCGAATGTACGGCGAAGCCGAGCGCGAGCGCCATCGACTGCTGATGTTGGATGAGCAGGTATTGCCTCGTTTGCGGAATGCGACTGAGCAGGGTGTGCAGGCGCTGCAATCAGGCGCGTTAAGTTATATGGAGCTCGGGCAAATGCGGCGCGAACTGTGGGTTGCCGAAAAAGACAGGTTGACTGCACAAGTTAATTTCTATCGAAGCTTGGTCGAACTCCAAAGGCTCACCACCGAACTCTGGTCGAGCTCGAATAAATCCAACGGAGCCCAGCAATGATTCTTCGAGGCCCAAGGACGGCTGTACTGATCCTGATCGCATTGGTTGCCGGCGGGTGTTCCGATCATGATCACGACCATAGTGACGGAATCGGAGATAGCCACGGCCACGATCATCACGGGGACGCTCACGCTCATGATCATCATGACGATGCGCACACTGATCACACTGTCATTGATGCCACATCCGCGCGTGAGGCCGGTGTACTGACTGCAGTCGTTGGCGGCGGGCCAATCATTGATAGTCTCATGGCCATGGGTTCGATACGCCCGGTCCCCGGTGCGGAGAGCTTGGTCACCGCGCGTTTCCCAGGGGTTATTCGGCGAGTCAACGTCCGGGTCGGAGATCGCGTCAACAAGGGTGATGAGGTGGTCATTATCGATGGCAACCTGAGTTTGGCGCCCTACGCGGTCACGGCACCTTCATCGGGTGTGGTGGCAGAGCAAATATTACCTGCAGGGGCCGCAGTCGATGGAGACGCTGTCCTGCGGATCATCGATCCATCACGGCTCGGCGCTGAATTGCTACTGTTTGGAGGCGACGTATTGCGAGTCAAAGTGGGTCAGGATGTCATGATCCACGACACTGTCGGTACGCGACCAGTGAAGGGTCGGGTTGGTCGACTCCGGCCGATAGTGGAAACGTCGACTCAGGGGGTCATTGTCGAAGTCAATTTTTTTGAAAGCCTACCGAGTTGGCCGTCTGGCAGCGCAGTGACCGGTCAAATCATCCTGAACGATGCGCCTGTTCGTATTCGGGTGTCGCGCTCGGCTATCCAGAGTTTCGACGGAAAAGAAGTGGTCTTCATTCGGCAGGGTGATGTCTACCAGGCGCAGCCTGTTGTCCTTGGGCGAATGGACACCAACTACGCTGAGGTCCTCTCGGGTTTGAACGGCGGTGAGGAAGTGGTAGTAGCACAAAGTTTCCTAATCAAAGCAGACATCGAGAAGTCTGCAGCCGTGCACGACCACTGAGTTGTAAGCATGCTCGAAGCACTCATTCGTTTTTGCATCAGGCAGCGTTGGGCTGTACTCGCGGTGATTTTTGCGCTTGCCGGCGTCGGTGTTTGGAGCTTGCTGCGTTTGCCGATCGACGCCGTGCCCGACATCACCAATGTGCAAGTTCAGATCAATACCGAAGCAGCTGGCTTCACGCCTCAGGAGGTGGAGCAGCGCATTACTTTCCCGATCGAGAGTGAGCTTGCAGGAATTCCGCAACTCGAATACACGCGCTCACTGTCTCGTTATGGTCTGTCACAGCTAACGCTCGGCTTTAAAGACGGTACGGATGTGTACTGGGCGCGCCAACAAATCGCCGAGCGCTTACAGGCGGCTGCCGGTCGTTTACCTGCGGGAGTGGAGCCAGCCATGGGTCCAGTAGCGACTGGGCTTGGCGAAATTTATATGTATACCGTCGAGTCGGAACCGGGCGCTTTGCGACCAGACGGCCAGCCCTACACACCGACGGATTTGCGTACGTTGCACGACTGGATCGTCAAGCCCCAGCTTCGAACCGTCTCGGGTGTGGTCGAGATCAATACTATAGGCGGATTTGTCAAAGAAATTGAGGTCCGTCCTGATCTGTTGAGACTGGCCGCAGTGGGCTTGAGCGTCGACGACTTGGTGCGGGCGCTTGAGACCAATAGCCAAAACCGTGGTGCCGGCTACCTGGAGCGTAATGGCGAGATTTTCCTCGTTCGTGTGCCTGGTCAAGTAGGTAGCATCGAAGAAATTGAAAATATTCCGCTTGCGAGTCAGCCGCTACGAATCCGGGACGTGGCTATCGTTGCCGAAGGTCACGAGATTCGCACCGGTGCCGCCACCGAAAACGGCGAAGAGATCGTGCTTGGTACGGTGATCATGCTGACGGGCGAAAACAGTCGATTGGTCGCGCGAGCGGTAGATGAAAGAGTCAACGAGGTTCGTCGATCACTGCCGGAAGGGGTGATCGTACGTACTGTCTATGACCGAACTGCGCTTGTGGATCGAACAATTCGCACCGTGACGCTATCCCTTACCGAGGGTGCGTTGCTCGTGATTGCGGTCTTGTTTATCTTGTTGGGCAATATACGCGCTGCACTGATTACGGCAATCGTGATTCCGCTCTCGATGCTGATGACAGCCACCGGCATGTTACGGGCAGGTGTTTCCGGGAATCTGATGAGCCTCGGTGCGCTCGATTTTGGTTTGATCGTCGATGGCGCTGTGATCATCATCGAGAACTGTTTGCGTCGCCTTGGGATCGCGCAAGGTGTCAATGGGCGGGTTTTGACGCAGCAAGAGCGTCACGAAATCGCAGCTTCTGCCACTGCAGAAGTGATTAAGCCAAGTTTATTCGGCGTCGGCATTATCACAGCCGTTTACCTGCCAATTTTTGCCCTCGAGGGGATTGAAGGGAAAATGTTTCACCCCATGGCATTCACAGTGGTGTTTGCCTTGACCTCCGCCATGATTTTATCTTTGACGCTGATCCCTGCGCTGATTTCGATATCCTTGACCGGAAATATAAAAGACCATGAAAGTCCAATCGTAAAATACACTCGAATGGCATATTTGCCGCTGCTCGCCAAATGCTTGCAGTGGCCGAAAACGGTCATCATTAGCGCTGTTTTACTCGTGACTTTGACCGCAGGTCTTGCAATGCGAATGGGTACAGAGTTCGTGCCAAGTCTCGACGAGGGTGATTACGCACTGCACGCTTTACGTATTCCGGGTACATCGCTAACGCAATCGGTCGCCATGCAGTCTCAGCTAGAACGGCGCATACAGACCCTGCCATTTGTGGATCGGGTATTCAGCAAAATCGGTACGGCCGATATTGCCAATGATCCAATGCCGCCTTCGGTAGCAGATACCTTCATTATCCTGAAGCCAAGAAGCGAGTGGCCAGACTCGCGGATGTCGCAGGCCCAAATCACCGCCCAGATCCAGGAGGTCATCAGTACTGTACCCGGTAATAACTACGAACTGACCCAGCCTATTCAGATGCGTTTCAACGAGTTGATGACAGGGGTGCGATCGGATCTGGCGGTCAAAGTATTCGGTGATGACCTAGTAGCAGGTAGGAATATTGCGGAATCTATTGCCGGAGTTATCGCCACCGTACGCGGTGCTGAAGATGTACAGGTGGAGCAGGTCACGGGCTTGCCACTATTGTCAATTGAACCCGATCGTGCGGCCTTGCGTCGGTATGGCATCTCGGTTGAGAGTTTGCAAGATACGGTCAGTGCGATGATCGCGGGGCAGTATGCAGGCACCTTGTATCAAGGGGATCAACGATTTCCCATTGTAGTTCGCCTGGGTGAGGCTGAGCGAAACAGCATTGAGACCCTGGCCAGACTGCCAATCAGAGTTCATAGCGAAACAATGGCTGCGTCGTTTGTCCCACTGGCGCAGCTTGCCGAGCTTGAAATCATGGAGGGTCCGAACCAGATCAACCGCGACCGCGGAAAACGACGGGTCGTGGTGACAGCAAATGTACAGGGACGAGACCTCGGATCATTTGTTGAAGAGTTGCGGGCCCGCGTGTCAGAAGAAGTGCGCGTGCCACCTGGCTATTGGATTGAATATGGGGGTACGTTTGAGCAGTTGATCTCTGCGAGTCAGCGTTTGGCTATCGTGGTGCCGCTGACCTTGGGCATTATCTTGATCCTTCTTTATTTGGTTTTTGGTTCATTCCGGGATTCGCTCATCATTTTTTCCGGTGTACCTTTGGCGCTGACCGGCGGAGTCTTGGCGTTGTATCTGCGGGATCTTCCCTTGTCGATTTCCGCAGCCGTCGGTTTTATTGCACTGTCCGGCATCGCCGTCTTGAACGGTATTGTCCTGCTCAGCTTCGTTCGCCAGTTACGCGAGCAAGGTGTGGTATTGGTGTCGGCCTTGCAAGGTGCGGCTGCAATTCGATTGCGACCGGTGATGATGACTGCGCTCGTGGCGAGTCTGGGTTTTTTGCCTATGGCGGTCTCTGTGGGTGCAGGGGCTGAAGTTCAAAGACCTCTTGCGACTGTGGTCATCGGCGGAATCATCTCTTCGACCGTGCTTACTTTGTTGGTGCTGCCTGTGCTGTATTGTTTGTTGCACCGTCGCGAAGGGCTTGTGGGTCGCGGGTAAATCGATATCCCGTTCCCCTAACGGTATGAAAATGCCTTGGATGATCCGGCTCACGTTCAAAGCGCTTGCGTAAACGAACAATGAAATTGTCTATGGTCCGGGTCGTTGGGAACGTGTCATAACCCCATACCCGATCGAGTATGCGCTCCCGCGATACCACCTGACCTTCATTCTCGTCCAGGAGCTTGAGAATCAATGCTTCTTTATGGCTCAAGGATTGCGTTTCGCCACGCCAGTTGATAGCGCGATAGGTCTCAAACTCGACGGAATTATCACCGAACACTAGCGTACTGGAGTGGTCTCGATACCAACGGCTCCGACGGAGAATGGCGTTGACGCGTAGCAGCAGCTCCTGCAAATGAAATGGCTTTGCGAGATAGTCATCGCCGCCAGCTTCAAGACCTTTGATTCGGTCCTCTGTCGAGCCCTTGACTGTGAGAAACATGACTGGAGTTTGCAGTCCGGCTTGGCGAATATTTTCGCAGACCTGCAGACCATCTACTTGAGGCATCATCACATCGAGCACAATCAGATCATAGGGAGACGCCAGAGCTTTCGAGATAGCCTGTGCTCCATCAGCAGCAACATCGACCGTGTACCCCTCGGCCTCCAAGTTCTCCTGGATGCCCTCTGCCAAAGAAGGCTCATCTTCAGCCAGAAGAATTCTGGGTATGGCATTTGTGAAGGTACTGTGAGATGTCATGATGCCGCACCTGGCAGACGGAGCGTGAACACGGCCCCCCGTGATGCAGGATTGTTCGAAGCGCTGATCCGACCACCAGATTTTTCGAGCAAGCGCCGAACAAGATACAAGCCAAGACCGCTGCCTGGAGTGCTTCGACGGAGTTCATCGCCAGGACGATAAAATTTTTCAAAAATCAAATCTGCTTCTTGCTCGGGAAATCCGAGGCCATCGTCAATGATTTGAAGTTCGATGACCCCAGGAGTCTCGCGGCTGACAAAGCGAATATTCTGGCCACCCGCTGCAACACAGGATTTGATGGCGTTATCGAGAAGGTTATCGAGAATGATGGTCAGCACGGCTGAATCAGCCTGAACCTTGTGCGACTCCAGAGTGTGGTTGGTCGCGCTGATGTTATGTCGTTTGAGCGTCTCGTCTACGCGAGATATCGCACTCCACACCGCCTCGGTTAGCCGCAGGTTGACAGGGGTGGGCTCCCAACGACCTTCTTCGAGACGGGTTGTATTCAGTAGGTTGTCCACCATTCGCAGCAGTCGGCGGCTGTCCGACAATATTCGATAACCTAATCGAGGAGCGTCCGCTGTGGTAGTGCGATGGATGAGGGTCTCTGCCGATAGTTGAATGCCTGCCAACGGGCTTTTCAATTCATGGGACACAGCCGCAAGAAAGTTTTGCTGTCGCCGGCGTAGCTCAGATTCGTGACGAATGGCGCGAACCAGTACGAAGATGGACGCGCTTAATACAATCAGAAAAAACGCGCCTTCCCACAGGTATCGATTGGTACGAGCGGCACTCAGCTCGGCCACTTCCCCGATGGCTGCCGCAGCCGTCAGCGCTCCAGGAAGTACCTCTTGCAGGGTCGAATCATCCATCATCGCGTAGAGCGCGCTCAGACGTTGCTCGACCGCTTGGGTGTAAAAGAGGTTATCGATCACCCAGTAGGCGGCTTGGCCCGCGCAAATGAGTAACAGGGCTGCAAAGCCCCATTGCAAGGCGGTGCTTGGATCCCGCCGCAACGATAGGAGGCGTTTAAGCTTGGCAGATGGTGTCATGACAGTAAGCCGATGCGGTGCCCTAATTTTACGCGTTTATCCCTCAGCGCGGTGAATTCGTTGAAGCGCTGACGTCACGTCCAGTATCCTTAGCACGTCGTTTTGATCGCCCAGAGACCGTTACCCGAGTAGTTTGCCCCATGATTACAGCACTGCTTTTTTGCGGCGGGGTCATTGCGCTGATCGTTGGCGCCGAGGCTTTGGTCCGGGGCGCCTCGCGGCTGGCCTTTTCGTTTGGTGTATCGCCGCTAGTGATTGGCCTGACGGTGGTAGCGTTTGGTACCAGCGCACCCGAGACCACCGTATCCGTCGGTGCCGTACTGTCTGGACGCACAGATATCGCTGTGGGCAATGTTGTGGGTAGCAATATTCTCAATATATTGCTCATTCTCGGTATCAGCGCCTTGATTACGCCGATGATCGTCAATGCTCAGATTATTCGACAGGAGGTACCCATCCTGTTGGGAGCGACCTTATTGTTGGTGGTGTTCGCCTTGGATGGCGCAGTTGTTCTGCATGAGGCTTCGTTACTATTCTTTCTTTTAATCGCATACACGATCTTCTTGCTTCGTCAGTCTCGCAGCCAGACTGCAGAAACCAAGGCTGAGTATGCTGCCGAGATCACCCCGCCGACGGTCGGGGGATGGGATGCCCACTGGGGTGTGCAGTTGTTGCTTGTGTTCGGCGGTTTGGCGTTGCTCGTTTTGGGCTCTGACTGGATTGTCACCGCCTCCGTAACGTTCGCGCGTTTGTTAGGTGTGAGTGATGTCATTGTGGGTCTGACAATCGTGGCTGCGGGCACGTCTCTGCCGGAGGTCGCAGCATCGGTTGCTGCGGCGGTCAGGGGAGAGCGGGATATTGCCGTAGGTAACGTGGTGGGTAGCAATCTATTCAATATTTTTGGTTGTGTGGGTTTGTCGGGTATCGTTGCGGCGTTGGCCCCTGGCGCGAGCGGCGCGTTGACGATCACTCCATCAATTGTCGCGTTTGATATGTGGGTCATGTTGGCCACTGCGTTGGCGTGCTTACCGGTTTTCTTCACCGGTCGTGAAATCGCACGCTGGGAGGGCGGAGTATTTCTTGGTTACTACGTGGCGTATGTCAGCTACCTGATTCTCGATGCCACGGGACACGACCAGCTCGAGAATTACTCGAATATCATGCTGTCATTCGTGGTGCCACTCACTATCATCACTTTGGCAGTCGCCACTTTTGGTCGTTCTCGGCAGGATATGGCTCATTCCGGAGACTGACTCTCGGTAAACATCATGAAGCGTCATGCCAAAGTAACCCCCGCGCTCAGGCGGTGGATCGTGGACCAAATCGAGCGTGGGCAGAGCCCGGAGGCTGTTTTGCAGCATCTGCTGCAAAAAGGCTGGCCTGAGGGCACTGCGCTGGATCTTCTGGAGCGTACGCTGCGAACGCGCGTTGCACAGATTTCCGCTTTAGGGCGATTGACTAAAGAGTCTTGACCATCAATCAAGAATCACTCGGCCCAGCTTTTTGCGCGACTCACCGCTCTTTCCCAAATCGACATCTTATGAGTGGCTTCGTCCTTTGACATAGTCGGCTCAAAGATTCGATCCACTTTCCAGAGTTGTTCAAGTTCATCAATGGATTGCCATACACCCGCACCCAACCCGGCAAGGTAGGCGGCTCCCAGGGCCGTCGTTTCCGTGAACTTGGGCCTTACCACCGGCAGCCCAAGAAGATCTGCCTGGAACTGCATCAAAAGGTTATTACGCGACGCGCCTCCGTCAACCCGAATCTCGGTAGGTGGTTGTCCGGCGTCCGCAGCCATGCCCTGTAACAGCTCAGCGCTTTGGAATGCGATACTTTCAAGCGCCGCTCGCGCGATATGTCCCCGTTCCGCTCCTCGCGTCAAGCCAACTACCGTGCCGCGCGCCGCTGGGTCCCAGTGAGGACTTCCGAGTCCGGTGAATGCCGGTACCATGTACACGCCACCGTTATCGCTCACCGATGCAGCAAGCGCTTCGATTTCACTCGAGTCTTGGATCAATCCGAGCCCATCTCGTAACCATTGAATCACAGCTCCACCGACGAAAACGCTGCCTTCCAAAGCATAGCTGGACGATTGCGCGTTCGGCCTGCTGATAGCAGTGGTATTGCACGCAGCGGTAGATAACAGCCGATGGCTGGAGATTGGTAATTCATTCCCGGTATGGAGCAACATGAAACAACCAGTACCATAGGTATTCTTTGCCATGCCGGGGCGCGTACAACATTGACCGAAGAGCGCCGCTTGCTGATCGCCTGCCACACCCAGAATAGGGATTTCGAAGTCATCGAGCTTAGCTTTGACATCAGGCGGTCCACATGAGTCGATGATCAGTGGCAAGCAAGAGTGCGGAATGCCAAAAATATCCAGCAGCTCTTCATCCCATTGACTTCGTTGAAGGTTCATCAAGAGAGTTCGACTCGCATTAGTACGGTCTGTGACGTGATGACCTCCCTGCGTGAGTTTCCAAATCAACCATGAGTCTACTGTGCCAAAACA
>CAZHLL010000028.1:24638-26517 GCA_964533305.1 uncultured Acidibacter sp.
GATACCACCGGGTTGGTCAATGAGTGCTATTTGAAACTCATTGCTGGATCGCGTCTTACACCTGCAGACCGCGGGCACTTTCTTGCCTATGGATCGCAGGTAATGAGATCCATCATCGTGGATGCGGCTCGGGCCCGCGCAGCGGAGCGGCGGGGCGGCGGTATCCCGGATGCGACGCTATCGCCAGACATCGTCATTGAGTCAGCGCTCCCTGAAGACGAGGTGCTCGGGATACACAAAGCACTCCACGAGCTGGCAATCCTTGAACCTCGACTCGTCGAAGTCGTGGAGATGCGCTACTTCGGAGGTCTTACGGAGTCCGAAATCGCGGAAGCACTGGATCTCTCGGAGCGGACGGTGCGCCGTGACTGGGAGAAAGCCAAGATTTTGCTATCCGCCGTGCTCAAGTGACCGGTTCTGGCATGCGATTACGTTTGAAGGAATCCTAGCTAGAAAATTGATTGGGGACGGATCGCATGCCTTTGGCCCAGGATGTCACTGCAAATTGGGCGCAACTTAGCCAACTGCTGGATGATGTTTTGCAGCTGCCCGCGCTTGCGCGGTCCGATTACCTGCGAACTCTATCCATCGAAAACCCGTCTGCCGCCGCCATTCTTGAACACATGCTCGATATTGAGCGTGAACTGCCACCCGGATTCATGGAGGCTGGGCCTATCCTCGATATGCGGGCCGAATCTCATCCGGACTTGAATGCAGGCGATGTCGTTGGCTCTTACCGGCTATTGGATACTCTCGGCCGTGGTGGCATGGGGTCTGTTTGGCTTGCCGAGAAATCCGACGGAACGCTCAAGCGTAAAGTCGCCTTGAAGTTACCCAAGACGCCGTGGCTCGAGGGATTGACCAGATGGCTGAGCGTTGAGCGGGATATTCTTTGTTCCCTTGAACACCCCCATATCGCGCGTCTTTATGATGCTGGCCTTGATGCTGCGGGTCGACCTTATCTCGCCATGGAGTATGTCGAGGGATCGGCCATCGATTGCTATTGCGATAGCCAAAAACTCATCGTTCGCGAACGTGTTCAACTCTATCTGCAGGTTCTCGAGGCGGTGCAGTATGCGCACTCAAGATTAATCATTCATCGAGATCTAAAGCCAGCCAATATTTTGGTGAATTCACGGGGCGAAGTACGTTTGCTCGATTTTGGGATAGCCCAGCTCCAAAATGTATCCCAGACCACTCCCGATTTATTTGATTCAAATGATAATCAAACAGTCAATGCGTTCACCACCCGCTATGCCAGTCCAGAACAAGTTAGAAAGGAGCGGCTATCCGTTGCGTCCGATGTCTATTCCCTCGGAGTCACTTTATATGAATTGCTGACGGGGCAAAGTCCTTACGGATCGTTGGTCGATGAGCGGGAGCTTATGCGAGATGCTGCGGTGCACGCTCGCGTTCAGTCTTCACGGCATATAGTGCTGTCTGGTACCGCAGCGGCCAAGCGAAAAACAACGCCCACAAAGCTCAAGAGGATGATGTTGGGCGATCTCGGCGCCATTCTGAAAAAAAGCTTGCGACTCGATCCTGCTGAGCGTTATGCCTCCGCCGAAGCTTTCGCCGCTGATCTGCGGCGCTGGCTGGATTTGCGACCCGTGCAGGCGCAACCACCCTCAGCTTCTCGTTCGGTAGCTCGATTTATTCAAAGGAATCCCTGGTCGGTCACCACCAGTGTGGTTTCGCTGTTTACCGTCACGGCACTAATGGTGATCGCCTTGATCAATGCCGAGCGAGCCAGGGCTCAATCATTGCGTGCCACGGCAACGAAGGATTTTCTTCTGAGCATATTTGACCAAGCAAACCCGGAGCTTCACGGCGGGCGTGAAATCACCGCCAGAGAATTGTTGTCGTTGGGGGAGGAGAG
>CAZHLL010000029.1:0-23735 GCA_964533305.1 uncultured Acidibacter sp.
TCGCTGATCGAGAGCACCGCCCCAATTTCTTTGAGTGTCAGTTCTTCGTCGTAATAGAGCGCCAGAATCAAGCGTTCCCGCTCTTTAAGACCTGCGATCGCCCCGCGCAGGGCCCGCACCTGCGATTCCTCATCGACCAACTGGTCGGGCGTTGGAGACTCGCTCGCAAATTCGATCTCTTCAAGGGTCGTGGAGAGCGCCAGCCCCTGGTTACGCGCTCGCAGAGTGTGATAGCGCTCAACATCGAGCCCCAACGCATCGGCGATCTGTCGATGACTCGCTGGCGAGCCTGTCTCGTTGATGATTTTTTCTTCGGCCTCGCGCGCCTGTACCGCAAGCTTCACGGTGCTGCGAGGTGCCCAGGCGGCACGCCGAATCTCATCGAGCATGGCCCCGCGAATCCGTAGCTTGGCAAACGTCTCGAAATCATTGCCGCGCTCGGGGTCAAAGGCTTCGAGCGCTTCGAGCAAGCCCACGATGCCCGCTTGAATCAGATCCGATTGCTCGATGGCCGATGGCAAGCGCGAATGAAAATGCGACGCGACGCGCTTGACGAGCCCGAGGTGCTGCGACACATCGGGCCGCACTTCACTCCCCGCCACGGGCGGTGCCGTGCAGCCGGCAATCGTCTCGTACGATGAGGATGCGCGAATCACGTCGGTGCCACCTTGCCGAGTTTCAGTCGATCGATCAAAAAGTCCCACGACTCCGTCTGTGGCGGCATGGCTTCGATGCGCGCGCTGATCTGCCGAATCGCCACCATCGCGGGACACATCTCGGAAACGTCCATCAATAATTTTCGCTGGCGCGCAGCCTGCTGCACCGTCTCGTCATGGGGAATCGCCCCTGCAAAGACGAGCGGCAAGCCCATGAATTTGCGCGTGACATCATCCAGCCGATTGAAGATAGCCTCGGAGCGTTTCGGATTGTTGCCACCATTGATCACGACTTCAAATTTTTGATAGGCAAAATCCAGGTGCATGACCTTGATCAGACCATAGGCATCCGCGAGCGAAGCTGGCTCATCCTGCGCAACAACGAGTATGAGATCCGCAAGACGAGCTAGTGTCGTCACCTGCGTACCAATGCCTGCACCGGTATCGATGACGAGATAGTCGGGCACGGGGTCGACATCATCAAAACCCCGCAATACTCCGGCGATAGCGGGCGCGTCGAGCTCGGCAATATCGCGCTGACCCGAAGCGCCTGGCACGATGCGTAGCCCGCGCGGTCCCTCGAGCAAAATATCTCGCAGTGTCTTGCGCCCCGCGACCACATCCGACATATCGAACTCAGGCTTGAGGCCGAGTAACACGTGCACGTTGGCCAGACCCAAGTCGCCATCGAACAGCACCACCTGCTTGCCGCGCGATGCGAGCGACGCAGCCAGCTGCAGGCTGAGAAAAGTCTTGCCTACGCCGCCTTTGCCGCTCGAAACGGCGATGATGCGAGTGTGCTTGGCGTCCATGATCAGCGGGTCACTCCGTGAGTGGCGGGATGTCATGCAAAGATAACTGAATCAGGTGACCCAGGTCGCGCTGAAGTTCACTCGCATCGGGAATCTCGATATCGGCGGCGGGGTCGGCGCTCGCCGACACCCCGCAGAGCGGCGTGCCGGACTCCGCCAGCAGACTCAACAAGCCAAGCGGCAACTGCATCGAATCCCAGTGACTGATCAACACCCCAACGGGCGAGGTATCCTTGAGCCAGCGCGCGGCCGCCGAGCGCGATACATTTGCCGAAAGACAAAGCAGCACTGCTCGATCGCCACCCAGGTCTCCCTCACCGCCGCGCCCCCGACCGCTGTGAGCTTGGCCAAGCAAGGCGCTGATCTCGGCCGCGGTCTCAAGACCACTGCCATCGAGTACGCGTGTGGTGTTCGCCGCCTGCGCCCAACGCGCTTCCAGACCTGCGCCATCCGCGAGTGCAAAGAATCGCTCGCGAGCACCCGGCCTTCGATCACGCACGCTACCGACGATGCCATTCGTGCCATCCCCGGTGGTCTCATTGAGGTGTCGCGCCAACTGCACAGAAAGTGTGGTTTTGCCCGCCCCTGGCGGACCGACGAGTACGACCGGCGTCTCGGCGCAGCGCGCGGCCACGGACTGCGGCTGCAGATCCTGCACGAGCCCTGCCGCCATCTCCGCACTGTCTTCGCTGCGCTCAAGCATGCGATGCGCGTAGCTCGCCGAAACACCTTGCTCGAGCAAGGCAAAGATTTGCTCGGGTACCGCTCGCGTAATCTTGCCGGTAACAGCCAGCCGGCGCTCCAGTGCCTGCAGCTCCTTGCGGATGGTGCGAACCAGCGCTTCGCCATCTTCAACCTTGGCAGACTCACCGGTCACGGGCTCCACTCTGGCAGGTTCCGCTTTGGGCGGTTTCGCCCTGGCTGGCTCAACTCCACCCGCTTGCGCCTTGACTGGAACAAAGATTTCCTCACGCAGCACGCTGTCAAAATCCGGTAACCTCCCCGAATCCGGTAACTTCCCCGAATCGTGGATGGCGGCAAGCGTGTCGTCCACGCCGACCAGCAACTCAGTCAATTCCCCCACCTGATGGGTCGAAAGCAGGATGGCATCGCGCCCGAAACGCTCCTTAGTGCGTTCACTGGCTTCGGTGAAGCTGCCGGCGACGATTCTCTCAATTCTCATGATCCATCCTCAATCTTTGATCTCAGGTCGGTGATCTCAGGCGGCATGCTGGCGCAACTGCACCGTCACGCTGCGATTGACCCGCAAATTCAACTCTTCAGGCAATTCGGCATACGACAACACGGCAAGCCCCGGCACGCGCGGACGCAGGATGCGAGACAACCATGGACGCAAGGTGGGCGAAGTCACAAGCACGGCCGCTCGATCCGAATTCATTTCTTCTTGCGCGGCACTGTTGACCGAACGCAAGAGGCCTTCGGCGAGCTCCGGCTCGATCGGCACATTGCCGCCCTGCCGACGCGACACCGTGCCGTGCAGTACTTGCTCAAGCTCCGGCGCGAGCGTCATCACGCCGAGCTCTTCGCCGTTCGGGATGAACTGCTGCACGATCATGCGACCGAGCGCAATACGCGCGACGCCCGTGAGCTCATCGACGTCATCCACTTTTTCCACCAACGGTGCGAGTGCTGAAAGCACTCCACGCAGATCCCGAATCGCCACACCCTCGGCCAGCAGGTTCTGCAGAATCTGCGATAGTTTGCCGATCGGCAATTTTTTGGGCACGAGATCTTCGACGAGCTTCGGTGAAGTCTCGGCGAGTTTGTCTACCAACTGCTGGGTCTCATCATGACCCAAGAGCAGATGACACTGATCCTGCAGCACTTTGTTGAGATGGGTTGCGATCGTGGTACTCGCATCCACCACGGTGTAACCGAGCGAGCGGGCATAGTCGCGCTGCGCAGGGTCAATCCACACCGCATCCAACCCAAAAGTCGGATCTTTGGTGGGCAGCCCATCAAGCTCTCCATGCACCATACCGCTGTGGATCGCGAGCTCCCGCGCAGGCTTAACGACGCCACGCCCGATCACCACGCCATTGATCAATATTTGATAGCCCTCGGGCCGCAGATCCAGGTTGTCACGAATGTGAACCTGCGGGATCAAAAATCCGAGCTCATGGGTCAGCTTTTTGCGCACGCCACGCACCCGGGTCACCAGTGACCCCGCCTGCTGCACATCGATGAGAGCGACCAGCGCATACCCCACCTCGAGTCCGATGCGATCGGCTTGCTGCACATCCGACCAGGTGAGTTCACGTGGGCCTTGCGGCTCTTCGGCGGCCGTCTGTGCGATCGCCTGCGCTTTTTCGCGCTGGCGCCCCATCATGTAGGTACCCCCGGCCGTGACGGCAGCGAGCGCGAGGAACGCCAGATGCGGCATGCCGGGAATCACGCCAAGCAGCGCAAGAATGCAGGCGGCGAGCCACCAGGCCTCGGCATTATTGAATTGGGTGGAAGTCTGTTCGTTGAGAGTTTCTTCACCCGAGACGCGGGTAACGATAATGGCGGTGGCCACACTCAGCAGCAGTGCCGGCACCTGCGCCACCAAGCCATCACCCACCGACAAGAGCGCATAACGCTCAAGCGCCATGCCGATACCCATGTCGTGCTGCAAGGCGCCGACCAGCGTGCCACCAATGATATTGATCAACAAAATCAAGAGGCCGGCAATCGCATCACCGCGAACAAACTTGCTGGCACCGTCCATCGAGCCATAGAAATCGGCTTCGGATGAGATTTCTTTGCGCCGCGCCCGGGCTTGATCCTGCGTGATGAGCCCGGCCGCGAGATCCGCATCCACCGCCATTTGCTTGCCGGGCATGGCGTCGAGCGTGAAGCGGGCGGTCACTTCGGATACGCGCCCTGCACCTTTGGTCACCACCACAAAGTTGATGATCACGAGGATCGCGAACACCACCAAACCCACAATGAAGTTGCCGCCGACCAGCACCGAACCGAAGGCCTCAATCACCTTGCCGGCGGAATCCGTGCCCTCATGCCCCGCCGACAGCACAATACGAGTCGAGGCAACGTTGAGTGCAAGCCGCAACAACGTCGCGAATAGGAGGACGGTCGGGAACACCGAGAACGACAGCGGCCGCGCGGCTGCGATCGAGAGAAAAATGATGACCAGCGAGAGCGAGATGTTGAAAGCGAACAGCAGGTCCAGCATTAATACCGGAATCGGCAAAATCAGCATGCCGAGCAGCAGCAGGAACCCCACCGGGATGGCGAGCGCCTGGAGCGGAATTTTCTCGCCCCACTGTCGGATGTTCGACGGCAAGGCGGTCGATAGCGTTGAAATATTCATTTAAAATTCAAACACTTGAATGTTTTTCACTCTTGACCCGACACGTCTGACGGATTCACGAGAGGGAGACTGCAAGGCGCATGCCAGAGCGAATCCGAGGGCCTGCCACGCGACGGCCCAGCCCAGCGGTAAAGTCCACCCCGCTCAGGTCGACTGAGGATGTAGCGGATGATTTGGGATACCCCCTGATGAACACATTGATGGCCAAAACCCTCGGCATCTTGGCGTGCGCGCTGCTGGCAAGCGGCTGCGCGCAGCTGTCCATTGAACGGCCCTTGGCCGGTGCGGAGCTCAGCCACCATACGCCGGCTTGGACCCATGCCGAGCGCTATCCCGGCTTGCACCCGTTGCGCCGTCGTGCCGAAGCACGCAAGGCCCAAGTGGCCGCTGATGCGCCGAGCGAGCCCGAGGAGACCTTGCGCGATCCCGCTCCGCTCTTGGAGCAGGATCTGATCGCGATCGGCTACGCCTCGATCACCGCGCAACGCGCCACTGATCCCGCGCAGCAAAGATTGATGGCTGCCCGCGCCTCGCGGCTCGATGCTTATCGCAATCTCGCCGAGCAGGTGTATGGACTCACGGTGCTCGCGGAGACCTCGGTCAACAATGATCTCTTGCGTGATGACCGACTGCGCTCACAGCTCATGGGGTTCATCAGTGGTGCCGAGCTCGTCGCCATGGAACCGCTCGGCAACGACACCTATCAAACGACCCTCCGGCTCTCGGCCGCTCAGGTCGCGAGCCTGCGCGCTCAAGCACGTTGATGAAGCGCAATACCGTCGCGGCCGGCGTGGCACTCGCGCTCGTTGCAGGGGGCCTGGCGTCGCCCGTTTTTGCGCAGTCAATGCTCACGGCCGATACGCGGGGCACGAGCTTCGAAAGCCTGCAAGCCTGTCTCGACACCCGGGGCTACGGTCAACGAAATTGGTCCGCGACCGAACTGCAACAAAATATCGAGGCCTGTCTCGGGAATTCTTTTATCCCACCCGACTGCCCGGCATCCCCCTTCAGTCGAGCGTTGAGCGTCCGCTATCGGTATGGTGAGCCGCATCCCACGTGGTCGCCCAACGATCGGGCTCGAATCACCGACCAGTTGCCGCGGTGGATCGCTGATGGGCTGAGACAGCAACCCCGGGTACGCAGCGGCACCGATGCCGCGTGGCAGCTTGAGGTGGAGGTCCGTTATGCCGGCTCCGGCTGGTCGCAACGCGATCTCGATGATTGGATTCGACAGCCCCGATCACTGCAAGTGGATCTCAACCTGCGCGAACGCGACACGGGCGCCATCAAAGATCGTCAAGAGCTGAAACTGTCCTTTGCACCGCGTCTGCGCGCCCGCGATGCCGACACCTCCGGGGCTCGCTGGATCGCCGAGCTCGAAACCGGTATCGGTCAAGCCACGACTGAGATGCTGTCCACCCTCGCTTGCTTACCCGATGTACTGCGGGTGACCAGCGCGGCCAATGACGAACTTCGGGTGTCATTTGGGGATCTGCGTCTGCGACCCAATCAAACGGAATTCGGCGTCACGCTCATTCCGGCGGATGGGCAGTTGCCCGCGGCCCTGTGGCCGCGCGGTCGCGTCACCGCCATGGGGACGGCCGATGGCCGCCTCACCCTGCTCGAGGGTGAGGACGATTTATGTTTGCGCGAAACCTGCGTCGCGATCCCCGCTTACTGACCCTCTCGCCGAAACACCGGCATCCCCGGCTCCAGCGCCGCCGAGTTGCGTTCCAGCGCTGAGCGCAATGCCGCCACTTCCTTCTTGAGGGCGTTCACCTCGGCGAGCGTCGTGCGCATATCTTTGGCCTGTGCATCGGACAGCACGGCCGTGGTTCGGGGCGCTGCCGCCGCGGGCGGTGATTTCAATAAATTGATCGCTTCGGCCATCTGCGTATCGAGTTTGGCCAGTCGCTGCTCAAGTGCCGTGATCCGTGCCGCTTGCTCATCGCGCGATTTCGCGTTGGCGGCGGCCACCTTGCCGCCCTCGCCACTCACCGAACGAAAGAGATCCTGCAGGCGCTTGGCCTCGATCTCCTGCATCACGGCCCGATCCGCCTTGATCTGCTCGCGCAGAGTGATAATGGCGCGTTGTGTCGTGTCTTCAGCAATGTTTTCGAACTTGCGCAGCTCATCGCCAAACATTTCGAGTGACTTGAGCGCCTTGTTCACTTCTTCCAGCTGAGCGGCTTGCTTGAGCACCACGCCCTGCAATTCATCACTCTTGCCCGTGACATTGGTCGAGACAATGGCCACGACCACCGCCATGACCACGCCGACGCTCAACATGATGGCACCAAAGATGGCAGGCGCATTGCGCACCGCTTTGACGGCGTTTTCGTTGGCCTCAACTACGCGACTGAGCTTGCCAATGGCATCGCTGGCGCTTTGTGCACTGTCATTGGCAGCGTCCGCCGCGTCCAACACCAGCGATGTGAGTGTCTCCAGCGGATTTCCGTCAGGGCCATCGGGGGTAGCTGCATCGCTACCAGCCGGCGCCGACTCATCACTCGCTTGTGTCTCGCCCAAGCCCACCTCGGGCGCTACCGCTTCACTGGCTTCTGTAGCCTCATTCGGGTTTTTTTCGTTATCGCTCATCACCACTTACCTCTTGTCGCTTCTGCTCCAATGGGGCAGAAGTCTTAATCTCTGATGTTCCGCTTCAAACCGCGGGTTCGTGCGATGGTCGCCTCAATACGTTTACGCAACCGATCATCCACAACCAAAGATTCATTGATCTTGGCCACTTTGGCCAACATCGCTTCCGCTTCCTGCATTTTTTGATCAACCTCCGCCTGGCGCTGCTCGATGCTGGCACGCATCTCCTCCACCTGGGCCATGGATTCGCGCAGCTCGTCCATCTTGGCCTCGACGGGATCGACGGCCGGCACCTCGGGCTCGGCGCCGATGTGTACGCTATTGTCGCCCGGCGTATCCGAGGGTCCGATGTACATGCCATTTGGGCCTGCGTCCTGCTGAGGGCCCACATAGACACCGCCCGCGCCAGCCTCCTGCTCAGGCCCGACATACACGCCACCATCCACTGCTTTTTGTGCTGGCCCCACGTAAGTGCCATCGGCTCGCTTCTCTTCAGCGCTGCGCTCCACCGCTTTGCCCGAGACCGCAGAGTTCGAAAATTTGCTCATCTTTTGCGGTGCAATATCCTGCGACTTGAATACGCCCGACCCTTCTTTGCGTGTAGCGGGCGTACCCTCGGTGGCAGCATTCGTTTTTGGTGTTTCTTCGGTCATGGAAAAGTTTCCGTATCAGTATTAACTGGGGTCAAGCGCATCGCACGCACTCAACGTTTCTGGGACTTGTCGCGCTCTTCGGCCAACTGCATGAGAATGTCGGCAAGCTCGCGGTTGTTGGCAGGCTGACGCGGCAAGGCTGATTTCTTTGGTGGCGACGGTTTCGCGGGTGCCGACAGCGTAGTGGGTGGCGCCACCACCGGCGGCGGCGCGACAACGGCTGGTGCGACAGCCTGCGGAGCGCTCTCAGACGGGGCCAACCCCGCCTGCATCGCCTCGCGGCGCGTCACCACGCTCGAGGCACTCTCGAATCGGCCAAACCCGACTGAGAAATCCACCAGCCACACACCCGCCTGCGGTGCAAGATGACACAACACAGGATGGTCCACCGGCGCCACCGTCGTTTGTGCCAGCAGCACGAGTTGAAACGCGCTGCCTTTGAGCGCGCTCGCCAGTCGACGCAGCGCGAGGATCTCATCCTCACGCGCCTCTTCGGCACGCTCGACAATCAGCATGCGACAACCATCGCCTGGGCGAGTGGCGGTCATTTGATCGATCGGAACATCCTGCATCAGTCGATTAACCGCTTGCAGCATCGCCTCGGGGCTTGAGGGTTGATGAAACTCGATCCGTCCTTGTGAGCCGCGCAGACGACGTACAAGATGTACGGTGATCCGCGACAGCGTCTCAGCCGACTGCGCACAGACGAGCAGCGCCTCGGGCGGCGTGTCCTGTACGAAGCTCACGACATCTTCGAGCGCGGCATCGCCGCTGAATACGGGTTGTTGAATAGTCATGCGTTATCTCCTCGCGAGCTCCGCCTGGCCGTTCTCATCAAAGCGGAATTCCGGCGGCACCTCGGGGGCTGAGAAATCCGGCATCGAGAGATTCGGCGCCAAAGCGCTCATGCGATACACATACGCGAGTACCGCCGCAACCGGTCGGTAGAGCCCCTCGGGAATCATGTCGTTGATGTCCGTGGTGTAATACAGCGCACGCGCCAAGACCGGCGCCTCGATTCGCGGCACACCCGCGGACTCACCCCTTTCTTTGATGGCTCGTGCAATCTCACCGCGACCTTTGGCAAGCACCACCGGCGCCCCATTCGACATCTCATCGTGCCGCAATGCGACCGCAAACTCGGTCGGGTTGACGATGATCACATCGGCATCCTTCACGTTGTCCATCATGCGTGCGCGGCTACGCTCACGCTGCTTGCGACGGATTTGCTGCTTGACCTCAGGGCGCCCCTCGATGTCTTTCATCTCATCGCGCACTTCCTGTTTGGTCATGCGTAGCCGTCGCGTGTAAGACCACTTTTGATAGGGCACATCGAGAAATGAGATGGCTGCTACGGCGATCGAAACCAAGGTGAATACCAGGAGCGCAATCGAAGCGCCGGTGTTGACCATGGGCTCCAGCGCAAAGCGCGCAGACGCGATGAGCTCCTCGCGGCGATCCCACAGCACCACACTCAACACGACCGCGATCGCCAAAAATTTCAGCAAATTACGCAGCAAGCCCATCCAGGCTTGTGAACCAAACATCCGCTTCAAGCCATTGAGTGGGTTGAGCTTGGAAAACTTAGGCGCGGCTGCTTTCGCCGACACGTTGAAGCCGCCATTGAAGATCGGCGCGATGATGGCGAGCACGAATGCGAGCAACAGTAACCACTTGACTGCCCACACACCTTCGAACCACATTGAACCAAACCACCCGGGCAGGGCCTGCAGATCCCCTATCCTCGCCTGATCAAAAGTCAGACTGCGGCTGAGCATCGCCCGAAGGTCGCCAATCAGGGCGCCGCCCGCCAGAAACATCAAGGCACAAAGCCCGACCACCACGAACGCGCCACCAAAATCGGGTGATCTCGGCAACTCGCCCCGTTCGCGCGCCTGCTCCAGCTTGCGCGCAGTGGGCTCTTCGGTTTTTTCCATGCCGTCTTCGTTCTCTGCCATGGGTCACCCCACTCCGAGTAGACGAGAGCCGACATACCGCTCTGCTTGCTGCCACAGATCGATGATGCGCTCAGTCATGGCTGGCAACAGCACAAAAAGCAGCGCAAATCCCACGAGCAGGGCAATGGCAAAACCCACCGCGAACACATTGAGGGATGGAGTCGCACGCGACAGCGCACCCACACCCACATTGACCGCGAGCAGCGCGAGCAACAAGGGCGCGGCGAGCAGCGCGGCCCCGGTAAACACGATGGTCGAAAACTGCAGCAACTGCTCGACATCGAGCACGCTGAAGGAGCCCGGCGGCAACACGCGAATACTCTCCACCAACATGCCAACGACCAGCACATGCCCGCCTGTCGTCAAAAAAATCAGCAAGGCCAGTACATTGAAGAATTGCGACAGTACCGGCGTCGAGCCAATAGTCGGGTCAAAGGACTGGGCAAAGCCGATGCCGAGCGAGAGCGAAATCTGCTCACCCGCCACGACCACGGCGGCCAGCACAAACTGCAAGATCAGTCCCATGGATACGCCAATCAGGATCTCGTTGATCACGAGCAGCAGATTCGGCTTCGGAAAGTCGGTGGTCGCCGGTGCATTGATATCCGGCACGAACGGCAGCACCAAAATGCACAAAACCAAAGCGTAGATAATGCGCACACGAACGTTGGATGCCACTTGCGGAAAAAGTGGCGCTGCCAGAAAAAACGCCGACAGCCGCGTCAGCGGCAGGAGCAGCGCTTCGAGCCATCCAATCGTGAGTACGCCAAGCTCAAGCATCGCTACCCACCGAGATCCGGAATGCGCTCGAACACGCGGCGGGTGAAATCCACCAGATACTGCAATTGCCAGCTGCCGAGCAGCGCAATCAGCAAAGTCACGACCACGAGCTTCGGCAGAAAACTCAAGGTCATTTCATTGATGGAGGTCGCCGCTTGAAAGATACCAACCGCCACACCCACGATCAGCACGGCAACCAGGATGGGTCCTGCGATCAAGGCGCCGGTCCACATGGCTTCCATCGCGAGATCGACCACCTCGAGCTCAGTCATGGACAAGACCTCGCATCATGGCAGGGGCGCTCCAAAACTCGCGGCGAGCGAACCCACAATGAGAGCCCAACCATCGACTAATACGAAGAGCAAGAACTTGAAGGGCAAGCTGATGACGATGGGTGAGACCATCATCATGCCCATCGACATGAGCACACTCGCCACGATGAGATCGATGATCAAAAACGGGATGTAGATCAAAAAGCCGATGGTGAACGCCGTGCGCAGCTCACTCGTCATGAAAGCGGGCAACAGCACCGTCAGTGGGGTATCGAGCGGCGCCGCGACGGGTTCCATCTGCCCCAGATCCATGAAAAGACTGAGATCGGATTCGCGGGTCTGGGCCAGCATGAATTTTTTCATGGGGACCACAGCCTCTTGCAAGGCATCCTCAAAGGGCATGCGGTCTTCCATGTAGGGATCGAGTGCAACGCGCTGCACTTCCTGAAAAGTCGGCGCCATGATGAACATCGTCAAAAAGAGCGCGAGTCCCACGAGTACCTGATTCGGCGGGGTCTGCGGCGCCCCGATCGCTTGTCGCAACAAAGAAAGTACGATGATCACACGCGTAAAGGCCGTCATCGACAGCACGATAGCCGGCAGCAGCGTGAGCAGGGTGATGAGCCCGAGCGTCTGCAAGGTCAGGCTGTAGGCCTGCCCACCGCCCGCAGCGGGTGTGGTACGCAATATCTCGACGGCGGCATCCTGCGCAAATGCGACCGGCATGATCGCCGCCGCGATCCCGATCAGAGCCGCCCATCCCGCGACACGACGCATTCAGTCCCCCTGTGACGCGGATCGCGTCGAATGATTTTTCTCTGCTGACTCTTCGGTTGGCGTGGATGCTAAACGCGTAATGGATTGCGCGGTCACCCCGAGCAGCACATCTTCCTGTCCAAATCGCACCACGAGCAGACGCTCGCGCGTACCGATGTTTTGCGCGGCGATGATACGAATGCCGGTGGTCTTATTGACGCCCACCAGATTCATGCGCCGCAACCACCAGATCGCCCCCAGCAAGAGCGCGGTGACGAAGAGCACAGCGACGATGTAGCGGGTCGGATCCATGGTCAATCAGCCATCAAAGATGCTTGACTCGATCTTCGGGGTCGACCACCTGCGTCAGACGAATGCCGTAACGATCGTTGACCAACACAACCTCGCCCCGCGCGATCACGGTATTGTTGACGCAGACGTCGAGGGGCTCGCCGGCCACGCGATCAAGCTCCACCACACTGCCTTGCCCCAGCCGCAGCAGATCACGGATCCGCAGCGAACTGCGGCCCACCTCTACTGAGATATTGACGGCGACGTTCTGGATCAGATCGAGCTGAACATCGGCAGAGGCGCCATCGGCCTTGCCCAAGGTAGCTCGCGTTGCTTCATTCATGACGGTCTAACTCCTGATAATGCGAAGGCTCAACCGGCCTTCGACATGAAATAACCACCTTCGTCATCGTCTTCATCCATCACCAACTCATCGCCCATATCGAGGCCGGCATCACTGTCACTGCTGATGGGGTCAAGCACCTGCGTGATACGCACGGCCATGTTGTTATCCACGGAGCCGTATTCGGCGTTGAAAAGATGATTGGACTGCACCAAAATTTTGACGTCCTCCGGCGGCTTGAACCACAGGGTGTCGCCCGGCGCAATCGAGGCAAGATCCAGCGCCGAGACCCGTAATTGTGCTAGCTGCACGAGCAGCTCCAGTTCGGCGTCTTCGACGGCATCTTTGAGCTGAGCACTCCAGCGCGCGGCGAGCTTTTCGTCGCGCTCACCCGATTGCAAACGGCCGCGTAACAACAAGCGAATGGGCTTCAACGCCGAGAAGGGGTACATAATGGTGAGCTGGCCGCGCACGCCAAGACCGAGCTCAAGTTCAAATCGGCTAACAATCACCGTTTCACGCTCTTCGCCCACCTGGGCAAAGGCGGGGTTGATCTCGCGACTGACGTATTCCGGATTGAGCGCGTACACCGGCTGCCAAGCTTCTTTGAGGTCGGCAAAAACCGCATCGAGCAATAATTGAATGATGCGCTCTTCGGTCGGCGTAAAGACGCGCGAAGCGGGCGGATTGGTGAGCCCCTCACCCGTGCCCCCAAAGAAACTGTCCACGGCACCATAGACCACTGAAGGCTCAAGCGTCACCAGGCCATAGCCGCGCAGTGGCGGAAAGCGCACGATGTTGACGTTACAGGGCGACGGTACGCTTTGGATGTATTCACCAAAGGTCGTGACCGTATACGGCACCACGCTGATCTTCACACCCTGACGCAAAAGATTGAGCATGCTCGTGCGCAGCTGCCGCGCAAAACGATCATTGATCATCTCGAGTGCGGCGAGCTGACCCCGCGAGACCGTGTCGGTCGCGACCAAGCTGTAGGGTTGCACTGAGGCATCCGAGCCCGACTCAGTCGCGGTGGTGTCGACATCACCGCGCTGCATGCCCTCAACGAGCGCGTCGATCTCATCGCTCGAGAGCAGTTGTTTCTGACCTGACATGCCGCGCCCTTACTGGAACACGAAGTGAGTGAACATGACTTCTTCGATGCCGCCGAAGTCCTCATTACGAATCAGCACGTCGTTCATCGAGTCGCGTAAAGCCGCTGCCACGCGAGTGCGCCCCTCCATCGAGGTGAGCTCCTCCTCGCCATAGAAGCCCATGGTCTGGATGATTGAGGCCTCAATCGCAATCTGATGCTTGGCCACACGCTCGACGATCTGTTCACCGTAGAAGGTCTTGAACGCGATACGAAACTGCACGAAGCGACGCGAGTTCGGAACATTCAAGGTAAAGTCGCGCTCGACGGGGCTGTAGGTCGCCTCAAAACGCTGCTCCGCCGGAATATCCTTGGTTTCGCGTTGCGGCCCTTCGGGCACCTGAGTGGCAGCCGCTGCTTCTTCTGCAGCCTTGGCGGCTTCGATTTCCTCAGGCGTCGGCTTGGGATCAAAGAAACCCGTCAAAAACAGGGTTGCACCCACCGAACCACCCACCAGCACGAGTGCACCGGCAAAAATGAGGATAATCATCATCAGCGGAGATTTTTTCTTCGCTGCGCCTTCCTCACCGGCGGCTTCGCCTTCGGCGGGTTTCTTCTCGTCTTTGTCTGCCATGTCAGTCTTCCCGTTTAGTCAAAAGTGTTTGTGTCGCTTGCGACTCAAACGTAAAGATCAATGCCACGCTCGGAGCCACTGACTCCGATTCGCGACCCATCCAATCCACCAACCTCATCCTGGCTGGTTGAAGCATCCGCGTGACGCAGCGCGCGCTCGATGTGTCCGTGAGCAAATTGCTGAGCAGCGGCATCGCGCCCCGCGGAGTCCGCCATCGACCAACCGCTCAGCTGATAGCCCGCTTGTTCGAGCGTATCGCGCAAGCGCGGCATACCCGCTTCAAGCAACGAGCGGACTTCGGCGTTCATCACCGCAAGATTGGCGCGTACATCTGCACCATCGATCTCCAAAGAAATATCGACCGGCCCTAAGTTACGCGGATCCAACTGCAGCGAGACCGTCCAACGATCGGAGCGCATTTGCTGGATCAGCCGCTGACCCACCTGCTCAGCAAATTGCTCAGCACGGGTGTCGTAATCGAGTGCGGTGGACGGCAAGGGAATCGGGCGTGCGTTGGCCGCCGCCGGGTCAATCGCCGGCAGTAACCCGGGCGCGAGCATGGCCTGAGGCGCGGCAGCGGCCACGGCGGCGGCACCGCCGTTGGCAGCGCCTGCGGACTCACCGCCCGTCAGTCCCGCGAGGCCTTGTCGACGAAGACCGTTCGCACTCAAGGCAAGCCAGGCATCGGATGAGAGCGCGCTCATTTCACGGCCTGGCAGCGGCAGCTCGCCGCCCTCCACCTGAACCGCATCCACCAAAGAATGGAGCGGATCCAGAGCGGCAGAATCTTTGCTCACGATTCCGACCGACGGCAGGATCGCGACATTGCTGGTACCCGATCGGTTGGGTGTACCCGGCGACCGCGTGGCCGATGCGTCCTGCGATGGCATGGCTGCGACAGCGACGGCCGCGGTCGACGCGGCCAGGGTCGCGGCCGTCGATGCTGCCATCGCCGCGGTACCGGCCGCCGACGCGGACAGCGCAGCCGAGGACACGGGATTCGCAACGGGCGTCGATGATGCGGGCGTCGCCACCGAAGAACGCAAGGCCTCAAGGCCAAGCGGCTTAAAGGCGAGCTCAGCGCGCGCCGCCTCGGTCGTTGCGGCACCGAACGTGCTCGAGCCCATCCCCCGCTCGCTGGCGGCTCGCCAGCGCAGCACATCCTCATCCGCCAAAGGGGCGTCACCCTGCGCGGCAGACGTCGCCAACGGCGATAAATCCGACACGGAGGCCGACGATGCCGAAGCCGCAGATACCGATACGGATACCGCAGAGACGGACGCGGCCGGCACTGTCTCAAGTGGCGTGGCGACGCCCGCCACCGCCGGCATCATGCGCTGACCCAAGGCGGTCTCGCGCATGGCAGCCAACGACGCCACCGACGCCTTGGGTCGATCGGTGCCTTCACTCGGGATGACACCGGACACCGGCAGGGAGATGGGCGCTGCGATGAGATCCTGCAACGGCGCGGGTGCGCCCTCATCGGTTGCGACCTCAGCGGTCTCGCGCAACAACAAGCGTGCGAGTGACCGGTCGATACCGAGATCCACGGCAAATTCTTCGAGGGCTGCGTCCGGCACGATCGGCAGTCCCGCCGGCATTGCCGGCAAGCTCTTGCCGGTATCGAGGGCGGCGATCCGCTCCATCGAAAATTCCCCGGTACCCGCTTTGGTCGCCCACGGCTCCATTTTGGAGCTTCCCGAGGGCGCGTACTGTTCCATTATGGATACAAATAGCGCCGCACTGGCCTCATTAGTCTTATTATCGAGACTTTCTGCACTGGTATTTTGGGTCGGACCCTGGGTTCCAGTGATTGAAAAAATGGATTCTGGCGCGCTCATGGTGTGTTAACAGCTCGGCTTGATGGTTCGATGCCAGTCTGTTCTGCAACTAGGATGCCAAATCCGAGCGCTCAGCGGGGCGCCACAGGGCTTCGAGCTCGCGCTGCTCGCGCGCCTCGTTCTTCCGCCTCCACTGCACCGCCGCTTTGTCCGCGATCAAATTGAGCGCACGGGCAAACCCTCGCTTCTTCGCCACCTCTTCGGCAGCGGCCTCCACCAGGAATTCTGCCTGAGCCACTTTACGTTCCTGTTCCACCGATAGCTGCGCCAACCAGTTGGAAAAATCCCGCGACTGTCGCCACGCCATGATGTGCCGGGCTTCGGTTTCCCGCTGCATCGATAGCGCAGCGTAATCCTGACAGTAATCCGTAACCGCACTCAAGCGTTGCTGCTCGGCGCGCAGACTCGCGAGCCGGGCGGCCCATGCGGATTCGGCCACGCGGGCAAAGGTGTCACCCACCTTGGCAATGCGAGCGAGCCTCACTGAGCGACGCTCTGCGCGATCGCTCATTTCATCACCGTCGCGAGCTGATTGAAGGCCTGCGCCAGGGTGACCTGTTCATCGAGATCCTGCATCAAAAATTCGCGCATCACTGCACGGCGTCGAATCGCCTCATCGAGTTCAGGGTCGGCGCCCTCACGATAGGCCCCGACCGAAACGAGATCGCGGTTGTCTTCGTAGGTCGCCAACAGGCGTCGATAGCGCGTGACGAGATTGCGCTGATCGTTGCTCAACATTCGATTCGCCAAACGTGAAATCGAATCGCTGATGTCGATCGCCGGGTATTGACCCATGGCGGCAAGCTCACGCGAAAGCATCACGTGCCCATCCAGAATCGCGCGCGCCCCATCAACAATGGGGTCGTTGTGGTCATCCCCTTCGGCAAGCACCGTGTAAAACCCAGTGATACTGCCGCCCGAGGCGAGGCTGCCTGCCCGCTCAATGATTTCATTGATCAAGGAAAAGACCGAGGGCGTATAGCCTTTGGTGGTCGGTGGCTCACCGACCGCGAGCCCAACTTCGCGCTGCGCGTGCGCCACACGCGTCATTGAATCGAGCAGCAACAACACATTCTTGCCACGATCGCGAAAATACTCGGCGATTGCGCACGTGAGATGCGTCGCGCGCAAGCGAATCACAGGCGAACAATCCCCGGGCGAGGCCACGACCACGGCGCGCTTGATCCCCTCGGGGCCCAGGGTTTCGTGCACGAAATCCAGTACCTCTCGGCCGCGCTCACCGATCATGCCGATGACGATGACGTCGGCTTGGGTGAAGCGCGTCATCATGCCAAGCAGCACGCTCTTGCCCACACCACTGCCTGCGATGAGGCCAATGCGCTGCCCTTTGCCCACGGTCAAAAACGTATTGATGGCACGAATGCCAACATCGAGCGGCTGCTGGATCGGCGCACGCTCGAGCGGATTCTTGCGCTCGCCCCGCAGCGGCACAAACACCTCGGGCACGATGGGTGGGCCACCGTCAAAGGGTTGACCCATGCCATCGATCACGCGGCCGAGCATCTGCATGCTGACGCCGACGCGTGCGGTGTGGGTGAGCACCCCCACGGCGGCACCCGGCAGCAAGCCCTGCACCGAGCCAAGCGGCATCAGCATGACTTCTTGATCTTTGAAGCCAACCACTTCGCAGATGACAGGCTCGCCTTCCTCGGCCATCACTTCGCAATACGCACCGAGTGGTGCACGAATGCCGCGTGCACTCAAGAGCATCCCCGTCACGCGGCTCAGCACGCCCCGCGGACGCGGGGCACTGATCGCGAGCCGCGAGAGGCGTTCATCGAGTGCATCGAGATAAGGCGTGCTCATGACCCGGCGTTACTCAATGAAATCCGAGGGACTACCGTCATCGGTCATATCGTCGCTCAAATCCGGGATGTCGTCATCGAGCGCGAGATCGGGTACATCATCTTCCAGCGATAAATCGGGCACGTCATCGTCCAGAGACACATCCGGCACGTCATTGGCTAATGCCAAATCAGGTAGGTCGTCCATCGTTGGCGCAATGTCATCGATGGGCGCGGCGTCGAGTGCCTCCGCGATCACGGGTGCGGGCGCCATCACGGATACGGGCGGCATCACGGGCGTCATCACCGGCGCATCGACGGGCGGTGCCAAACGCAGCACATCGGCCGCCGTACCGAGCGCGACCTCGCGCACCTCGCGCATGCGACTCTCAAAGCGATCATCAATAACCTGATCAGTGGCGCTCAACATCACGCCACCCGCGGAGACGAGCGGATCCGGTAATAAGCGCAAGTGCTGCGGCTTCACGTTCGCGCGATCGAGCAGGGTCAAATCATCGGGATGCAAATGAGCGGTGACGGTCACCACGTCATCGCCCTGATCATTCAAAGCTGCCTGTACGGCATCAAGGTATTGAGCGAGCCCTTCAGGCGTCGCCAATTTTTGACGCGCGAGCTGTGCGGCAATATCGACACCCGCCTTTGCGAGTGGCACCACGAGATCCCGCTCAAGCCGGGCTTCTCGCTCGGCGAGTGCCTGCGCAGCGGCATCGAGCGCCAAAATGGCTTGATCAAGACCCTGCGCGACCTCGGCAAAGGCCTCAGCGCGACCCCGTTGATACGCCTCTTGCAATGCTTGGGCGTGACGGGCTTCTTCGGCCTGACGTTCGGCTTCGAGCGTCGCGGCAAAATCTTCCGCGGGCTCGATGATGGCTTCCTCGATTTCTTCGATCGGTGGAGCGACCTCGGCCTGTTGTTGCTGGCGCGCCAACTCGCGCAGCAAAAAACCTGCGCGCCGCGCAGCAAAATGCCGCGACGCAAAGGCACTTTGCGGGTCGATCTCGCGTGGCTTGACCGACGGCGAGGGCCGAAATGGGGAGGCGGCTTTCATGGGGTAACGTCTTTGGAATTACACGTAATCGCCGCCGCCACTCGAGAGCATCATCTCGCCGGCATCGGAGAGACGACGCGCAGTACGCATGATCTGCTTTTGCGCATCTTCCACTTCCGACAGGCGCAAGGGGCCTTTGCCTTCCATTTCTTCGATGAACATGTCGCGCGCACGCGCCGACATGTTGGAGAGGAACTTTTCCTTGACGATTTCGTTGCTGCCCTTGAGCGCGACCATGAGTAGCTCGGGGGCCACATTGCGCATGAGGGTCTGGATGCTGCGGTTGTCGCAACCGTCCAGGTTCTCGAACTTGAACATGTTGTCCTGAATACTTTGCGCAAGCTCGGCATTCTGTTCGGTCAGATCTTTCATCAACACGGATTCGATGTCCGTCTTGACGTAGTTCATGATCTTGGCCGCCGCCTTCACGCCGCCCACGCTCGATGACTTGAGCGATGAGTTCGATGAGAACTGCTTGCGCATGATGGATTCGAGCTCGGCCATGGCGGTCGGCTGGATCGTCTCGAGCGATGCGACACGCGCAATGACCTCGGGGCGCAAGTTCTTTGGCAAGAAGCGGATCACGTCCGCCGCGACATCATAATCAAGGAACGAGAGCACGATCGCGATGATCTGCGGATGCTCGTTGACGATCATCTCCGAGATCGAGCGCGCATCCATCCACTGCAGCACTTCGAGACCCCGATTGGCAGACGCTGGCAGGATCCGGCTCAATACGCTGCTCGCCTTGTCTTCGCCGAGTGCGGTTTTGAGCATGTTCTCAAGGTAATCAAGACCGCCACCAATGTTAGTCTGTTTTTTGATGGTCGCGATAAAGCTATCGAGCACGGCGCTCACCGCCTCTTGCGAGAGATCCGCGACCGAAATCATGGCCGCACTCAAATGCTGCACTTCTTTGGGCGCAAGATGCCGGATGACGGCGGCGGCCTCTTCTTCGCCGAGCAGCATCAGCATGACGGCGGCGCGCTGGGTGTTGGTGAGCGAGGCAACCTCGGCGGCCACTTCCTCGGGACTCGGAGCCCCCGCCGCGCCAAACGTCGCCAAACTGTTGGTGGTCGCTGCCTCTGGCATGATCGGCTTCCCTTAAATATCTTTGGTGATCAGGTTCTTGAGCACCAAGGCCACCCGACGCGCATCCTGTTCGACCATCATGCGCACCACGGTCACCTTGTCGTCGTAGCTGTTGGCGGTATCGAGCATCTCCGCGGAGATCCCGCCCTTCTTCTTCGGCTTCAAGCGCGCCTTCAGCTGCTCGAGTGTCTCGCCTTCCTGCAATTCCAGACCCTCGTCAAAGTCACCGGCTCCACCCTCGCCCATCATGCCGGCGAAGCTGATCTTACCCGACTCGTCAAAGGTAAAGCCTTGCTGCGCCAGCAACTGCCGGATCTGTTCTTCGGACGGCGGCGGCGGCTCGACGTAAGTCAGACGAGCGATGACTGGGCGCACCACCAGGAAGCCGAGCAGCATGATCGCAATCGTGATGGCGATGTACTGCGTGAGCTCAATGTACTCCGGCCGCTCCCAGATCGGCAGCGCAATCACCGGCTGCGGTGGCTCGAAGCTTGTGCTGATGAGGGTGACCTGGTCGCCCCGATCGGCGCTGAAGCCCACCGCACCCTGCACGAGATTGGTCAGGCGCTGGATTTCTTCGTCCGGCAGCGGGTTGCGCTGTGGCGCTTCGGTCGCTCCTGGGGCGGCGATCGCATCGTTGATGGCAACCGCCACCGACAGGCGTCGCAGGCGCGGCGCGGGATCGACCACATAGCGCACCGAGCGATCCATTTCAAAGTTACGGCTCTCGCTACGCTCTTCGGTACGAGTCTGATTCTGCGCAGCGGCATCCGCCCCCGGAGGCAGGTTCGCTTCCGGCACCGCCACCGTGCCATCGGGCGCGGCATTGGCCAGTGACCCGGGCACGCCTTCGGCGCGCGGTTCGCTGCTCGTGCTCAAGCTTGATTGCTCGGAGCGTACTCTCGTGCCCGCATTGACGGGATCAAAGTTTTCTTCCGTTTGCTCGATGATGGAAAAGTCGAGCTCGGTCGTCGCCTGCACGCGCACGTTACTGACGCCATAGATCGGCGCGAGCAACTGCACCACGCGATCTGCAAAATCGGCTTCCATCTTTTGCCGCAGCGCGAGCTGCTTGGCATTGAGATCCGTGCCATCAGCCGATTCGGTCAACAGTCGGCCAAACTGATCCACCACCGACACGTTGGTGGGGGTGAGATAAGGAATGCTCGAGGAGACGAGATGCACGATCGCCTGCACCTGGCCATCACTCAGTGCACGGCCTGCAAACGGCGTGACGATGACCGAGGCCTTCGGCTCCGCACGTTCACGTACGAAGGGACTTTGCCGAGGTAACGCGAGATGCACCCGCGCATCTTGCACAGAATTGATACGACGAATGCTCAAAGAGAGCTCTTCTTCGATGCTCGCGTTGTAGCGCGCCTGCTCCATGAATTGGCTGGTACCAAGCGGCATGTTCTCGGTGATGCTCGCCATGCCGGTGCTCGTCTGGCGCGGCAGACCCGCCGCCGCGAGCACAATACGCGCCTCGTGAAAATCCGCCGGGGATACCTGCAAGGCACCCGTCAACCGATCGACGTCGACGCCGATGCCGTTCTTGAGCAACACCTGCTGCGCTTCTTGTTTATCGGTGTCGGCCATTTCGGGGTATAGCGCCCGCGGTGGCGCTTTCGTCAAAGAACTGAAGACGATCACACCGAGCAGCACGACGAGCACAATGCTCGCCCAAGGTAAAATCTTGCGCGCAAGCGGTTGCTTCAACAAATTATTGACGGCGTTACCGCCGCCTTGAGCGTTACCTGAGCCATCGGCAGCGAGATCCCGCGCCCCTTGCGAGGTGGTCACCATCACGCCGTTGTCACCGCGACCTGCGGTGCCCATGCCC
Source organism: uncultured Acidibacter sp. (assembly GCA_964533305.1). Taxonomy (GTDB): domain Bacteria; phylum Pseudomonadota; class Gammaproteobacteria; order Steroidobacterales; family Steroidobacteraceae; genus UBA964. The sequence goes on from CAZHLL010000029.1 coordinate 21,831, forward strand.
AAAACATCTGCTTCGACTGCTGCCATGGATTACACCGACATACTCATGATTTCACGGTAGGACTCGAGCACCTTGTTGCGCACCTGCACGGTGGCTTCAAAGGCGACGGAGGATTTCTGCATGGCGATGGCAACGTCCGTGATCGAGACGTCCTCACCACGCACATAGGCGTTCTGCATGGCGCGCGAGAGTTGCTGCTGCTCGTTCACGCCATCGATCGCGGCCTTCATGGTTTCCATGAAGCTCGGCCCCTCGACCTTGGGCGGCAGCATCGGGATCGCTGCCCCACGACCGATGCCTGAGGTCGGCGCGACTTGACCGACGCCGCTCGGATCGGGCACGGTGGCGTGGCTACGCACTTGCTCACGCATGGCACGCAGCTGCTCAAGGGCTTGTTGCATGGCGATCGATTGCACAGTCATGGGTAACCTCAGCCTGCCTCAGCCATCAAACCGTGCTCACGCATACGCGCAAGTTTGTAGCGCAGGGTGCGCTCAGAGATGCCAAGCCGTGCGGCAGCGGCCATCTTGGTCGGCGTCTGCTGCAAGGCTTCTTTGATGAGCTCGGCTTCACTCTGGGTGCGACGGCCGAGCAAAGATTCGACTGAGCCCGCCGACGCCGACGGATCCGGTCTCAGGTTCTCAAACCCCAAGTGCTCGGCACGTAAGCTGCCACCATCGGCAATGATCAAGGCGCGTTGGATCACGTTCTCGAGTTCTCGCACATTGCCGGGCCAGGCGTAGGCGAGCAAAGCCGCGACCGCGGATTCTTCGATCTCGGTGACGACGCCGATGTGCCGATGACGCTGCAGCATCGCCTGCACCAGCGGCAGGATGTCGCCCGGGCGCTGGCAAAGCGGCTTCAAGGTCAGGGGGAATATATTGAGTCGATAGTACAAGTCTTCGCGGAAGGTGCCGCGCTGCAGATCCGCCTTGAGATCGCGATTGGTGGCAGCCAGCAACCGGAAATTGGTTTTTTGTGGACGGGTCGCGCCGAGTGGGGTGAACTCACGCTCCTGCAATACGCGTAACAACTTCGCCTGGATGTGCAGTGGCAGTTCACCGACCTCATCCAAAAAGAGTGTGCCGCCATCCGCCTGGGCAAAGAATCCATCAAATTTTTGCAACGCGCCGGTGAAGGCACCCTTCTCGTGACCGAAGAGCAGGTCCTCGACCATGGATTCGGGCAGACACGCGCAGTTGAAGGCGACAAAGGCACCATGCGCACGGAGCGAGCGATGATGCAGGTAGTTCGCGAGCACCTCTTTACCTGTCCCCGAGGGGCCGCTGATGAGCACCGTGACTTCGGTGCGCGCGACACGATCTGCGAGTGCGAGCAGCTGCGCCGTGAACGGATCCCCCCACACCACCGAGGGGGCCGTCGCGGATACCGCGCTCGCCTCCGAGGAGGTGAGCGGCACCGAGTGCGGCAGCGAGGTTGATAGCGATGAATCCACGGGTTGAGCTCGTAACAGTGTCTGACGTCCGACAGGACACAGCAACGAACGTGCCAGAATGGATTGATCGACCGAAAGCTCAATCAGATCAGTGGGTTAACGCACACCCACCGAGAGAGCGATGTCTTACTGTCGGGATTCCGAGGGATCGTACTTGCGCAAGCGCTCAAGGAAAGTCGTGCGCCGCATGCCGAGGAGCTCGGCCGCATGGGTGATGTTACCCGAGGCCTTGTCCATCGCCTCGCGGATCCAGGCGGCCTCGTAATCAGCCAGTATCTTCTTGAGGTCCACGCCATCAGCGGGCAGCAGCTTGGCAGACGGGGTCTCGGCCTGAGGGGCGGCAAGCGCGGGTCGATGCATCGACACGTGCGTCACGTTATCGGCGAACCCAGGGCCATGGCCATTGCCATGACCGTGACCATGGCCGATACCGTTGGTTTGACCATGGC
>CAZHLL010000029.1:23835-25378 GCA_964533305.1 uncultured Acidibacter sp.
CCATGGCCATTGCCATGACCGTGACCATGGCCGATACCGTTGGTTTGACCATGGCCATTGGCGACGGGCTCATCCCCAAACTCATCGTCCCAATCGGCGAGCGCCATCACGGCATCGCGCTCATCTTTCGTATTCAATGATTGACGAGCACCCCGAGGCAACATCGAGCCCGGGATATCCTTGAGTGCGATTTCTTTGCCTGGCCACAATATCGACAAGCGCTCGACAAAGTTCAAAAGCTCACGACAATTACCTGGCCAATCGTGCTCAGAGAGCCAAGTTTTAAGATCTTCGCTCGCGCGAATGGGTGCGACCCCGCCGCGCGTGCAACGCTCGGCAAAGTGCTGAAATAGTAGCGCCACATCATCACCGCGCTCTCGCAGCGCGGGTACGTAGACCGGGAAAACATTGAGCCGATAAAAAAGATCGGCGCGGAACTTGCCGTCGGACACAGCCTCTTCAAGATGCTGGTGCGTGGCGGCGACCACCCGCACATCCACCGGGCGCGATTGCTCCTCACCCACCCGATCAATCACCCGCTCCTGCAACACACGCAATAATTTGACCTGCATGTCAAAGCGCATGTCGCCGATTTCATCCAAAAATAAGGTACCGGAATCCGCAAGCTCAAAGCGGCCTCGACGATCTTCGAGCGCACCGGTAAAGGATCCCTTGCGATGCCCAAAGAGCTCGCTCTCCAAAAGGTCGGATGGAATGGCGCCGCAATTTATGGGGACAAAACGATTGCGTGCCCGAGCGGAAAGACGATGGATCGCCTGTGCAACCAATTCCTTGCCGGTGCCCGATTCGCCGAGGATCAGGACCGTGCTGTCGGCCGCGGCAATGCGGCGCACCAAGGCGCGCAACTGGCGCATGGGCGCAGAGTCGCCGACCAAGGTCTGCAGAATTTCGGTGCTGCTTTGACTGAGCGCAGGGGCTGGCCCACGCATGAGTCCCCCTCCCGAGACGGCGTTTTTGGACTTTTTGTTCCGTTTCGGAACGGTTCGCAGCCTAACAGAGGACGATGACGGGTGTTAACCCTTCAGGAGCTGAGGTGGGCTCAGGTGACGGTCAGGAGCGAATGACGAACATCCGCTGGCTCACCGCACCCACGGTCGCCGGGCTGATGGCCGCCCAGGCCTCGCGCACTTGGCTCAAGAGCTCTTCGCACTCCGTCAAAAGCGGTGCGCCAGAGGGTCCTGCCGCGCCCATCAGCTTGCGCAGCAAAAAACTATAAAAATCATAGAGATGCTGGGCGAGATCGCCGCCCTTTTGGTGATCGAGGGTATCGCGAAGCCCAAGCACGATGGTGCTCGCGCGGCTCGCTGCGGCACTTGCCTGACGGTATTCACGCTTGGCGAGGTGCACCCGGGCAAGCCGAATCGCATCAATGGCCCCGTCGTACATCATCACCACCAGCTCACGCCGATCGGCATCCGCACACCGGGCACCGGTATTGACCGACTGATACGCTTTCATCGCCATTGCAGACATCGGTTCACTCCAAAACGACTCAATCCCGTTCAAGGGATTAAGTCGTCCG
>CAZHLL010000030.1:0-22874 GCA_964533305.1 uncultured Acidibacter sp.
ATGTCATCAAAGTTCTTTGGGGTTCGCGTTGGGATCCTTTGCTCGCCAAGGACAACCAGGGTCTGTTGCGCCGCGTCATGGAAGAGTGTGTCGACGGCGAGTACCAGAACTTCAAGGCCAAGGGTGGGGCGTATACCCGCGACAATTTCTTTGGTAAGTATCCTGAGCTCAAGGCCATGGTGGCCAACATGTCCGATGATGAAATCTGGCGCTTGAATCGCGGCGGACATGACCCGCGCAAGGTGTATGCCGCGTATGCCGCTGCCATGCAGCACAAGGGTCAACCAACGGTGATTCTGGCCAAGACCGTCAAAGGTTTCGGCATGGGCAAATCGGGTGAAGGTCAGATGGTGGCGCACCAGCAGAAAAAACTCTCCGACGAGGATCTGCGCTCGTTCCGCGACCGGTTCAATATCCCGGTGTCGGACAAAGAGATGGATGCACTGCCGTTTCGCAAGCCCGATGAAGACAGCGAAGAAATGCGCTATCTGCGCGAGCGTCGCGTCAAGCTCGGTGGTTATCTGCCGCAGCGTCGGCGCCAGGCGCCTGCGCTCGCGGTGCCGCCGCTTGAAAGCTTTAAGGCGCTGCTTGAGGGCAGTGAGGGTCGTGAGATTTCGACCACTATGGTGTTCGTGCGCATGTTGACTGCCTTGCTCAAGGACAAAGAAATCGGCAAGCACATCGTCCCCATCGTGCCGGATGAGGCACGCACCTTTGGTATGGAAGGGCTCTTCAGACAGGTGGGTATCTATTCTTCGGTGGGTCAGCTGTACACCCCGCAGGATGCGGATCAGCTGATGTCGTATCGTGAGGCCAAGCACGGCCAGATACTCGAAGAGGGGATCAATGAAGCCGGTGCCTTGTGTTCCTGGATGGCCGCCGGCACGGCCTATGCCAATCACGGTATCAACATGGTGCCGTTCTATATCTTTTATTCGATGTTCGGCTTTCAGCGCGTGGGCGACTTTATTTGGGCCGCGGGAGATCTGCAGACCCGAGGCTTTTTGCTCGGTGCTACGGCAGGCCGTACCACGCTCGCAGGCGAAGGTCTGCAGCATCAGGACGGGCACAGCCTGTTGCTCGCCTCCACCGTCCCCAACTGCCGCAGCTATGATCCGGCCTTCGGTTACGAACTCGTCACCATCATCCAGGATGGTCTGCGTCGCATGTTCGTCGACGGTGAGAGTATTTTTTACTACCTCACCGTGATGAACGAAAACTACGCGATGCCGGCGATGCCGGATGGGGCGGCAGAGGGCATCCTCAAGGGGATGTACTCACTCGGCGGAGGCGTTGCTTCGGCGGCGGTCAAAGAATCACCCAAACGCGGTAAAAAGGCCGCGCAACGTGTCACCTTGCTTGGTTCGGGGACGATTTTGCGCGAGGTGCTCGCAGCCGCCGAGATCTTGCGTAGTGACTATACGATCGAGAGCGAAGTGCTGTCGGTGACAAGCTACGGCGAGTTGCGGCGGGAGGCGCTCGAGGTCGAGCGTCATAACCTGCTACATCCGGCGCAGCCTGCCTCCCAGCCCTATGTGGCTGAGTTCCTCAAGGATCGGATCGGGCCTTTCATTGCCGCCAGCGATTACATGCGCAGCGTTCCCGACCAGATTCGTCAATGGGTGCCCGGACGGTACGTGGTGCTCGGTACCGATGGTTTCGGACGCTCGGATGCGCGTGCGGCCTTGCGCGCCCACTTCGAGGTGGATCGGCGCTTCATTGTCTTGGCCGCCTTGCGCGCGTTGGCGGATGAGGGTGTGCTCGCGCCTCAAGTTGTGACCGAGGCGATCACCCGACTCGGCATTGATATCAATAAGCCCAATCCGCTGTCGGCTTGAGCGCGGCAGACAGCAGCACCGATCATCACAGCGAGACATGGCATGACAGACAAAGAAATCAGGGTTCCGGACCTCGGCAGTTTCAAGGACGTCACCGTCATCGAGATATTGGTAAAGCCGGGCGACACCCTGGAAGTAGATACGGCTCTGGCCACTCTGGAGACCGAAAAAGCGACCATGGATGTGCCGGCACCGCATGCGGGTGTGGTCAAAAGTGTGCACATCGAACGCGGTGGGCGAGTCAATACGGGTGATCTCGTCGCCGTGGTGGAGGTGACCGAGTCAGTGGCGTCTGCGCAGGCGGCGTCAGCACCTGCTGCGGCTGTACGAGATCCCGCGCCGGCCGCAGCTGCGGCCGCATCCGCGCCTGCCACGGCTACGGCGACTGCTCCGGTGGCGGTCTCAGCGCCTGCCGCTGCGGCGCCCGTGGCCGCCGCTCAGGGCGGTGGCGCGAGTCTGGGGTCCGGGAACTCCCATGCGGGACCGTCGGTTCGACGGCTCGCGCGCGAGCTCGGGGTGGATTTGGCGGCTGTGGCAGGTACGGGTATCAAAGGTCGTATCACCCATGATGACGTCAAAGCCTGGGTCAAGCGCACCTTGCAGGGTGGGGGGGGTGCTGTCTCGGGCGCGGCGCTGCCGCGCGTGCCGGCGGTCGATCATGCGGCGTTCGGGCCGATCGAACTCACGCCGCTCAATCGGGTTCAAAAAATTTCCGGCCCGAGATTGCATGCCTCTTGGGTCAACTTGCCTCATGTCACGCAGTTTGATGAGGCGGATATCACGGCACTAGAAGATCTGCGCAAGTCGCTCAAAACGCAGGCCGAATCACGCGGCGTCAAGCTGACTCCGCTCGCTTTCATCATCGCCGCTTGCGCTCGGGCTTTGACGCAGTTTCCGACTTTCAATGCCTCGCTCGATGAGAGCGGGCAAAATTTGATACTCAAAAAATATTTAAATCTCGGCTTTGCCGCAGACACCCCGAATGGGCTGCTGGTGCCGGTCATTCATGACGTCGCCAGTAAGGACATTTTTGATATCGCAGGCGAGCTTGGCAAGCTCGCCGAGCAGGCTCGCAACGGCAAGTTACCGGGGGCCGCGATGCAGGGCGGGTGCTTCACGGTGTCGAGTCTCGGTGGCATCGGCGGCACGGCATTCACGCCCATCATCAATGCGCCCGAGGTTGCGATCCTCGGTGTGTCGCGCGCAGCGATGCGCCCGGTGTATCGAGAGGGAATCTTTGTGCCGCGTTTGATCTTGCCGCTGTCCTTATCTTATGACCATCGCGTGATTGATGGCGCGCTCGGTGTCCGATTCACCACCTGGTTGGCAGAGCAGTTGGCGCGGCCGGTCGAGTTGATCGCTGCCGCTCGAGGTGCAACATGAGTCCCGCCTCGTCGACTCCATTGGCGGAGGTGCGGGTGCCTGACCTGGGTAATTTTGCCGAGGTGCCCATCATTGACGTGTTGGTTCAAGTGGGTGATCGAATCGAGGTGGATACGCCGCTGGTCACTTTGGAGACCGACAAGGCTTCGATGGATGTACCCTCGACGGTGGCTGGCGAAATCGTTGAACTCGCTGTCGTTCGCGGCGATAAAGTCTCCAAGGGTAGTGTGCTCGTACGGATAGCGACGCAGGGTGCGCAGCCTGCGTCCCTGGTTGAGCCGGCTGCGGCAACGCCTGTGCCGACGGCTGGAGCGGTAACGGCTGTGCCGACTGCTGCGACAACGGCCGTGTCGACGGCTGCCGTCGATCCCGCGGTGGATCAGCATTTTGCGCTGGTCGTGATCGGAGCGGGGCCAGGGGGGTACACGGCGGCATTTCGTGCGGCAGATCTCGGGCTGTCGGTTGCCCTCATCGAACGCGGGCCCACGCTGGGTGGCGTCTGTCTCAACGTCGGTTGTATCCCGTCCAAGGCGCTGCTGCATGCCGCCAAGGTCATCGATGAGGCCGCATCGATGGCGCAGCATGGCATCGAATTTGGGCAGCCAAAGATTGATCTGCCGAAGCTCGCTGCCTGGAAAGATTCGGTGATTGGCAAGCTCACCGGCGGTCTCAGCGCGCTCGCCAAGCAGCGCAAGGTCACGGTCCTGCAGGGCGAGGCGACATTTGCCGGGCCAAAGAGTCTCAATGTGATGGCGGAGGGTAAGACTTTGCGCGTGGGTTTTGAGCACTGCATCATCGCTGCAGGGTCGGAACCCGTCACGTTGCCTTTCTTGCCAGCGGACCCTCGCATCATCGATTCAACGGGTGCGCTCGAGCTGCAGCGGATTCCGCGGCGTATGCTGGTGATTGGCGGCGGCATCATTGGGCTTGAGATGGCCTGCGTCTATGAGGCGCTCGGCGCGAAAGTCACGGTGGTCGAGCTGATGTCGCAGCTGATGCCGGGTGCGGATGTCGACCTAGTGCGTCCGCTCGAGAAACGCCTGCGCAAGCGTTACGAAGCGATCTGGTTGGGGGTCAAGGTCACGGCGGTGGAGGCCCTCAAAAAGGGCCTGCGGGTACACTTTGAAGGCGACAAAGCCCCAGCCGAAGATATCTTTGACTGCATTCTGGTCGCCGTCGGGCGTAAACCCAATGGTCTCAAGCTGGGCGCGGAGCGCGCCGGCCTGCAGGTGGATGGGCGGGGCTACATCGCGGTAGACAAGCAAATGCGCACCCACGTGCCGCATATCTTTGCGATCGGCGATATTGTGGGGCAGCCTATGCTTGCGCACAAAGCCAGCCATGAAGGCAAGGTCGCTGCCGAAGTGATCGCCGGTGAAAAGCGTGCGTTTGACGCGCGCGTCATTCCCTCCGTGGCGTATACCGATCCGGAGGTGGCTTGGGTGGGTCTGACCGAGACCGAGGCGAAGGCCGAAGGGATCGCCTATGAAAAATCCCAGTTCCCGTGGGCGGCGAGCGGTCGCTCATTGGCACAAGGTCGTGACGAAGGACTCACCAAACTGATCTTTGATCCTGTGACTCACCGCGTGTTGGGCGGTGGGATCGTAGGTCCCAACGCAGGCGAGCTGATTGCAGAGGTCGCCTTGGCCATCGAGATGGGGGCCGACGCCGCCGATATCGGTCTGACCATCCATCCGCATCCGACGGTGTCGGAGTCGGTGGCCATGGCAGCCGAAGCCTTTGAGGGAACCTTGACCGATCTGTATCTACCCAAGAAACGCGCCTAGGCGTCGACCAGGCGCTTCAATCGGGTAGTTGCCTGAGTCGCTCGAGATAGGTCTGTTCGTCCGGCGCGCGCTGCTGGCGCTGGGAGTCCCACAGCGTCTCGGCCAGCACCTCGATCATGTGGTGTTCCGCCTCGTGCGCTCCGTGACGACGCGCGAGCCGCTGGTGCAGGTGTGCGATGCCGGTGGGTCTATCAGTCGCCACTTGCTCTCGGATCGCAAGATGCAGGGAAAGGTGCAGGAAAGGATTGCTCATGCCGCTTTCGGGCAAAAAATCCGCCTGCAAGGCACGGTCACCTTGTTGCAGCCATGGCTGATACTCGGGATGCTCGTTGATGAGTCGCGCGAGAGAGTCTTCGAGCGGTGTCAGGAGGGCCCCCGACTGGGCGCGTTGCCAGGCTTCCAGCCACTGTCGTCGCAAAGAATCCCGGGATGAGTCAAAGAACATCAGCGCTCATCCGCCCGTGTTTTGGGTTTGTAGCTGCACAGGTCGGCAATCGGGCAGGCTGGGCAGTCGGGTTTGCGCGCCTTGCAGATATAGCGTCCGTGCAGGATCAGCCAGTGATGGGCGTTTTGCAGAAACTCGGTCGGGACAGCCTTCAAAAGTTTGCGTTCCACCTCGAGGGGCGTCTTGCCACGCGCAAGACCGGTACGATTGGCCACCCGAAAGATGTGGGTGTCGACTGCCATGGTTGGCTCGCCAAAGGCGGTATTCAGCACGACGTTGGCAGTCTTGCGCCCTACACCGGGCAGTGCCTCCAGCGCTTCGCGCGTGCTCGGCACTTCGCCGGTGTGCTGGTCCAACAACTTTTGGCAGGTCGCAAGCACATTTTTGGCTTTGCTCTTATAGAGGCCGATAGTGCGGATGTAGCCGCACAGTCCTGCTTCGCCAAGATCAAGTATTTGGGCGGGTGTATTGGCGCAAGGAAAGAGCTTTCTCGTTGCCAGATTGACGCTGCGATCGGTCGCCTGCGCCGAGAGGATCACGGCGATCAGCAGCTCGAAGACGGATCGGTATTCCAGCTCAGTCGTGGGGTTTGGGTTGCGGGCCCGCAGTCGCTCGAACATGAGTTGACGTTGTGACTTGGTCATGGCGGCTCCCGGACTAGGCGCGGGATAGCGCCGTGGCCCGACGCTTGCGCTCGGCCAGTTGCCGTTGGCGGCGTTCATTGCGCGCCTGTGTTCGGCTCTCGTGGGCGCGATAACGTCGAAGATTATCCCGGGGCTGCGGTGCGGGGGTCGCAACCTGTAACTTAGATCGATCGATCAATGAAATGCAGTCGACGGGGCAGGGTGCGATGCACAGCTCACAGCCCGTGCAGTGGGTGTCCAGCACCACATGCAGCTGACGTGAAGCACCGACAATCGCATCTACCGGGCAAGGGGGCAGACAGCGGGCGCAGCCAATGCATCGGTCAGGGTCGATCCAAACCACTTTTTGCACGTCAAACTCACCGCAGTTCGTGTCTGGCGCCGGTGCTGGGCGATGGAGTTTGGCGGCGAGCGCGAGCAAGGTGCTCTCACCGCCGGGTGGGCAGCGGTTGATGTCGGCTTCGCCCTTGGCGATGGCCTCGGCATAGGGTCGACAGCCCTCGAAACCACAGCGCGTGCACTGTGTCTGCGGCAGCAAGGCATCAATCTCTTCTACGAGTCCGATTTGATCCACAGCGCTGCACTCCGCCGGTCTACTACTCTGCGGTCGACTCAACTCACCGGTGCGCCCGGCGGCGCACCCTCTGCGCCGAGCAGAAAGAGTTGATCCTCGGCATCGCTCGCGCATAGCACCATGCCCTCGGAGATACCAAAACGCATCTTGCGCGGGGCGAGGTTTGCCACCATCACCACATCACGGCCAATCAAATCTTTGGCAGTGTATTGCTTGCGGATGCCCGAAAAGACGGTGCGCTGCTCATTGCCGAGGTCAAGCTGCAGACGCAGCAATTTGTCGGATCCCTCGACTTCGGCTGCATCAAGTACGCGGGCGATGCGCAAATCAAGCTTGGCAAAGTCCTCGATCGTGATCAGGGGTTTGCCTGCTGTCGGCGTTTCTTTGGCGGTAGCTTGGGCGGTAGCTTGGGCGGTAGCACTCGTCGGCAAGGTCGCCGCCGGGGCATTCGCAGCCTCGATGAGTTGCGCGACGGTCTTGGGCTCAAGGCGCAGCGCGAGTGGCTCATAGGGTTTGATGGCTGAGCCCAGCAAGGGTTGATCGATTTCATCCCACCGCGCCAGGGGTGCACCCAAAAAATCACCGGCTTTGCGCGCCATGGCAGGTAGCACAGGCGCAAGATAAATCATCAGCACCCGAAAGAGATTCAATCCCTGTGTGGCGATGGCGCGGACGGCATCCGCCTGCGCTGGGTCCTTGGCGAGTGCCCAGGGTTTTTGGCCATCGACATATTGGTTGGCGCGATCGGCGAGCTGCATGATCTCGCGTATGGCGAGTGCGTAATCGCCGGATTCATAAGCGGCAGCGAGACGAGGCCGAGCGTCAATGAATTGCCGATACAGCGGCTCATCCGGCAACGACGCCGCGAGCGTGCCACCACCGCGGGCGATGAAGCCAGCACAGCGACTGGCGATGTTGACCAGCTTGCCAACGAGATCCGAGTTCACTCTGGCCGTAAAGTCATCGAGTGCCAGATCGATATCGTCGACCCCCGGCCCGAGTTTAGCGGCAAAGTAATAGCGCAACGGTTCCGCTGGCAGATGCTCGAGGTAGCGCCGCGCGGTGATGAACGTACCGCGTGACTTCGACATCTTCTGGCCGTTGATGGTGAGAAAGCCGTGGACATGCACGGCGGTCGGTCGACGAAACCCCGAACCATGCAGTACCGCTGGCCAAAATAAAGTATGGAAGTAGCTGATGTCCTTGCCAATGAAATGGTGCAGTTCGACGGGGCTGTCGGGCTTGAGATAGTGCTCGATCGCCACGTTATTGCGCTCGCACCAGGCCTTGAGGCTACCGAGATAGCCGATCGGCGCATCAAACCAGACATAAAAGTATTTGCCCGGGTGGCCCGGTATCTCGAAGCCGAAGTAGGGCGCATCGCGCGAGATATCCCAGTCCTGTAGTCCGGCGGCAAACCATTCGTCCAACTTGGCCCGCACACTCGTCTGCAGCGCACCACTGCCCACCCATTCTCGAAGCATGTCTTCGAAGTGACCGAGAGCAAAGAATAGATGCTCGGAGTCGCGCCAGACCGGGGTGGTGCCTGACAAGCTGGATTTCGGATCCTTGAGGTCAGCGGGTGAATAGGTGGCGCCGCAGGCTTCGCAGCTATCGCCATACTGATCGAGCGCACCGCAGCGAGGGCAGGTCCCGCGTACGTAGCGGTCGGGCAGGAACATGCCGGCCTGCTCATCATAGGCTTGTCGCACCGATCGCTGGGTGATGTGACCGGCGTCCTGCAGTCGAGCGAACATGAGATCGGTGAAGTAGCGATTCTCAGCCGAGTGGGTGCTGTGAAACTGGTCGTGACCGATCAGGAACCCTTGGTAATCCGCTTGATGTTCCGCGGCCACCCTGGCAATCAGTTGTTCCGGCGTCAGGCCCTCGGCTTGAGCTTTGATCATGATGGGTGTGCCGTGGGTGTCCTCTGCGCACACGTAGAGGCAGTCATGCCCCTGCATCTTCTGGAAGCGCACCCAGACATCGGTCTGCACCGCCTCGATGATATGTCCGAGGTGCAAGGGCCCGTTGGCATATGGCAGGGCGCTGGTAACGAGAATCTGACGTGTCATAGGCTGGATTATCGCATAGCGGCATCGGCGCTCGATGCGCGATAGCGGCGCCCGATGCGGGATCAGCCGATAGGTTCTAGAATGGCGCGTATGTCACAGCCATTGGATCTGGCAGCCCGCGCTGCCATCGAGAGTTTCGTCGAGCCGCATCTGCGTCAAAGTCTGGGTGAGGCCCGTGCTGTCCAGCAATTCGAGCTGCAGGGGGAGCGATTACAGCTCGGTCTGCAGTTGGGTTTTCCGGTGGGCGGTTACCAGGCGGCTCTGCAGGCGATGTTGCAGCAGCATCTGGCAGCGCAGGGTATGGCGCTGCAGCTCGATCTGTCGCTGCATGCCCGCATCGACGCGCATGCGGTGCAGCGGGGCTTGAGTCCGCTGCCGGGTATCGCCAACGTGGTGGCAGTCGCTTCCGGCAAAGGGGGGGTGGGCAAGTCCACGGTCGCCGTCAATCTCGCGCTCGCGTGGGCGAGCCAGGGGGCGAGAGTGGGGCTACTCGATGCCGATATTTATGGGCCGAGTCAGCCCATCATGCTCGGTATGCAGGGCGAGCGCCCGACCTCGCAGGATGGCAAGCGTCTGGTGCCGATTTCTTCGCATGGGGTCGTCGCCATGTCGATCGGGTTTCTGGTCGATGTAGAGCAGCCCATGGTGTGGCGCGGGCCGATGGTTACCTCGGCGCTCAACCAGCTTATGGCCGAGACCGACTGGGGGGCGCTCGATTATTTGGTCATCGACATGCCGCCGGGTACCGGTGACATTCAGCTGACACTCTCGCAACGCGTCCCTGTGGCCGGTGCTGTGATCGTCACCACACCGCAGGATATTTCTTTGGCGGATGCGCGCAAGGGCTTGCGTATGTTCGAGAAGGTCAATGTGCCCGTGCTCGGCATCGTCGAGAACATGAGCCTGCATGTCTGCAGCCAATGTGGTCATGTTGATCATGTGTTTGGTGCGGGCGGCGGTGAGCGCATGGCCGAGCAATATGGTGTGCAGCTGCTGGGTGAATTGCCGCTCGATGCCCGTATCCGTGAAGAAGCCGATGGCGGCAAGCCGACCGTTGTGGCCGCACCGGATAGCGAGCGCGCACAGGCCTATTTTGCATTGGCGCGACGAACGGCAGGCGAGCTTGCGCGACGTTCGCGAGATCGATCACTGGCATTCCCAAAGATTGTTGTCGAGGACACATGAGCATCAAGTCAGACCATTGGATCCGGCGCATGGCCGAGCAGCAGGGCATGATCGAGCCTTTCGAGCCCGGACAGGTTCGCGAGGTGGATGGTCGCAAGATCGTCTCGTACGGCACGTCGAGCTACGGCTATGACGTGCGCTGCGCGCGTGAATTCAAGGTCTTCACGAACATCAACTCCACCATCGTCGATCCCAAGCATTTCGACGAGAAGAGTTTTGTCGATGTGCATGCGGATGTGTGCATCATCCCGCCAAATTCTTTTGCGCTGGCGCGCACCGTGGAGTACTTCCGTATCCCGCGCAGTGTGTTGACGGTATGTCTTGGCAAGTCGACGTATGCGCGTTGCGGCATTATCGTCAATGTCACGCCGCTCGAACCCGAGTGGGAAGGGCATGTGACGCTGGAGTTTTCCAATACCACGCCCCTGCCGGCCCGCATCTATGCCAACGAGGGTGTGGCGCAGATGCTGTTTTTCGAGAGTGATGAAGTCTGCTCGACCTCGTATCGCGATCGGGGCGGCAAATATCAGGGTCAGCGCGGGGTAACTTTGCCGCTCACCTGAGAGGTGTCCCAGTCGTAGGTCTCGGCCAGCATGGACCACTCCATGCGGTCGCCTCGGCGGCGTTCGGCTTTGACTGGCATGAAGCCGAGCTCCTTGGCATGCCAGACCCGAGTCACGCGATCAGAACCCTCGCGTTGGCTGGACCACACCACGGTGGTGAGGGATTTACCGGCGATCTGCAGGGTCGTTTGTTCCTCAAAGCGGTACACGTAGCGCTTGAGCTGAGTTTTGTCCGCCAACCAGTAATGGTCCGGAGAGCGCCCGAGAGCGAGGTCGCGCATCAACGCGAGCTGTACCGACATGGGGTCAAGCACCACCTCCTCATCCATGGTCAAGAAGACCGGCTGTTGTTCGGCGCTACCGCGGATGGTGCCCTGTGACCAATCAAAGATCAGCTCGATGTCGCGCGAGGTGTCGGTGGTGCCATCATCAGCGACATATCTTTGAGGACGAATGCCATCTTGCTCGATCAGGATTTCGCTGTATTGGCTGATATCTTCGGGAAAAACGAGACGAAACAAGCCACGCGCCCGATTGCTCGAGCGGTAACGCCAGAGATTTCCTTCCAAGCGCTCGAGCGTGAGAATGCTCTTGCCCGCTTTAATACCCCGATAGGTAACGGACAGGCTGACGCGGAAAGGGCGAAACATCGGGTTACTTTGAGTGACCTCAGTCATCCCGGTTCTGGGGCTAGGGCGTTCGTTGGCGAGGCTCGCGTGGGGGAAGAGTGTAGCGCTCGCGAGTAGAGTGACGAGCGCAGTGGCGAGCGCAGTGACAAGCCGCAACATCGTCAGACCGCGTGCTCTGAGGCCTGCCATGGCGTGCCCGGGTCTGGATTGCCAAAGAATTGGTCCGAGAAAAAGCGCTCCACGGGTTGCTGCAGTCGCTGCTCATCGAGCCAAGGCTCGCCCGCCCGCCATTGCAAGCGCCCGCTACTCAGCCAAGCAACGGCCTCGGGGTAGATCAGATGCTCACAAGTCTGCACCCGCGCGTGCAGACTGTGTTCGGTGTCCTCTGCGCGGATCGCAAATTTTGCCTGCACCACGGGCGGGCCACCGTCGAGATCCGGTGTGACAAAGTGCACGGTGCTGCCATGCTCGGTATCGCCCGCTTCGAGCGCTCGTCGATGGGTGTGCAGGCCCTTGTGACGTGGCAGCAAGGAGGGATGAATGTTGAGCATACGTCCTGACCAGGCTTCGACGAATGAGGTCGATAAAATCCGCATGTAACCCGCCAGGATCACAAAATCAATGCGCAGCTTGCGCAACTCCCGCATCACCGCCGCATCGTGCTCTTCACGCGGGATGGTTTTTGAGGCGGGAACACAGCCGCTTTCGATGGCAAATTCTTTGGCTATCTGCAGGCCTGCCGCAGCCCGGTCGGAGAGTACCAGCGCGATCTCGGCCTCGATCGCCGCCCGACGTTGCGCCTCGATGAGTGCGCGCATGTTGCTGCCGGCGCCTGAGATCAGGATCGCGAGACGCGGCATTCGCTCACGGCTCAAGCGATTTCAACCTCACCTGCACCACGTGTCACCCAGCCAATGATTTGGGCGGTTTCGCCGCACTCAGCAAGGAGCTGCAAAGCCTGCTCCGCGTGTTCTTTGGCGACGATCGCCACCATGCCGATACCGCAGTTGAAGGTGCGGTACATTTCCGCATCACTGATCCCGCCATGTTGCTGCAACCAATCAAAGAGGGGATCACGCGCCCAGTTTGCTCGCTGCAGTGACACGGCGGTGTGTTCGGGCAGGATACGCGGGATGTTGTCGGTGAGTCCGCCGCCGGTGATGTGCGCAAACCCTTTGACGGGCAGAGCGCCCGCCAGCGCCAACATGGATTTGACATAGATGCGAGTCGGGGTGAGGAGCCGCTCGATCAATGGCATGCCAGCAAGATCCGTCGCAAGATCCACTTGGGAGGCTGCAATGATGCGGCGAATCAAAGAATATCCGTTCGAGTGGGCGCCCGAGGAGGCGAGCCCAATGACGGCATCGCCCGGCAGGATGTGCCTGCCATCAATGATGGCATCGCGTTCCACTACGCCTACGCAAAAGCCAGCGAGGTCATAGTCGCCTCCGGCATACATGCCGGGCATTTCAGCCGTTTCGCCGCCCACGAGCGCACAACCAGCCAGTCGGCAGCCCTCAGCGATGCCGGCCACGACGCTCTCTGCCACATCGACATCCAGCTTGCCCGTGGCGTAGTAATCGAGAAAGAACAGAGGCTCTGCACCCTGCACGGCGACATCATTGACGCACATGCCGACCAAGTCGATGCCAATACCCGAGTGGCGACCCGCATCGATTGCCAAGCGCAATTTGGTACCGACACCATCGGTACCCGAGACCAGCACCGGTCGTTTCCAGCGCGAGAGCGGCAACTCCACCATGGCACCAAAGCCACCCACCCCTGCCAGGACCTCAGGACGCATGCTGCGTTTGACATGCGGCTTGATGCGCTCGACGAGCGCTTCACCCGCGTCGATATCCACGCCGGCATCGCGATAGGTCATTCCTGTGGGGGGGAGGGTCGAAGGCATGTCAGCGCACCAGTCGTGTTGTACCGCTGTGGTATTGTACGCGCATCTCGCCATGACCATTTCAACGCTTGGACGCAGCTTGGCGCGCATCGCGCTGATGATGGCCAGTCTGCTGGCCACTGGTTTCGGTGTGTCAGGGTCTCTGGCACGCGCCGACACCTCGCAGACCGTGGATCTCGGCACGGTCGAAGTCACCAGTCCCGCGCCCGAGGCGTATCGTGAGGCGATGCGCGTTGTGCTGTTGCGTTTGACGGGGCGTCGCGCGGCGATGAACGATGCAGCCTTGCAGCGGCTCGTCGAGAGCGCTGAGCGCTACGTGCAGATTTTTCAGCCCGCGACGGCTGATGCGCCCGCTAAAGTGACCTTGGATGACCTCGCGGTTGAGCGCGCGTTGGACGAACTCGGCGAGCCCGTATGGCCTCGCGAGCGGCCAGTCGTGTTGGGGGTGATTCTCTCGGCGCCAGCGGGTGCCGATCCCACTGAGGTCCGCGAAGCCTTGGTGCGGTCCGCCCTCGAGCGGGGTTTGCCTCTCGAACTCTCGCCTGCATCGGCTGTTGGCCTTGCGCCGGGCTCTCGAGCGAATGCCGGTGAGGCTTTGGCTGCGGCGCGGCGCGCGGGCGTGAGTGCCGCGTTGATAGCTGAATCCAAAAGTGATCGCTGGGTCTGGACACTCTTTCAGTCGACGTCGGCAGCGGGCGCGGTGCGCTTTGAGGGTGGGGTAACGGCCGGTGTCGAGGGCGCTGCGGACACGCTGGCGCTCGGGTCTCAGGCCATGTCCTTGCAACCGATATCCGAAGTCGAATTGATCGTCACGGGGGTGGGGGATCTTGCGGCCCATGGCGCAGTACGGCGTGCGCTCGCCAATCAGGTGGCGATCAAAAATATCGATTTGCTGGAAGCCACCGCGCGTGAAGTGAGATTCCGTGTGCAGGTGAGCGGTGGGGTGAGAGGTTTGTCGTCAGCACTCGACAACGATCCCCTGTGGCAGCGCGAAAGTGGTTCGACCCCGTTGCGCTACCGCTGGGCGCCTGCCGCCGGGACGTCGCGCTGATGACGCTGTGGCGACATCTGCCAAACGCCATCTGCGTCGCGCGTATCGGGCTCGTCTGGCCGACGGTGCGGGCCATTGAGAGTGGGCAGAATGGTTTGGCGTTGGCGCTGTTCACGATCGCGGCGGTATCCGATGGCCTGGATGGATTTTTGGCCAAGCGCTTTGGTTGGACCTCGGATTTGGGTCGATTCCTGGATCCCCTGGCCGACAAACTACTGCTGGTAAGTGTGTTCCTGGCTTTGACCTGGGCCGGTTGGGTACCGGTGTGGCTGGCGGTGGCCGTGATGGCGCGGGACCTGATGATCGGTGGAGGCGCTTTGGTGTTTCGACTTTGGTTCGGCGAGCTGCGCGGCCATCCGACCTTGATCTCCAAGTTCAATACCGCTTTGCAGATCAGCGTGTTGATTGCGGCGATGCTACAGGCGATCGGTGGTTGGGTGCCGCAATATTTCTTTGATCCACTGGTGCTACTAACTTTTTTTACAACCCTCGGCTCAGGCGCGGATTATCTCAGCCGTTTTTTTTGGCGCGCCTGGCGGGCGACGGCAGACCGGACCGTTTAGATGCAGCAGCTGACCTTGGGTGTGCGTTTGCGCGAGCGCGCCACCTTCTCCTCTTTTGTGGATGCGACCAATCCGCTCGCCGTCGCGCGCTTGCAGGCTCTTCAGAGTGTGCCAGGAGTGGTGTGGTTGTGGGGCGCCGCAGGAACAGGCAAGAGTCACCTGTTGCAGGCAGTGTGCGCCGCCGCACCGGCCGCCCAACCTGTGCTGTATCTGCCCTTGCGTGAGTGGGCCGAGACGGCGGTCGCTTTGCTTGAGGGAGCAGGTCAACTCGATATTCTTTGTCTGGATGACCTTGAGAGTGTGATGGGTGATCCGCACTTCGAACGTGCCTTGTTTTCGACCTATCGCTTGCTCGAAGAGCGAGGCGCCAGCCTGGTGATCAGTGCGGATCGTCCCCCGGCTGCGTTTCGTTGGCAGTTGCTCGACATCGGTTCGCGTCTGGGTGCGAGCGAGGTCTTCCAGTTGCAGCTGCTCGATGAGGCGGGTCAGTGTGCGGTTTTACAGCGCCACGCCGGCGAGCGCGGTCTCGATCTGCCGCAGGACACTGCACGTTATCTTTGTTTGCGATTGCCCCGGGACTTGCCGCGATTGATTGATGCGCTCGATCGAATCGACGAGGCGAGTCTGTCAGCTCAACGACGCTTGACCATCCCCTTCATGCGCGAGGTGCTGGGCGAGCCTTGAGTACAAGCGCGATCTCGGCCACTCGACGTCCGTGGGCTCGGGCGATGGCCTGCTCATCCTCGGTCAATGACGGCGTCTGGCCATACGGGGTGAAATGACTTGCCCCATAGGGCGTACCGCCCGAGCGCGTACGCGCGAGCGCGCTCTCGGAGTAAGGCACACCCACAATGAGCATGCCGTGGTGCAGCAGCGGCAGCATCAGCGTCAAGAGAGTGGTTTCCTGTCCGCCGTGCAGGCTACTACTGCCGGTAAACACTCCCGCTGGTTTGCCAATGAGCGCGCCGCTCGCCCAAAGTGCGCTGCTGCCATCGAGGAAATACTTGAGCCCAGCGGCCATATTGCCAAAGCGGGTGGGGGAGCCGAGCAGCAGGCCATCGCAGTTTGCGAGCTCATCATGGGTGGCAAAAGGCGCACCGTGTTCGGGCACCTGTACCACGGGTCGCTCGTTCTCTGCCGACACAGCGGGGACCGTACGCAGGCGAGCCTGAGCGCCGGCGACCGACTCCACTCCGCGACAGACTTGTCGGGCGAGTTCGGCGGTGGCACCGTGGGTCGAGTAGTAGAGCACAAGGATTTCGGCGCTTGCGCCAGCGGTGGCTGAGCTCATGGTGCAGAGTTTCCTTCGTCTTTTGTTGCAATCAAAGATTTCAACCGAGACAGGGTCTCGCTGATCGGCCAGTTTTCATTGGCGTCGGCTGCACGGTGGCGGTATTCGATGGAGCCCGCATCCAGTCCGCGCTCGGAGATGACCAGCCGATGCGGGATGCCGATCAGTTCGACATCAGCAAACTTGACTCCCGGTCGTGCATCGCGATCATCGAGCAGTACCTCGATGCCGGCTGCCTGCAGCTCGGCGTACAAGGTCTCGGCTTGTTCGCGAACAGCGGCGGACTTGGCTGCGTTCAGTGGCACCAAGGCCACGGTGAAAGGCGCCAACGCGGGAGGCCAAAGAATTCCCGCCGCATCGTGGTTTTGTTCGATGGCTGCGGCGACAATTCGGGTAACGCCAATGCCATAGCAGCCCATGTACATGGTCACGGGCTTGCCGCTGTCATCGAGTACGCTCGCTTGCATCGCTTCGCTGTACTTGCGTCCGAGTTGGAAGATATGTCCGACTTCGATGCCGCGGCGGATTTCTAGCTTCCCTGCGCCACCGGGGCTCGGGTCGCCATTGACTACGTTGCGTAAATCCGCCGCAAGCGGCTCGGGCAGATCACGGCCCCAATTGACCCCCACCAGATGATGGTCGATTTCATTGGCTCCGCAGATGAAATCCGACAGAGCGAGCGCCGCATGATCGGCATACACGGGGCAGTGAAGACCAATCGGGCCTATGAAGCCGCTTTCGCATTGGGTCGCCAAGTGAATCTGTTCGGGTGTGGCCAGCGTAATCGGCAGGGCAACGCCCGGTAGTTTTTGTGCCTTGATGAGATTCAGCTCATGATCGCCGCGCAAGGCGAGTGCGATCACGGGTGTCTCGCTACCTTGTATCAGCAGTACTTTCAGCGTTTGCGAGGCTGCGACACCCAGGAACTCGCTCACCTCCTCGATGCTGCGACGACCTGGCGTCGCGATTTTTTTGAGAGCTTGACTGGCTGCCGCTCGCAGCGTAGTGGGCGGCAATGCCGGCGCGAGCTCGAGATTCGCGGCATAGCCGTCACTGCCGTCCGACACCGCGATGGCATCTTCGCCGGAATCTGCGAGCACCTGAAACTCCTCGGAGGCCGTACCACCAATGGAGCCGGTGTCCGCCTTGACCGGGCGGAACTCAAGACCCATGCGCTTGAACATCCGGATGTAAGCCTGCCGCATCGTGTCATAGCCTGCTTGCAGGCACTCGGCCGAGGCATGAAACGAGTAGGCATCTTTCATGATGAATTCACGTCCGCGCATGACGCCAAAGCGCGGTCGGATCTCATCACGGAATTTGACCTGAATCTGATAAAAATTGACCGGCAGCTGACGGTAGCTTTTGAGCTCACGACGAGCGAGATCGGTGATGACTTCCTCGTGTGTGGGTCCGATCACAAAGTCCCGTTGGTGGCGGTCTTTGAGGCGCAGCAGTTCCGGACCATACTGCTCCCAGCGACCGGATTCCTGCCACAGTTCGGCCGGTTGCACAGCCGGCATCAGCACTTCGAGCGCGCCCGCACGGTCCATCTCCTCGCGAATGATGTGCTCCACTTTGCGCAGGCTGCGCAGACCCAGGGGCGTCCAGGTGTAGATGCCGGCGGCCAGACGACGGATCAGCCCGGCTCGCAGCATCAGTTGGTGGGAGATGACCTCGGCCTCGGCCGGGGTTTCCTTGACGGTTTGGATGGGATATCGAGACCAGCGCATCGGTGTTGGCTCACTCGGAAAAGGGCGCCATGTTACGGGGTGTTGGCCGAGGCGGAAAGTCGCCAACCGACCGGACCCGGGCGCCCCTCGGTGGCTGGGGAGCGTGCGCCAGTCGATTGTGGTGCCACGCGCCGGGGCCTATCATCTGCGCTCCCAAGGCCCGAACAGGCCGAATCCGTTGGAGTCCATGCCCGTGTCCCGTGACGCCTATCCAGATTCGCCTCCGCCGGCACGCCGCGGAATCTACCTGCTGCCGAACCTGCTGACCACGGCTTGCCTGGCCTGCGGTTTTTTCGCCATCGTCGCCGCCATCCATGGTGATTTTGCGCGTGCGGGTGTCGCGATTTTCGTCGCCATGATTTTTGATGGCCTTGATGGTCGGGTGGCGCGGTGGACGCGTTCGGAAAGCGTGTTCGGCAAGGAATACGACAGCCTGGCCGACATGGTGTCCTTTGGGGTGGCGCCCGCGCTGGTCGCCTATCAGTGGGGCGTGGATGCCATTGCAGAGTACGGCCACGCTTGGGAGCGTTTCGGCTGGATTTCCGCTTTCTTTTACGCGGTCTGCGCGGCGCTACGGCTTGCGCGTTTCAATTCGCGGGCAGCGACGGTCGATAAACGTTTCTTTGAGGGTCTGCCGAGCCCCTCGGCAGCCGGACTGGTGGCGGCATTCGTCTGGTTTTCGAGCGAATGGCGTGAGCCCGGTCTGGTCGGCTTGGCATTGACGTTTTCGGTGACGGCCATGGCCGGTGCATTGATGGTTTCGAGCGTCCCTTACCCGAGCATCAAGCAGATTGACTGGACCGCGCGAGTCAAATTCTTTTATTTCGTGATCGTGCCGATTTCTTTGGCGCTGGTCGCTGCCGAGCCGCCGGGCATGCTGCTGTTGTTGTTCTCCATCTACGTGTCGATGGCGCCGGTGCTCTGGTTGGTGCGTCGGCTGCGTAAGGGCAGCGCGTCCACCGAGCGGGCGTCCGCCCCGGAGCCTTCTAGGGATGCAGATTGAGCGAGAGCGCCGCCGAGCGCGTTATCTAGCTGCGCTCGGCATCGAGCGTTGGGTATCAAGATCCAGCGCGGTGGTGGCGCAGGCGCAGGTGCAGGTGAGCCTGGAGACCGAGGCGGCGGCGCCCGCCGTCAGGGCGCCCATCATCGAGTCGCCCGTCATCGCGGGCGACTGGCAGGCGCTCGTGCCGCAAGTGATGGGCTGCCGGCGCTGCGCTTTGCATGCCGGTCGCACGCATGCAGTATTTGGTGTCGGCAACCGCGAGGCTGAGTGGATGGTGGTCGGCGAGGCCCCGGGCAGCGAGGAGGACAAACTCGGCGAGCCATTTGTGGGTGCCGCGGGGCAATTATTGACAGCGATGCTGGCGGCGATTCACTTGCCACGCGAGCAGGCATTCATCACCAATGTGCTCAAATGTCGGCCGCCTGAAAATCGCGACCCCAGACCCGATGAGATCGCCCAATGCCGGCCTTACCTGCAGCGTCAGATCGAGCTCGTAAAGCCCAAGCTTATCTTGGCTTTTGGTCGCATTGCGGCTCATAACCTATTGGGTCTCGATCAACCGCTTTCACGTTTGCGTGGCCAATTGCACCACGTACCCGATCTTGGAATGCCGGTGGTCGTGACCTACCACCCGGCGTATCTGCTGCGTGTGCCGGCGGACAAGCGCAAGGCGTGGGAAGATCTGAAGTTTGCGCGACGGGTGTTCGAGGAGCTGCCGTCATGATGGCGATACGAGGATCATTCATGCGGGCGCAACGTCTCCTTGGGAGTTGGGGCAGGTAGTGCATGGCCGTGGCAAGCGAAGAATGGATGTTGCCGCAGTGGTCGGTGCGATCCATGTCGGCCGAGGACGTTCCTCGCGTGCACGAGATCGAGGTTGCCTCG
This sequence comes from uncultured Acidibacter sp., assembly GCA_964533305.1. GTDB lineage: Bacteria > Pseudomonadota > Gammaproteobacteria > Steroidobacterales > Steroidobacteraceae > UBA964. The sequence goes on from CAZHLL010000030.1 coordinate 19,562, forward strand.
TATCCCTTCCCGTGGAGCGCCGGGATTTTTCGCGATTGTCTGCGGGCGGGCTACGGTTGTTTCGTACTGGAGCTCGATGAGCAGATGGCAGGTTATGCGATACTCAGTCTCGCGGCGGATGAGGCCCATGTGCTCAATATCTGCATTCACCCGCAGCAGCGCTGTCGGGGTCTTGGCCGAAAGCTGATGCAGTTCCTCTTTGCCGAAGCCTTGAGGCGCGGCGCGCGAGACTTGTTTCTGGAAGTGAGGCCGAGCAACCTAGCGGCCATTCGTTTGTACCAATCCCTGGGCTTGCAGCAAGTGGGTCTGCGCCGCGGTTACTATCAAGCGAGCCAAGGTCGCGAGGATGCCCTCGTGTTGCGAGTGGACCTCGGACGAATCAGTCTCGGCGGTTCGAGTCGACGAATTTTTTGAAAGGACTTTAGATGACCCAGCTTGCCGAGCAGGTGGCCCGGCGTCGTACTTTTGCCATCATTTCGCATCCGGATGCGGGCAAGACGACGCTCACCGAAAAATTGTTGTTGTTCGGGGGTGCCATTCAGCTCGCCGGTACCGTCAAGGGCCGCAAGGCTGAGCGCCATGCCACCTCCGACTGGATGCGGCTTGAACAGCAGCGCGGTATCTCCGTGACGTCCTCGGTCATGCAGTTTCCCTACGGCGACTGTATCGTCAACCTGCTGGACACGCCGGGTCACGAGGATTTCTCCGAGGACACGTATCGCACTTTGACGGCGGTGGATTCGGCCCTCATGGTGATTGATTGTGCCAAGGGTGTCGAGACACGCACGATCAAGCTCATGGAGGTGTGCCGTTTGCGCGATACGCCCATCATGACCTTCATCAATAAATTGGATCGCGACGGACGCGCGCCCATCGAGCTGCTCGATGAGATCGAGCGCGTGCTCGGGATGCCCACCGCGCCGGTGACTTGGCCGATCGGCATGGGTCGTGAGCTGAAGGGGATTTATCATCTCACCGAGGACAAGATTTTTGTTTATGAAGCCGCAGAGCGCGGTCGCGCTGGCAGCAATCGGATCATTCAGGGTTTGCACAGTGCCGAGGCGAGGGAGCTGCTGGGTTCGCAGGCCGCTGAATTCGATGAGGAGATCGAGCTTGTGCGGGGTGCAACCCGCGAGTTCGAGGTCGAGGCGTACCTTGCCGGCAAACTGACACCGGTATTCTTTGGCTCTGCCATTTCCAACTTTGGGGTCGAGGAATTGCTCAAGTCGTTCACAAGCTTTGCGCCACCGCCGAGACCACGATCGACCCAGGATCGCGAGGTCTCTCCCGCCGAAGAAAAAATGACGGGGTTCGTCTTCAAGATCCAAGCCAACATGGATCCGATGCATCGCGATCGGATCGCATTTCTTCGGTTGTGCTCGGGAAAGTATTCGCGGGGCATGAAGCTGCGCCATGTCCGGTCTGGCAAAGATATGCGGATTGCCGATGCCGTAACCTTTCTCGCTGCCGACCGCGGTGCTGCCGAGGACGCCTATGCAGGCGATATCATCGGGCTGCACAATCACGGCACTATCAATATCGGCGACTCATTCAGTGAGGGTGAGTCGCTGGTCTTTACCGGTATTCCCAGCTTTGCGCCAGAAATGTTCCGCCGGGCGGTGTTGCGCGATCCCTTGAAAATGAAAGCCCTGTCCAAGGGCTTAGGTCAGCTCTGCGAGGAGGGCGCAACGCAATTGTTTCGTCCCTTGCGTAACAACGATCAGATTTTGGGGGCGGTTGGACCCTTGCAGTTCGAGGTAGTCGCCTTTCGTCTGCAGGATGAGTATGCCGTGCAGTGCAGCTTTGAGCCGATCAGTGTCTACACCGCACGCTGGGTACACGCCAGCGACCCGCGCAAGCTTGAGGAGTTTCGGACCAAGGCGCATGATCACCTTGCGGTAGATCATGGCGGGGCGCTCGTTTATCTTGCACCCTCACGAGTCAATCTGGATCTGACCATGGAACGTTGGCCGGACATCGTATTTCGCGAGACGCGAGAGCAGGTGAACTGACATGTCGAGCCCGTACAAGCGCCGAGACACCGTTTCCTGGGCGCTGTACGACTGGGCCAATTCCGCTTTTGCGACCACCGTGCTCGCGGGCTTCTTCCCCGTGTTTTTCCAGCAATACTGGAGTACGGGGGTCGACCCCACCTTGAGCACCTCCCGTCTTGGATTCGCCAATGGTGCCGCGGGGCTACTGGTCGCGATACTTGCGCCGGTACTTGGAGCGCTGGCTGATCGGCTGGCGGGTCGCAAGCGCTTGCTCATGCTGTGGACGCTGCTCGGTGTCCTATCCACGGCGGCTCTGGGTTTCATTGGTCAGGGCGAATGGTGGTGGGCAGCGGTCTTTTTTGCCCTGGCCTGCATCGGATTCAATGCTGCCAATATTTTCTACGATGCGCTCATCCTGGATGTGGCGGCGGATCACGAACTCGATCAGGTCTCGGCTTTCGGTTACTCGGCGGGTTACTTGGGTGGCGGTCTCTTGTTCGCATTCAATGTGCTCATGACCTTGAAGCCTGCCTGGTTCGGCTTGCAGAGCGCTGCCGAGGCGGTGCAGTGGTCCTTTCTGAGTGTCGCGCTATGGTGGTTCGTGTTTTCTTTGCCGTTGATGCGCCATGTCAAGGAGCGTCCGGCGCCGGAGCCTGCGGTCGGCGTGGGGCGCGCCATCATCGAGGGTTTTGCCGAATTACGTACAACGCTGCGCAACATCAGCGGCTATCGGCCGGTTGTGCTTTTTTTGGTCGCCTATTGGCTGTACATCGACGGTGTCCATACCATTTACATGATGGCGGTGGATTATGGGGTGGCGCTGGGCCTGCCGAGTTCCAGTCTGCTGGCGGCCTTGCTATTGACCCAGTTCGTGGCCTTTCCCTCGGCGTTGGCGCTCGGCTGGATCGGCAATCGGATCGGTGCGAAGCGCGGCATTCTCATTTGCATCGCGGTCTATCTGGCCGCCACGCTTTATGCGTACGTGCTCGACTCAGTGGCCGAATTCTTTGCATTGGCGGTCGTGGTCGGTCTCGTGCAAGGCGGCGTGCAGAGCCTGTCACGCTCGATGTTTGGCCGCTTGGTGCCAGCGGAGAAAAGCGGTGAATTTTTTGGCTTCTACAACATGATGGGCAAGTTTGCGAGCTTTCTCGGGCCCTTGCTGGTCGCAGGGGTAGCGCTTGCCACGGGTGACTCAAGGCTGTCGATCACCTCGCTGGTAATCTTGTTTGTGCTCGGTGGTTGGGTGCTGATGCAAGTGCCTGATGGGGCGGATCGCGGGGCAAGTCGGGGGGCAAGCCCGGCGGCGGATCGCGTGGCGG
>CAZHLL010000030.1:22974-24860 GCA_964533305.1 uncultured Acidibacter sp.
GGGGCGGATCGCGGGGCAAGTCGGGGGGCAAGCCCGGCGGCGGATCGCGTGGCGGCTACCAAGTCAGTGGATCCACCCTGAAGGATCGCGCGAGGACGTCATACACCTGCGGATGCTCCCGTTGCAGAGCATCCGGTATCTCAAAGAATGCCTCGGCGGCGATAGCCAGAAATTCTTCGGGGCTGTCGGCCCCGTATGGGTCCAGCACGGTGGGCTCTTCACCTTGCTCAAGCGCGGTCAGTAGTTTCGCGTGCTCCGCCATCAATAGCGCGAGTGCCTCTGGATCGCCGTGGGGGCGACTTGCCTGCAGATGATGCGTGAATTCGTGAATCACGACGTTGTAGGCGTAGTCGTCGGAAGGTTCAGTTACACCGCAGTGCAGCACGTCTTGCCACGAGAGAACAATACGCTCATCCCCCAGTGACTGACCGGACAAGACCGAACGTGATTCGCTGATCACGCCGGTCAATTCGTCTTCCTCCACTTCATCGACCCAGAATTCATCCGGGTACAGGGTGATGCCGTGCAATGAGGCAAACGCGTCGCGGCCCAGCCCGATGGCGGCAAGGCTCATGTGTGCACCGACCACGATGCGCATGTCATCGGTGACTTGCAAGCCGTTGGCACCGACAAAGGGAACGTTCAGCAGAAAGTGCTGCAGGCCATCATGCCAGCGCTCCCGCCAATCTTGCGGCATGCGCGGCCACAACCGCAGATGGTCGAGCGCGACTTGTTCGGCGGTTATCATGCGCGGCAAATCAAAGAAATCAATTCCTACAGCAGCGAGCGCACCCGTTCGAGCTGTTGCCGCAAACTGGATTCAGTGGCAGAAAACTCCTGTAGTCGCTCGTTTTCCTGCTGCACGACCTCAGCGGGGGCATTGCGTACGAAGTTTTCGTTAGCGAGCTTGGCTTTGGCTTTGGCAATCTCCGCTGCGATCTTTTGCAGTTTTTTATTGAGGCGATCAGCCTCTGCCTGGGGGTCAATGAGCCCTTGCATTGGCACCAGTATCCGTAGCGAGCCCATGACTGCAGCCGCCGATGGGGGTGGGCTTTCATCTTTGGAGAGCGCCCGCAAGGAGTTGAGTCCAGCCAGTCGACCCAGATAGCCACGGTATTGATCAGCTCGCGCAAGGTCGGCAGCGGTCGCACCCTCGAGCAAGGCATCCAGACTGCGCGACGGGCTGATGTCCATCTCGCCGCGTATCTGCCGCAAGCCGAGTACCACGGACTTGATCCACTCGACATCGGCTTCGGCGGTCTCATCCTGCGGCAGATTCGCCGCATCCGGCCACCGCGCGAGCATGATGCTCGGGCCGCGATCGGCATGGCCTTGCAAAGAAATCAAGCGCTGCCAGATCTCCTCGGTGATGAAGGGCATGAGTGGATGCAGCATGCGCAGCAGCGTCTCGAGCGTTTCGAGCAGGCCGCGCCTCGCCGCCCGTTTGGCCTCGGGGCTTGCCGTATCGGATTGCAGGATGGGCTTGGTAAGCTCGAGATACCAATCGCAGAATTCGTACCAGGTGAAATCGTACAGCGCGGTTGCTGCAAAATCGAAGCGGTAATCATTGAACGCGCCATCCACGTCGCGCAAGGTTTGACCTAGCCGGGAGCGTATCCAGCGGTCGGCCACCCCGGGGGCAACGGGCCCGTCGAAGAGTTGCGGGTCGGTCAGTGTGCCGCGCTCGCTCTCGAGCGTCATGAGCACATAGCGCGCGGCGTTCCACAGCTTGTTGCAGAAATTCCGGTAACCGCCCACACGCGCCAGATCAAAACGCAGGTCGGCACTTTGCGTGGCGAGTGAAGCAAAGGTAAGCCGAAGCGCATCGGTGCCGTAGGCGGCGATACCGTCGGGGAAGGCTTTGCGTGTGGCTTTGTCGATCTTGG
>CAZHLL010000031.1:0-23758 GCA_964533305.1 uncultured Acidibacter sp.
CCCGTCTATCGTTTTCTGGGCCTGACGGTCGGGGTCATCCGTAACGGGCAGAGTTCTGCCGACAAGCGTGCGGCCTATGCCTGCGATATCACCTATGGCACCAACAATGAATTCGGCTTTGATTATCTGCGCGATAATCTCGCCTTCCGGCTCGAAGATCGTGTGCAGCGGCCCTTGTCGTTTGCGATTGTCGACGAGGTCGACTCGATCCTCATCGATGAGGCCCGTACGCCACTCATCATTTCGGGGCCTGCCGAAGAGAGCACCGATACCTACGTCGCGATCAATAAATTGATTCCGCGTCTTGCGCGGCAGATCGAGGAAGATGGGCCGGGCGACTACACCATCGATGAAAAGCAGCGGCAGGCGATGTTGACCGAGGCCGGTCACGAAACTGTCGAAGCACTCATGATCGAGGCGGGTTTGCTGCGCGAGGGCGAGAGCCTCTACGACCCGGCAAACATTCGCCTTATGCACCACCTGAATGCGGCCCTGCGGGCCAACGCTCTCTACAAGCGCGATGTCGAATACATCGTGCGCGGCGGTGAGGTGGTGATCGTCGATGAATTCACCGGTCGCACCATGCCGGGCCGACGCTGGTCCGAGGGCCTGCATCAGGCCATCGAGGCCAAAGAAGGTGTGCGTGTTCGCGAGGAAAATCAGACCATCGCCTCGATCACCTTTCAGAATTATTTCAGGCTGTACAAGAAGCTTTCCGGCATGACCGGTACCGCCGATACCGAGGCGCCCGAGTTTCTGCAGATCTATGGTCTTGAAGTCAATGTGATCCCGACTCACCGAGCGATGGTGCGCAAGGACTACCCGGATCTTGTGCATCTCACGCAGGCGGACAAGTTCAAGGCGATCGTCGAAGACATCAAAGATTGCGTCGAGCGCAATCAACCCGTGCTGGTGGGCACGACCTCGATCGAGACATCGGAGATCATCTCAAAGGTACTTGAAAAGGAAAGCATCAAACACGAGGTGCTCAATGCCAAGCAGCATGATCGGGAAGCTCAGATCATCGCTCAGGCAGGCAGACCCGCTGCCGTGACCATCGCCACGAACATGGCGGGTCGTGGCACCGATATCGTGCTCGGCGGCAATCTGGAGGCAGAGCTCGCCAGCTTGTCAGCCGATGCCGACGAGACAGTGCGCGAGGCCGCACGCAGCGGATGGCAGCAGCGACATGAAGAGGTTCTCGCGGCAGGCGGTCTGCATATCATTGGTACCGAGCGTCACGAGTCGCGACGCATTGATAATCAGCTGCGTGGGCGTTCCGGTCGTCAGGGTGATCCGGGTTCATCGCGTTTCTATTTGTCGATGGACGACAATCTCATGCGTATCTTTGGTGATCCCAATTTCACCAAGCGCCTGTTGTCGGCCGCAGGCATGAAGGAAGGCGAGGTCATCGAAAGTCGCATGCTGAGCAAGCGGATCGAGGCTGCGCAACGCAAGGTGGAATCGCACAACTTCGATATTCGCAAGCAGCTTCTGTTGTTCGATGATGTCGCCAATGATCAGCGCAAGGTCATTTACCAGCAGCGCACACAGATCATGGGCGCGAGCGAAATGTCGGCCGCGGTGCGCGGCATTCAGGCGGATGTGCTCGGTCGCGTGCTCGATGAACATCTGCCGCGCAATGTGCCTCATGAGGACTGGGATCTCCCAGGGCTGCGTGAGGCGATTCGCAAGGATTTTGCGACGGACATCGATCCCAAGGCCTGGCTGGAGGCGGATCCCGAACTCGATGAGCAAACGGTCCGCGAGCGGGTGCTCGCGGCGGTGGCCGAGAACTACGATCGCAAGAGCGAGCGTTACGGTGCCGAGCTAATGCACCATCTGGAAAAGGACATCATGCTACGGACGCTCGATCAGCATTGGCGCGAGCATCTGGCTGCGATGGACTACTTGCGCCAGGGAATCCACCTGCGTAGCTACGCGCAGAAAGACTACCGCTACGAGTACAAGCGTGAAGCCTATGAATTGTTCAGCAGCATGCTGGAGCGCGTGAAATTCGACACGGCGTCGCTATTGCTGCGAGTCGAGGTACGCAGCGAGGCAGACCTGCAGCGCGAAGAAGAAGAGCGGCAGCGTCGGCTGCTTGCGAAACTGCAAGCGCAGCATTCGGCGGCCGAGTCACCACTTGCAGCCGCAGGCAGTGCGCAGGGAGCCGCCGCCGGTGCCGCGCAAGCCCCTGCTGCTGGGGGTGCGCAGCGGATGGCGGCCGTGGGCGTGCAGGGCGGCGGTGCCGCAGCAGGTGGTATTGAGCGTAAGGTCGGGCGCAATGAGCCCTGTCCCTGTGGTTCAGGTCGCAAGTACAAGCAGTGCCATGGTTCGCTTGAAAGCTGAGGGGTCGCAAGACCTTCTCAGCGGGACCGTCAATTTGCTTGATGTCAGCCGTTTTCTTTGATGATCATTGAGGTCGTCGCTGCGGCGTTGGTCGACACCGAGGGGCGCGTGCTCATCGCGCAGCGCCCGCCCGGCAAGTCCTCCGCGGGTCGCTGGGAGTTCCCCGGCGGCAAGCGCGAGCCCGGCGAAAGTCTGGTCGCTGCCCTGCAGCGCGAGCTTGCCGAGGAGCTCGACATCGAAGTCGAGCATGCGCAATGTACGCCGATGCTGCAGTTGGACCATGAGTCGTCCGAGCGCACCGTCCGGCTGCATTTTTATCGGGTTGAGAGTTGGCGCGGTGAGGTGCGTGGCCGAGAAGGCCAAAGATTGGAGTGGTTGTTGCCGGCTTCCTTTGGAGATTTCGATATTCTCGAGGCCGACAAACCTTTTCTCGATATGTTGCAAGGAGTCAATGCGAATGGGGCAGATGATGAGCGCTGAACAAGCCACGGGCGAATTGTTCGAGGTTCGCAATCCTCGCACCGGCGAAGTCGACTATCGATTTCACGCTCCGTCGGCCAAGGCGCTGCAGGCCACTCTGACCCGGTTGCGACAGGCGCAAACGGTTTGGCGGGATCGTGGCGTTGAGGCGCGAGTCGAGGTGATGCGTCGATGGCGCGCGGAGTTTGCGCAACGCGAGGACGAGATCGTTCGAGCGCTCGCGGCCGATACCGGTCGCCACCTCATTGCCATCAGTGAAGTGCGCTCGGTGCTTGGCATGATCGACCGCTGGAGCGCGATCGCACCGTCGCTGGCGCAGGAGGAAGATCTGCGCTCGGCGACGATGCCTAATATCAGTTATCGGTCGCAGTACGTGCCGTATTCTTTGGTCGGTATCATCAGTCCGTGGAATTTTCCGGTGTCGCTCTGTTTCATTGATGCAGTGCCGGCCTTGCTCGCAGGCTGTGCGGTATTCATCAAGCCAAGCGAGGTCACACCGCGGTTCGTTGAGCCCGTCATGCGCTCGATCGAAGCGATCCCGGAGTTGGCGGCGGTGTGGGCCATTCAACCCGGTGGACGGGCGACCGGCGAGGCGCTGGTCGCGGGCAGTGATGTCATCTGCTTTACCGGCAGTGTCACCACCGGCAGGCAGGTCGCTGAAAATGCAGCGCGGCATTTCATCCCGGCTTTCCTTGAGCTCGGCGGCAATGATCCGCTCATCATCACGGCTTCGGCGGATCTTGAGCGGGCGACCGATGTCGCCTTGCGCGCGACGTGTCTCGCGACGGGTCAGGCCTGTCAAAGTATCGAGCGTGTTTACGTGCAGCGCGAGATTCATGCGGCCTTCGTCAAACGACTGGTCGAGAAGGCGAGTCAGATCGAGCCCAATTGGCCTGATATCCATCAGGGCACGATCGGGCCGTTCATTTTCGGCAAGCAGGCTGAGGTGGTCGCTGCACAACTGGCCGATGCCGTGGCGAAAGGCGCACGAGTGTTGACGGGCGGGCAGATCGAGGACCAAGGCGGCAAGTGGTTGCGCCCGACGGTGCTGGTGGATGTGTCCCATGACATGGCGGTTATGACCGAAGAAACTTTTGGTCCGGTGATTCCGGTGATGGCCTATGACTCGGTGGACGAGGTGATCGAGTGGGCCAATGCCGGTGTTTACGGGCTCTCGGCGGGTGTGATCGCGGGCTCACTCGAGGAAGCCGAGGCGATCGGTCGGCGGATCGATGCGGGGGGCATCAGCCTCAACGATGGCTCACTGACCGCGATGTGTCACGAGATGGAAAAGCACAGTTTCAAACTCTCTGGCATGGGTGGCTCGAGAATGGGGCCGGCCGGGTACACGCGTTTCTTTCGACGCAAGGTTCTCATTCGTCAGCACGGCGAGCCTGCTACCATGGCCCACATCGCCGAAGCCAATGCAATTGCAAAAGGATAAGCCTCATGAATACGCCCGCAGGATTGCCAGACATCAAGATCGACACCGATTCCTTGTATCGTGAAGAGGTCTTCACCGATCGTCAGGCAGGCTCAGTACGCCGCATGACACCCGTCAAGGCCGATGGATCGACGGATGATTCGCGCACCGTGCTTTACTTGGGTCAGACTCAGTTGATGACCCCGGGTGGGGTATTGCCGCTTGGTTTCGAGATCGAAGCGCAGTCCCTGCAGGAGGCGTTCGACAAGTTCCCGGATTCGGTGCGTCAGGCGCTGGAGCAAGCCATTGAAGAAGCCCAGCAGATGCGTCGCGAGGCAGCCTCGCGCATCGTCGTGCCCGAGGGCGGAGCAGCGCTCGGTCAGGCCATGACCGGTGGTGGCATCAAACTGCCGTGACCTGCTGGTATACCTCGAGGTACTCCTCGGGTGACTTGACGCACACCGACAAATCTTTGAGGAGTCCATCCGAGAGGTCGTAGATCCAGCCATGGATCTCGAGTGCCTTGCCTCGGTCCCAGGCCTGCTGCACGATGGTGGTTTGGCCAACATTCAGCACCTGCTCCATGACATTGAGTTCGCACAGGCGACGCAGTCGAGCCTCATCGTCTGACAGGTCGTCGAGCTTGGCACGGTGCTTGCGCATGACATCCTGAACATGGCGCAACCAGTTGTCGATCAAGCCCAGTCGATTGCCTTGTAGCGCTGCCTGCACGCCACCGCAGCCGTAATGGCCGCAGACAATCACATGCTCGACATCGAGTACGTCCACCGCATACTGCAGTACCGACAGACAATTGAGGTCGGTATGCACCACCACGTTGGCCACATTGCGATGCACGAAAAGCTCGCCCGGCAGCAGGCCGACGATTTCATTGGCCGGTACCCGACTGTCGGCACAACCAATCCACAAATAATCGGGTGATTGCTGCCCGACCAACTTGCTGAAGAACTCGGGATCCCGTGCGCTGATGTCGGCCGACCATTCGTGATTGCTAGCAAAGAGCTTGGCGAGACTTCTCATGGTGTGACGGACTCCGCGATCGTATGACGACGCTGCAAGTGGGTTTCAAAGAAATCCAGGATGCTGGCGTAGGCATGCGGGCCCGTGTCGGCAAAGCGCAGCAGGCCGTGCTTGCTGCCGGGATAAGGCATGACCGAGAACGGCTTCTGCAGATCCTGCAGGCGTTTGAAGAGGGCGGTCGCGTGAGTGAAGAGCACGTTGTCATCCGCCATGCCATGCATGATGAGCAGCGGCCCCTGCAGGGTGGATGCATGGGTCATGACCATACCGTCGGTATAGCCTTGTGGGTTGTCCTCGGGCGTGCTCATGTAGCGTTCGGTGTAATGCGTGTCATAAAGTCGCCAGTCGGTCACCGGTGCACCGGCCACGCCCGCGGCAAAGAATTCCGGCGCACGTACCATGCTCATGAGTGCCATGTAACCGCCGTAGCTCCAGCCGAACACCCCAACGCGCTGGGCATCCACCCAAGGAAGAGCACGCAGAAATTCGACCCCGCGTACCTGATCTTCGATCTCGATACTGCCCATGCGCCGATAGAGTGCGGATTCGAATTCGCGGCCACGAAAGCCAGAGCCCCGATTGTCGAGGGTGAAGACCACAAAGCCTTGTTGCGCGAGGATCTGCCGGAAGAGTCCTGCCGGCGCGCCTGCCCAGGCGCGTCGTACGCGTTGCACGCCCGGGCCACCGTAGACATCGACGATCACAGGATATCGGCGGCTAGGGTCGAAGCCGGCTGGCTTCAGTATTTCATAGTGCAACAACTGGCCATCAGCGGCCTGTAGCGTGCCGAACTCGGGAATCCGATGCGCGCCCACGTAGGGCGCGTAGGGGTGGGTCGCATCGAGCGGATTCGGTACCAGCTTTGCGATCAGGCGGCCCCCCGCATCGCGCAGCGACAGTGAGGGCGGCTCGGCAGGAGTGGAATAGAGATCCAACCAGCGACGTCCGTCAGTCGACATCGTCACCGAGTGCCAGCCATCACCTTGGCTGATCTGCTGGATCCCTGCCTCGATAGCGCTCAGCGAGCGAGACCCGGTGAGCGGCGCCATGTAGAGATGCCGTTCGATCGGCGTCTTGCGATTGGCACTGAAGTAGACACGACCGCGCCGTTCATCCACCGCCTCAATGGCGCGCTCGCGACTGTCTCCAACCACCATCCACTCACCTGCCGTGATGGGTCGAATCAGTTGGCCGTCAAAATCATACAGGTAGAGGTGTTTGTATCCGCTACGGCTCGAGGCCCAAATAAAGCGGCCCGAGCGCAGCAAGGTGAGCTCATCGTGCAGATCGACCCAACTATCGCTGCGTTCTTCGATGAGATCGCGCACGCTGGCATCCGTGATATCGATACGACGCAGCACCAGATATTGTTGATCGCGACTTTGCCACTGTACCGCGAGATGCCGTGAATCGGGAAACCAGTCGACTCGCGCAAGATACCCCTCGCCCGATGCGGCGGCGGTCATCTCGCGCGGGGCACTCGGCCTGATCAAAGCGCCGCCTGCATCGGCGGGTGCCGATTCCAGGCTTGTGACATGCAGAGTGACCGAGGCGTTGCTGCGTCCTGCAGCGGGGTAACGCTGCCTCACGACCTTGACCGCGTCAGCAAAGATTTCAAAGCGCTCGAGCTCATCGACGATCGATTCATCCACCCGCGTGTAGGCAAGATGGCGTTCGTCGTCTGACCACCAGTAGCCAGTGCTCCGGTCCATTTCCTCCTGCGCGATGAACTCGGCCATGCCGAATGACAGTGTGCCGCCGCCCGCGGTGGTGACGGCATGCTCTTGCCCGCTTTGCAGATCAATGAAATACAGGTTTTGCTCGCGGACGAAACTGACGTAACGGCCTTTTGGCGAGAACCGCGCATCGGTCTCGGCCGCCGGCGTGCGGGTCAATTGCCGCAGCGGTGTCGCGGCGGCGGTGGACGTGGAGTGGGACGTTGACGAACTCGGGCTCAGAGAATAGAGATAGAGGTCGCCAGCCAGCGGGATCAAGATGTGCCGCGAGTCGGCACTGAATTCATAGTCGACGATACCGCGCAAGGCGGCCGTGCGCGCCCGTTCGCGTCGTGCCTCCTCTTCAGGGGAGAGGGCGCCTTCATCGCTCACTAATGCTTGCGAGTCGACCAACAGAAAGGCTTCCTGCTTGGCGACGTCGTAGGCCCAGATATCGAGTCGATCCTTGTCGGTATCTTTGCCGCGCAGGAAGGTGATCAGGCGACCGTCGGGCGAGAAGCGTGGGCTGCGCAAGCTGCTACCCGACAGATCGGGTGCGCTGAAAAGACGGGCGATGTCGAGTCGCGACTCGGCGACCGATGGAGTCGGCTCGCCTGTCTGACTCCATGCGGCCTGCCCGAGCAGCGTGATCCAAAGCAACGTGGCTGCCATGAGCGTGACCCGCTGCAGTTCGCACAGGATGGGCTGCACCTTTGTGCGGTGTCCGGTTAACATCTTCTCCCCTTCCGATATCCCCGTTTGATTGGGGCAGTGTAGAGAGGAACATGCATCATCGCCAGCACCGCGCTCCCGCGCAGATTGTTCGACCGTCGTCGCTCCTGACAGCGTGCGGCGTTGCCCTCTTGTTGTCCTTGGCGCATGCCCCGCTTGCTGCCGCCGACTCCTCGCTTGCCACCACCGACTCCCGGACCGCCATGACTTCAAAGATCGATCCCCGTCGCTCGTCTTCCGAGCGGACCGCGTCTGCATGGATGGGCGCACAGCCTTTGGCTTATCCCGCTGCCGCGCGCGGTGAGTTGATCGATACTTACCACGGCACCGCCGTCCCTGACCCCTATCGTTGGTTGGAAGATCCGCAGCTTGAGCAGACGCGAGACTTTGTCGCTGCGCAGAATGCGCTGGCACAGCCACTGCTTGAAGCTTTGCCGCAGCGCGCGGCGATCCGCGATCGGCTCGAAACACTATGGAATTACGAGCGTGTGGGCTTGCCACGCAAGAAGGGTGGTCGCTATTTCTTTGTTCGTAACGATGGCCGGCAGAACCAGAGTGTGCTGTATGTGGCCGAGTCGCTCAAGGCTACACCGCGTATCTTGTTTGATCCCAACACGAGCCGGAGCGATGCAACGGTGGCGTTGGCGCGCTTTGAACCCTCACCGGATGGCTCTTTGCTCGCGTACTCCATTTCCGATGGCGGTACCGATTGGGAGATCTGGCGCTTCATGCGTGTGAGCGACGGCAAAGCGCTGCCCGATGAATTGCGGCTCACCAAATTTTGGGAGTTGTCGTGGTCCAAAGATGGTCGGGGAGTCTATTACAGTCGCTATCCGGCCTCGCCCGATGATCCAGCGCAGGGTGATGGGCTGAAGCAACCCGCGGTGTATTTCCACGTCATGGGTCAGCCCCAGGCCGCCGATGAGCTCATCTACGCTGTCACCGACCACCCGACCCGCGCCCCCTCAGCCAGCGTGTCCGATGATGGCGAATTCCTGTTTGTCTCGCTCTTTGACGGCTATCTGACCAATGGCATCGACGTGCTGCCGCTATCCGAGCGCACGGGTCCGCCGCAGCGCCTGTTTGCCGACTGGGATGCGCGCTACACGATTCTCGGCAACCAAGGCCGTACGGTGTACGTGCAAACGACCGCCGCGGCACCCCTCGGTCGCATCATTGCCGTGGATCTTGATCGTCCGCAACGCAGTGAGTGGCGCGAAGTGGTGCCCGAGCAGTCGATTGCACTGGAGGAGGCGAGTCTGGTGGGCGGCACTCTCATTGCCCGCTATGTGCGCGATGCGCACGGGGTCGCCAAAATGTTTGACCTGCAGGGCGCAGCGCTTGGCGAAGTGCCAGTGCCGGGTCTCGGTACGCTCGCTGGTTTCTCGGGTGGCATGAGTGATACCGAGACTTTCTTTGCCTACGCGGATTACCTGAGCCCGGGTCGGGTGATGCGGCTCGATTTGACCGATCGCAGCGTCAGTGATTTTCGTACTCCGGTGATTGCAGCGGACACCAGTCGCTTTGTTACGCGCCAGGTTTTTTTCACCAGCAAGGATGGCACTCGGGTGCCGATGTACATCACCCACAAGCGCGATCTTCAAAGAAGCGGCGATGCGCCCACCATGCTGTATGGCTATGGTGGTTTCAATATTTCCTTGACGCCTGCGTTCAGACCTGCCGTCATCGCTTGGTTGGAAATGGGCGGGGTCTACGCCGAAGCCAATCTGCGGGGCGGTGGTGAATACGGCGAGGCGTGGCATACCGCCGGCACCAAGACCCGCAAGCAGAATGTCTTTGACGATTTCATTGCGGCAGCCGAATACTTGATTGCCGAAAATTACACGCGTCCCGCTCGGCTTGCGATTTCCGGTCGCAGCAACGGCGGTCTTTTGGTCGGGGCGAGCATGCTACAGCGTCCGGATCTTTTTGCGGCGGCGTTGCCCGGGGTTGGTGTGCTCGACATGTTGCGCTATCACACCGCCAGCGCCAACGCGCGTCAATGGAGCAGTGACTATGGTCTTGCCGAAAATCCGGATGAGTTCAAAGCGCTGCTCGCTTATTCACCGGTACACAATGTGGTGCCGGGTCGCTGCTACCCGCCGACGCTCGTGACCACCGCCGATAGGGATGACCGCGTGGTGCCGTGGCACAGCTACAAGTTTGCGGCTGCCTTGCAGCATGCACAGGGTTGTCAAAACCCGGTGTTGATCCGCGTGGAGACCAGAGCAGGTCACGGGGCCGGCAAGCCCACTTGGATGCAGATCGAAGACTTTGCCGATCAGTGGGCATTTGCAGCGGCCGCGCTCGGGATGCCCGCCCATCCCTTCAAGCCGGAGGGTGGCGGCTGACATTGCCCAGCCAATGATTTGGCGGTTTATCGGCGTTTGAGGGCGTAGACCCGCTCACCGAGACGGGTCACGCCGCGGGCGGCCATCTTGGGTGACTCTGGCAACAGATCCGTGTAGTCGAGCTGCAGGATGTCGTGCTGCGAGGCATACAGCCTTTGCACTTCGGCGGGATGCACGGCGTGGGGAGGCCCCGGCATTTCGCTTTGGTCGTATTCCATGGTGACCAGCAACGAGCGTGTGCCCGATTGCGAGAGCGAGGTCAGATGCTCCGCATAGCGTTCGCGCATGGCGGGGGGCAGCGCTACGAGCGCCGCACGGTCAAAAATCGCATCGATGGGGCCGAGCGATTCAGGTGTCAGATCAAAGAAATCACCACAGCGCAGATCAATATGACGACTGACCCCGTGCTCTGCATGGAATTCCTGTACCGCCCGCGGTGATAACTCGATGCCGACGACCTCGAGTCCACGCGCAGCGAGCCACAGCAGGTCGAGGGATTTGCCGGCAAGCGGCACAAAAACCCGTTGCCCGGGCTGCAGGCCGAGCGAGGCCCAGTGCTGATCGAGGGCGGGATGGGGGGCGGCTTGATGAAAGCCGATCTCGTGGCGCTGCCAGCGCTCGTGCCAAAAGGAGGCTTCCACCGGCTCAGGCCTTGGCGCTCGGACGGGCGGCGACCTCGGCGTACCAGCGCTTGAGGTGAATTTGCTCATCGAGCATGCGAATACCCGAGGGTTTGCCGAAATCGAGTGTGGTGAAAGCGACGATATCGGCAAAGCTGAAGTCATCACCGGCGAGATAAGGCTTGGCGGCGAGCTCTTGGTTGATGAGCTGCCACTCATCGAGCACTTGCTGTCGCGCGATTGCGCCAAATTGCGGCACCTGCTCGATGCGACCTTGCCAAAATTTGTGCGTGTGCCTGAAAGCGAGTGTGCTCGGCACGTACGCGCGAAACATGATTCTTTGAACGGCAGCATCGATGACGGCGCGCTCCAGCGCGGTACGCCCCAGCAAGGGTGGCTCTGGGAACTCGGCTTCCAGAAAACGACAGATGGCCAAAGATTCGGTCAGATATTGCCCTGAGTCGAGCTCCAGCACCGGCACCTCGCCAAGCGGATTGATCGCGAGAAACTCGGCTCGCCGCGTCTCGCCCTCGGCGATCGATAGATCAATTCTTTCGTAGTCGATGCCCTTTTCGGCAAGGAACATGCGAACGCGGCGTGGGCTCGGAGCAAACGGGTCGTTGTAAAGCTTCATCAATCGCCTAGAGCTGATGGCAGCACGTGATTTGACAGGGGATATTCTCGGCAGCCTGCAAGGGACGGGTGTCCGTGCCCTGCCAGCGCACAAAGCGAACGCTCGCTCGGTAATGACTGCCGCTGATTTCAGGAAATACCTCGAGGGCGCGCGGCACGGCAACGCGCAGAAGTTGCACTGGGTTGTCCCGCTCAAAGGTGATGTTGAACACGCCGCCCGCGGCGGTCTCGTGTCGCAGGCGTCCGCCTTGGCGGGTGAGCCACAGCAACTCGGCGATCGAATCGCACAACGGGCGCAGCATCACCAGCCAGGTTTGCAAAGTGCTCTCTCGCTCTTCGCTCGGTTGATGCAACCAAAAGCTGTAATCCGGCAGATCAAAATCGCAGGTGCCACCGGGGATCGCACTGCGATGACGGATGGCCGAGAGGAAGGCCGAGTCGCGCAGCGGTTGCAGGTAGGCCGAGCCGGAGCTGTGAAGTTCGCTGCGTAGTCGTGTGAGATTCGTGATGAGCGCCTGTAGGCGATCGGCGTCGACCTCGCTGCGGCGCCGGAAATCATTGAGCAGACCAATCTGGCGTTCGAGCTCCTTCAGCACATCGGCGCGGGTGTCAGCGCGACTGGTGATGGCGAGGATGTCGAGCAGGCTCGTTACCGAGGCGCGACTGCCCCACTGACTTTGCGCATGAGCGTGATAGAGCGCCTGGTTGTACAAAAAATCGATGCGCAGATAGGCGCGCATCCGTTCACTCAAAGGTTGCTCGAACACGAGCCAGTCGGCCGTGGTATCGGCAGCCAAGGTCGCTGAGGGTTGGTCGTCCTCGCTCATCGCCCTATTCTGAGCCAGCCACAGGGCGGCCGACAACCAGTCAGTCGGTCGAGCTCGCCCAGCGGGCAAGATATTGCCGGTGCAGCGCATCGACACCGGCGAGTAAATCCTTGGGACTGCCCTCATTGACGAGGATGTCGTCGGCAATCGCGAGCCGTGCGGCTCGGCTCGCCTGAGCGGCCAGGATCGCAATGGCCTCCTGCTCGACGCTGCCGTCACGCTGCATTAGCCGGGTTTTTTGTGCGGCCGGATCACAATCGATCAGCAGCACCCGATCAAACTCTTTTGCACGGCCCGATTCCGTGAGCAGCGGGATCACATGCAGGTGGTAGGGGCCCTGAGCTTGGCCGCTGCGCTCGCGCATGATGGCTCGAATGCGCGGATGAGTGATGGCCTCGAGATCCCGACGCGCGGCCGGGTCAGCAAACACGATATGGCGTAGCGCTGATCGATCGAGGCGACCATCGCTCTGCAGGATGCCGCTGCCAAAGCGAGCGACGATCTCATCCAAGGCCGATTGACCCGGCTCGACGATCTCGCGGGCGATGAGATCACTATCAATGACGGTGACCCCAAGCTCGGCAAAACGCTGTGCCGCCAGCGATTTGCCGCTGGCAATGCCACCGGTCAACGCAACCGCTTTTATGCCAGCCACATTCAAGCCAACCACACGCACCAACCTGCGAGGGCAAGATAAGGTCCGAAGGCGAGTGGCTCGTGACGCGATCGACCGAGCAGCCAAATCTTGCCAAGACCGATCAATGCGCCTGCGATGGATGCCATCAGGATCACCGGTAGTAGCGCAAGCGGGCCGAGCCAGGCTCCGAGCGCGGCGAGCAATTTGAAATCGCCGTACCCCATGCCCTCTTTGCCGGTGGCGAGTCGGAAAATCCAATACACGCTCCACAGCGAGAGGTAGCCCAAAGCCGCGCCCATAATTGCCATGGGCGGTGATACGGGTGCCGCGCTGCCCAAGGATGCGAAGCCCAAGAATTCCGCGAGCACGCTCGCGAGCAGACCCAGCCACATGAGGGGCAGCGTGAGCGCATCCGGCAAGTACTGTGTCTCAAGATCAATGACGGCCAGCGCGATCAAGGCACTCGTTGCGATCCAAGCGAGCGGCAGTGTCCAATCAGCCGGGAGTCGCCACACGCAAATAACAAAGGCCACAGCCGTGCCGAGCTCCACGAGCGGATAGCGCGCGTCGATGGCTTGACCGCAGTGACGGCATCGACCGCGTTGCCAAAGCCAAGAGAGGAGTGGAATGAGTTCGCGTACCGTGAGTGTGGCTTGGCAGTGAGGGCAATGGGAGCGTGGCCACCACAAGTTGAAGGGCGTGTTTATCTCGGTGGATGACAACGTGGATGACGACGTGGATGACGACTCTGGGTTGGCATGGCCCGCAGCATGCGCGGCCCATTGCCGCTCGAGCATGCGCGGCAAGCGATAAACCACGGTGTTCAGCAGGCTACCGATGATGAGACCCGAGATCGCTGCGATGAGACTCAGGCTGATGGCGTCGAACATCGATGAGTGACCCGCTGCATGAGTGATCCGCTAAGTGTGCCGGACGGTTCCCTAAAGGCCCGTATTTCGCGAGAATAGCACTTCGACTTCCTTCAACTGCGGGACAACGAATGAATCTGCACGAATACCAAGCCAAACAAGTGTTTTCTGCCTATGGCATCCCGGTGCCCGCCGGGCGTATCGCGGCCTCGGCTGAAGAGGCGATCAGCGCTGCAGAGGCGCTTGGCGGCGACATTTGGGTGGTCAAGGCGCAGGTGCATGCGGGTGGGCGTGGCAAGGCAGGCGGAGTCAAGCTCGCCAAAGACACCCAGAGCGTGGGCAGTGCGGCAGCGGCCATGCTCGGCACGCGGCTCACCACCAAGCAGACCGGGCCTGAGGGTTTGCCGGTCGAGCGGGTGTACGTCGAGCAAGGATCAAAGATTGAGCGGGAAATTTATCTCTCCATGACGCTCAATCGCGAAGCCGGGCAGATTGCGCTCGTCGGCTCGGCCGCGGGCGGTATGGATATCGAAGAGGTGGCCGCCACCGAGCCCGAGAAAATTACGACCGTCAATATTCATCCGGCTGCAGGCTTGCAGCCCTACCAGTGCCGTCGCATGGCCTTCGCGCTGGGCTTCTCGGGCGCGCAGATCGGTGAGTTTCAAAAAATTGCCATGGCGCTCTACAAGCTCTATCTCGAAAAGGATGCGAGCCTAGTGGAGATCAACCCGCTGATCGTCACGGGTGACGGCAGCTTGGTGGCGCTCGATGCCAAGATCAATATTGATGCCAACGCCATTTATCGCCAGGAGCGCCTCGCGCTCATGCGTGATGAGTCGCAGGAAGATCCGATGGAGCTCAAGGCGAGCCAGCACGATCTCAATTATGTGTCGCTGGATGGTGATATCGCCTGCATGGTCAACGGGGCGGGGCTTGCCATGGCCACGATGGATCTCATCAAGCTGCACGGCGGTTCGCCCGCTAATTTCCTTGACGTGGGTGGTGGGGCAACCGCCGAGCGGGTCACGGTCGCGTTCAACCTGATTTTGTCCAATCCGCGCGTCAAAGCCATTCTGGTCAATATCTTTGGTGGCATCGTGCGCTGCGATCTCATTGCCGAGGGCGTGATCACCGCGGTTCGTAACGTCGGGGTCAAAGTGCCGGTGGTGGTCCGGCTCGAAGGTACCAATGCCGACAAGGCACGCGAGATGTTGGCGAGCAGTGGCCTCAAGGTGATCGCCGCTGCCGATCTGACGGATGCCGCTCAAAAGGTTGTGGCCGCTGCGCGCTGAGGCGCGTGGTTTTTTGGCCGCACTGCGCCGCATCCGTTCATCACGACACACTTTTTATTTCAGGATTTCAGTATGAGCATTCTGGTCGACAAAAATACCCGCGTGATTTGCCAAGGCTTCACCGGCAAGCAAGGCACTTTTCACTCCGAGCAATGTCTCGCCTATGGCACGCAGTTGGTGGGCGGCGTGACCCCGGGCCGCGGTGGCTCCAAGCATCTTGATCGTCCGGTCTTTGATACCGTGCACGATGCGGTGGTCGCAACGGGCGCCAACGCCAGCATGATCTACGTGCCGGCGGGATATGCGGCTGATGCCATTCTCGAAGCGGCCGATGCCGGTATCGAGCTCATCGTCTGCATCACCGAGGGTATCCCGGTCAACGATATGGTGCGGGTCAAGGCGGCGCTCGCGGGTCGTCCGGTGCGCCTCATCGGGCCGAATTGCCCGGGTATCATTACCCCGGGCGAATGCAAGATCGGCATCATGCCGGGTTTCATCCACAAGCCGGGCTGCATCGGCATTGTGTCGCGCTCGGGCACGCTCACCTATGAAACCGTGTTTCAGACCACCAATAACGGCCTTGGGCAGAGCACCTGCGTCGGGATCGGTGGTGACCCGGTGCGCGGCATGAATTTCATTGATGTGCTCGCGCTCTTTGAACAGGACCCGAAAACCGAAGGCATCGTCATGGTGGGCGAGATCGGTGGCAGCGACGAAGAAGCCGGTGCCGAATTCATTCGACAACATGTCACCAAGCCGGTGGTCGCTTACATCGCCGGTGTCACGGCGCCTCCCGGCAAGCGCATGGGCCACGCGGGTGCCGTGATCGCCGGTGGCAAGGGCACGGCGGCCGACAAGTACCGCGCGCTCGAGGCGGCGGGTGTGCGCACCGTCAAATCGCCCGCGGAGCTCGGGTCCGCGATCAGCGAACAGCTGCGCAAGCCTAGCCGGAGCGCTTGAGCGGGATTGCCTTTCGTCTGGCGCTGGCGCAGCTTGATCTGCTGGTCGGTGATGCGGCCGGCAACGCGAGCCGCGTCATCGAGGCGTCGGCTCGTGCCCGTGACGGGGGCGCGGACCTTGTGCTCTGTCCCGAGCTCGCGTTAAGCGGCTATCCGCCCGAGGATCTGCTCTTTCATCGCGGCTTTCAGCGCGATATCAACTCCGCTCTGCGCGAGGTCGCGGCGGCGAGCAGCGAGATCGATGTGCTGCTCGGCTTTCCTGAGTATCTCGAACCCGATCACGCGCTGCACAACTCGGCGGTCTGGCTGCAGCGGGGTGAGGCCGCCTTCGTGCATCGCAAGCATTGCCTGCCGAACTATGGCGTGTTTGATGAAAAGCGTTATTTCCAGCCGGGCACCTCGTTTGATTTCTTTGAATTCAAGGGTGTGCGCTGTGGTGTGCTGATCTGCGAGGACATCTGGCAGCCCGAGCCTGCCGAGCGCTTGGTGGCCTTGGGCGCAGAGCTCTTGCTCGTGCTCAACGCCTCGCCCTTTGAACAAGGCAAGCAGCCACGTCGCGAGCAGATGCTGAGCGAGCGGGCGCGGTCCTTGGCTGTGCCCATCGTCTATCTCAATCTGGTAGGCGGGCAGGATGAGCTCGTCTTTGATGGTCAAAGTTTTGCCGTGGATGGCGCAGGCACGATCTGTCTGCGGGCGCCGGCGTTCAGTCAATCTTTGAGTATGCTGGATGTGATCCGCAAGCCGGGCGGCAAGATCGGGCTATCCGCCGTGAATGCGGAGGCACTCAATCCCTTACTCGATCCTGAGACGAGCACCTATCAGGCGCTCGTGCTCGGGGTCAGAGATTATGTGCAGAAGCATCGATTCCCGGGTGTGATTCTTGGGCTCTCGGGCGGGATTGATTCGGCATTGACGCTCGCGATCGCGGTGGATGCGCTCGGCGCCTCACAGGTGCAGGCGGTCATGATGCCGTCGCGCTATACCTCACAGATGAGTTTGGATGATGCGGCCGAGCAGGCCCGTCGGCTCGGGGTGGCTTACGACATCATTTCGATTGAAGGGATTTACGCTGCTGCGGTCGCCTCGCTGGAGGCGCAGTTTGCGGGCCGGCCGGTCGATGCCACCGAAGAAAATCTGCAATCGCGTGCGCGCATGCTCATTCTCATGGGGATCTCGAACAAGACCGGTCGCATGCTGCTCACCACCGGTAACAAAAGCGAGATGGCCGTGGGCTATGCCACGCTGTATGGCGACATGGCGGGCGGCTTTGCACCGCTCAAAGATTGCAGCAAGCTCTGGGTGTATCGATTGGCGGAGCATCGCAATCGGATTTCGGCCGTGATTCCGCAGCGCGTGATCGAACGAGCCCCCTCAGCGGAGCTGCGCCCCGATCAAAAAGACGAAGACTCCTTGCCACCCTACGACAAGCTCGATGCCATCCTTGAGTGCTTCATTGAGCAGGATCTCGGGGTCGAAGAAATCGTCGCGCGGGGTTTCGAGCGCGAGATGGTGGTGCGGGTGCTGTCGATGGTGCAACGCAATGAATACAAGCGTCGTCAGGCGCCCCCGGGTGTGCGGGTGAGCGGCCGTGCGTTCGGTCGGGACTGGCGTTATCCGATCACCAACGGCTACCGGCTCAATCCCAAAGTTTCCACCAGCGGTTCTTGACCGGCACGACCTCGGCGGGGATGCCGCCGTAATTGAAGGCGTAGACTTCGCGGCTTTGATTGGCAAGCTCGGTCATGCCCAGCGCCTCATAGCTTTCGATCAAAATTTCGAGCGCTTCGCGCACCGCAGGCGCGCCGTCGTACTGCTCCAACACGGTTTTGGCGCGTTGTGATGCGCCCACCCAGGCCTCGCGTCGCTGGTAGTAGCGAGCAACATAAACCTCGTAATCGGCCAGACGATTGCGCAGGTGAATCATGCGGCGACGGGCATCGTGCGCATAGTCGCTGCGCGGGAAATCTTCGGCCACTTTGCGCAAAGAATTGTAGGCGCTGCGTGCTGTCTGCGGCGGGCGGGCATCGAGGTCGACATTGAACCAACGCTCAAGGAAATTGGCCGAACGCTCGAAGTCAGTGAGACCTTTGAGGTAGTAGGCGTAGTCGATACGCGGGTGGGTCGGGTTCTCGCGAATGAACGTGTCGGCCTGATCAAGGGCGGACTCCGGTTCGCGACCACGATAATAGGCATAGATCAGATCGAGACTGGCTTGACGGGCTTCGGCCGCGAACGGGTAGCGGGCGATCAGGGCTTCATAGGTGCGGATGGCGCTATTGAAATCCTGCTGATTGAGTTGCTGCCGGGCACGCTCGTACACGACTTCGGGTGCGCCCCGCGCGCGGTCTTCATCGCCCCGGTTACTGCGACAGGCGCTGAGTGGCAACAGGGCGGTGGCGAGAGCGAGCAGCGCGAGGACGCGCCATGCGGTGCGGCGGGCAGGGTCTCGTCTCAGCTGGGCTGTCATGGTGGTTGGAATCCCGCAGGTAAAGACAGGCATTATATCCGACCCCGACCGGCAACCCCGAGTTCCACCTTGTCCGGCACCTCTGCCAACGAGTTTGCGGCCATTCACGAGCTGTCCGTGCCTGCGGAGCTGGCAGGCATGCGTCTGGATGTCGTGCTCGCGCGCCTCTTGCCACAGTATTCGCGGGCGCGCTTGCAGGGCTGGATTGATGTGGGCCGGGTGCAGATCGAAGGTCGTGAGGCGAGCCGCCGCGAGCGGGTCGAGGCAGCCGATCGGCTCAGGGTACAGGCGGAGTTCCCGCGCGATGAGCAGGTCACGGCGGGCGAGGCGGCCGTTCCGTTCGTGATTGCCCATACGGATGAGGCTTTCTGGATCATCGACAAACCGGCAGGGCTCGTGGTGCATCCTGGAGCGGGCAATCGTGAGGGGACCTTGCAGAATGCCTTGCTCACGCTCGACCCTGAGCTCTCACGTGTGCCGCGCGCCGGCATCGTGCACCGTCTCGACAAAGATACCTCGGGGCTGATGTTGGTGGCGCGCACGCCCGAAGCGCAGGCGGCTTTTGTGCGCAGTCTCGCCGCACGCGAGGTGGAGCGCGAATATCTGGCACTCTGTCTCGGTGAGCTCAGCGGCGGCGGTGTGATCGATGCCCCGATCGGGCGGCATCGTAGTCAGCGCACTCGCATGGCTGTCCGAGAAGATGGACGCGACGCCGTGACTCACTACCGCATTGAGCGACGGTTGCCGGGCTCAACGCTGCTGCGGGTGAAGCTCGAGACCGGACGCACGCATCAAATCCGTGTACACCTCGCGCATCTCGGGTATCCCTTGTTGGGTGATCCTGTGTATGCGGGCAGGGCGCGGTATCCGGCGGGTTTGAGTGCGCTGCAGCGTGCCGCCATCGATGGTTTTCGCAGGCAGGCACTGCATGCGACGCGACTTGCGTTTGCGCATCCCGTGACGGGCGAGCCAGAGCAGTTTGAATCGCCCTTGCCCAAAGATTTCACCAACCTGCTGCAGGTGCTCGCGGCATGACTACGCAGGCGTTCACGCCGCCGCCGGATGTCTTGATCCCGCAGTGGTCGGTGTCTTCGCGGGTGCGCGCTGCCTTCAGTCTGCGCGCAGGGGGTGTCAGCGAGGGTGCGTATGACTCGCTCAATCTGGGTGTTCATGTGGGTGATGATCCGGCGCGAGTCAAAGAAAATCGTCAAAGATTGTCGACTGCCCTTGATCTTGTTACCGAGCCGCTTTGGCTTCATCAGGTACATGGCACAACGGTGTGGCATGCCCGGCGGTCGCCGGGTGTGGCGGGCCTGGGGTTTGGCACGGTCGGTGAGACCCCGATGCCCGAAGCAGACGCCGTCATCACCGCGGATGAGGGTGTGGTGCTCGCTATTCAGGTCGCCGATTGCCTGCCGGTGCTGCTGGCCACCGACGATGGCCAGATGATTGGTGCCGCGCATGCGGGCTGGCGGGGCCTCGTCGGCGGGGTCATCGAGGCGACGGTCGGCGCCATGCGGGCGAGCGACGCTGCGATGCGGGCGAGCGATGCCCGGCTGATGCCGGAGTCCATTCAGGCTTGGCTTGGACCCTGCATCGGGCCGCAGCAATTCGAGGTGGGCGATGAGGTGCGTGAGGCCTTCCTCGCGGCGGGAGACCCCGCCAAGGCGTTTGTGGCCAATCCGCAGGGCCGCTGGCAGGCGGATTTGGTATTTCTCGCGCGGCGGCGTTTGCAGGCGCTCGGGATCACCCGCATCTCGGGCGGGCACTGGTGCACGGCGTCCGATCCCCATCGCTTCTTCTCGCATCGACGCGAAAGTCGTGACGGCAGACCCAGCGGTCGGATGGCCGCCCTCCTGTGGTTGGCGCCGACCTCATCGCAGAAAACCGCCCACGTTGGCGTGGAGTGTTAGACTATAACACCCATGAATACTCTCGCCCCATGAACACCCTCTCTGCGATTCTCCTCTTCACCGCCTTGGGCGGCGTCTTGAGCGCCACCATTGCCGGTGGCTTTCTTTGGCTCTCCGAGCAAACGCGGGATCGCCTGCTGCCCCACATGGTGAGTTTTGCCACTGGCGCCTTGCTCGGTACAGCCTTGCTCGCGCTCATTCCCCATGCCATGGCGGCGGCGGGCCCGTTTCGGCTGCATGGCGTGGGGGTGGCTTTGCTCGCCGGCATCGCGCTTTTTTTTGTGCTCGAGAAGTTTCTTCTTTGGCGGCACTGCCACACCGAGGCGGTCGAGTCGCATGCGGCGCATGCGCAGCATCGTCACGACGCGTCCGGCTGGCTCGTGACCGTGGGCGACAGTCTGCATAATTTCATTGATGGTGTGCTGATTGCTGCGGCTTTTCTCGTGGATTTTCATCTCGGTGTGGTGACGGCTATCGCCATCATGGCGCACGAGATTCCGCAGGAAGTGGGTAACATCGCCGTGCTGATGCATGCAGGTTTCAGCCGTCGCAAGGCGCTTCTTTGGAATGTGCTCTCGGGGCTGACCGCCGTGCTCGGAGGCCTACTCGGTTTCTTTGCCCTGCGTGAGGCGATGGCTTGGTTGCCCTATGCGCTCGGTGTGGCAGCGGCCAGCCTGCTCTATGTGGCGGTGGCCGATCTCATCCCGGGTTTGCACCGTCGCACCGACCTACGGGCGAGCCTGGCGCAGATCGCCTGGATTGCCGTCGGTGTCGGGCTCATCATGTTTGCCGAATCACAGGTACATTGACGCAGGCGCACTCGGTGTATGTTGCGAAGTGCCGCGCACTGATCGCCAGCGTCCCCTTGAAACGGTCGATCTTGCCCTAATCTTGGCTGCTCAACAGCCCACTCACATTGAGCAGGAGGCGTGCCATGCGCCCGGATAAGTTCACGGCCAAGTTCCAGCAAGCGCTTGCGGAGGCGCAGTCCCTCGCCGTCGGGCGCGATCATGCCTTCATCGAGCCCGCGCACGTGCTGCTTGCGCTGATCGACCAACCCGGCGGCACCGTCAAGCCGCTCATCAGCAAAGCGGGCGGCAACGTGCAGCGACTGCGCAGCGAGCTCACCGAGCTGTTGGCCAAGCTGCCGAAAGTCGAGGGCACCCCGGGCGAGGTGCATGTCTCCAATGATTTGCAGCGTCTGCTCAATGTCAGCGACAAGCTCGCCCAGCTGCGCGGTGATCAGTACATCTCGAGCGAGCTTTTCGTCTTGGCCGCTTTTGATGACAAGGCGGTGCTCGCGCGCTTGCTGAAGGAAGCCGGTATCGCGCGGGCAGCGCTCGAGCGTGCCATCAACGAGGTACGCGGTGGCGAGCGCGTGGATGATCCCAACGCCGAAGAGCAACGCCAAGCGCTCGAAAAATTCACGGTGGATCTCACCCAGCGTGCGATCGACGGCAAGCTCGATCCCGTCATCGGTCGTGATGATGAGATTCGTCGCACCATCCAGGTGCTACAGCGGCGCACCAAAAATAATCCGGTGCTGATCGGTGAGCCCGGGGTCGGCAAGACCGCGATCGTCGAAGGTCTCGCGCTGCGTATCGTCAACGGTGAGGTGCCTGAGTCCCTGCGTCACAAGCGCATCCTTGCGCTCGATATGGGGGCACTCATCGCGGGCGCCAAGTTTCGTGGCGAATTCGAAGAGCGTCTCAAGGGCGTGCTCAATGATTTGTCAAAACAGGAAGGCCAGATCATCCTGTTCATTGATGAGCTGCACACCATGGTGGGCGCCGGCAAGGCCGAGGGTGCGATGGATGCGGGCAATATGTTGAAGCCTGCACTCGCTCGCGGCGAGCTGCATTGCGTTGGCGCAACGACGCTGGATGAGTATCGTAAGTACATCGAGAAAGATGCCGCGCTCGAGCGGCGTTTCCAGAAGGTGCTGGTGGATGAGCCCTCGGTGGAGGACACCATCGCCATCCTGCGCGGCTTGCAGGAGCGTTACGAGAACCATCACAAAGTCGAAATCACGGATCCGGCAATCGTGGCGGCGGCGACGCTGTCGCATCGCTACATCACCGATCGGCAACTGCCCGACAAGGCGATCGATCTCATTGACGAGGCGGCCGCCCGTATTCGTATGGAGATGGATTCCAAGCCCGAGGCGCTCGACAAACTCGAGCGACGCATTATCCAGCTCAAGATCGAGCAGGTCGCACTGCAAAAGGAAAAAGACGAAGCCACCAAAAAGCGTTTGGCTACGCTCGAGGAAACCCTGCAGCAGCTCGAGCGCGAGTACGCTGACCTCGAAGAAATCTGGCTCAGTGAAAAGGCGAATCTGCAGGGCGCCTCGGGCATCAAAGAAGAGCTCGAGAAAGCCAAGCTCGAACTCGAATCCGCGCGTCGACGCAGCGATCTCGCGCGCATGGCCGAGTTGCAGTACGGCAAAATCCCCGAGCTCGAAAAACGTCTGCTTGATGCGCAAGCAAGCGAGGGCCAGCAGGGTCAGTTGCTGCGCAATCAGGTAACCGAGGAGGAAATCGCTGAGGTCGTCTCCAAATGGACCGGGATCCCTGTGTCCAAGATGATGGAGGGCGAAAAGGAGAAGCTCCTGCGCATGGAAGAGGCGCTCTCGCGTCGCGTGGTGGGCCAGGAAGAGGCGGTACATATCGTTTCGAACGCCATCCGTCGCTCGCGCGCGGGTCTGTCGGATCCGCGTCGACCGAACGGCTCGTTCTTGTTTCTGGGGCCGACGGGTGTCGGCAAGACGGAGCTTTGCAAGGCGCTGGCGGAATTTTTGTTTGATACCGAGGAGTCGATGGTTCGCATCGACATGTCGGAATTCATGGAAAAGCATTCCGTCGCGCGCCTCATCGGCGCGCCGCCCGGCTATGTCGGTTACGAGGAGGGCGGGTATCTCACCGAGGCGGTGCGTCGCCGGCCGTATGCCGTGATCCTGCTCGACGAAGTGGAGAAGGCTCACCCGGATGTCTTCAATATTTTGCTGCAGGTACTGGATGATGGCCGCTTGACCGACGGTCAAGGTCGCACGGTGGATTTTCGTAATGCGGTCGTGATCATGACTTCGAACCTGGGCTCGCAAGCCATTCAGGAGCACGCCGGCGAGAAGAACTACAGCCGCATGAAGAGTGCGGTCATGGAGATCGTGCAGCAGAACTTCCGGCCCGAGTTCATCAATCGAATCGATGATCTCGTCGTGTTCCATCCGCTCGGCACGGAGCAGATTCGCTCCATCGTCGATATCCAGCTTGGGCAGTTGCGCAAGCGGCTCATTGATCGGGGCATGGATCTGCTGCTGGATGACGCGGCGCGCGATTTATTGGGTGAGGCGGGCTTTGACCCGGTGTACGGAGCGCGTCCCCTCAAGCGGGCGATTCAGCAGCAAATCGAAAACCCCTTGGCGCAGCGTTTGTTGCAGGGGGTGTT
>CAZHLL010000032.1:0-10952 GCA_964533305.1 uncultured Acidibacter sp.
GTCCACGTGACCAATCGTCCCAACGTTTACGTGCGGCTTGCTGCGTTCAAATTTTCCCTTGGACACGATTGTCTCTCCTGGAATGAAGCGTTATTTCTTGATGATGGTTTCAGCGACGTTCGGCGGCACTTCCATGTACTTTTCAAATTCCATGGTGAATGTTGCCCGTCCTTGGCTCATTGAGCGCACGGACGTGGCGTAACCGAACATCTCTGCGAGAGGAACATCGGCAAGAATCTGCTTGCCCGACGGACCGTCTTCCATGCCCGTGATCTGACCGCGACGACGATTGAGATCGCCGATGACGTCACCCGAGTAATCCTCCGGCGTCACGACTTCCACCTTCATGATGGGCTCGAGAATCACCGGCTTCGCCTTGCGGAAGCCTTCTTTGAAGCCCATCGACGCGGCGATCTTGAACGCCATTTCGTTGGAGTCAACATCATGGTACGAGCCATCAAAGGCCGTGACCTTCACATCGACCACGGGGTAGCCCGCGACCACACCCGTGTTCACGGCTTCCTGAATACCTTTGTCGATGGCCGGCAAGTACTCGCGCGGCACCGAACCACCGACGATGGCATTGACGAATTCATAGCCTTTGCCTTGCTCGTTCGGCTCGAGACGCAACCAGACGTGACCGTACTGACCACGACCACCCGACTGACGCACGAACTTGCCTTCGGACTCAACATTGCCGCGGATGGTTTCGCGATACGCGACCTGCGGCTTGCCGACATTGGCCTCGACCTTGAACTCGCGCTTCATGCGATCGACGATGATTTCAAGGTGCAACTCGCCCATGCCGGAGATGATCGTCTGCCCCGACTCCTGATCGGTATGCACGCGGAAGGAGGGATCTTCCTTGGCGAGACGCTGCAACGCCAAACCCATCTTTTCCTGGTCGGCCTTGGTTTTCGGCTCGACGGCGACCGCGATCACGGGATCCGGGAACACCATCTTCTCGAGCGTGATCACGTCGTTCTGCGCGCACAAGGTATCACCGGTGGTGACGTCCTTGAGACCCACCGCCGCAGCGATATCGCCCGCGCGGACTTCTTTGATCTCCGTGCGCTCGGAGGCGTGCATCTGCAACAGACGACCGATGCGCTCGTTCTTGTTCTTGGTCGGCACGAACACGGTATCACCGGAATTCAACACGCCCGAGTAGACGCGGAAAAAGGTGAGGTTACCGACGAAAGGGTCGTTCAAGATTTTGAAGGCGAGCGCCGCAAAAGGCGCTTCATCGGACGCCTCACGGGTGGCCGGCTCGCCGGATTCGTCGATGCCGTTAACCGCAGGCATGTGAATCGGGGCGGGCATAAACTCGATGACGGCATCGAGCATGGCCTGTACGCCCTTGTTCTTGAACGCCGTGCCGCACATGCAGAGCACGATCTCGTTGCGCCAGGACCGCTCACGCAAACCGGCCTTGATCTCATCCTGCGTCAGTTCCTCGCCTTCGAGGTACTTGTTCATCAATTCTTCGTTGGCCTCGGCCGCCGCTTCGATCATCTTGACGCGGTATTCCTCCGCTTGCGCCTTGAGCTCATCCGGGATCGGCCGGTACTCGAATTTCATACCCTGGGTTTCCATATCCCAGTAGATCGCCTGCATGCAGATGAGATCGATAACACCTTCAAAAGTGTCCTCGGCGCCAATCGGCAATTGGATCGGCACCGGGTTGCCCCGCAGGCGCGTCTT
The DNA here is from genome assembly GCA_964533305.1 of uncultured Acidibacter sp. Lineage (GTDB taxonomy): Bacteria > Pseudomonadota > Gammaproteobacteria > Steroidobacterales > Steroidobacteraceae > UBA964. The sequence continues at coordinate 1,705 of CAZHLL010000032.1, forward strand.
GATCTGATCGACACAGCGCAGGAAGTTGGCGCCCGCGCGGTCCATTTTGTTGACGAACGCGATGCGAGGCACCTTGTAGCGGTTCATCTGCCGCCACACGGTCTCGGATTGGGGCTGTACACCAGAGACGGCGCAAAACAGCGCGACAGCGGAATCGAGTACACGGAGGCTGCGCTCAACCTCGATGGTGAAATCCACGTGCCCCGGGGTGTCAATGATATTGATCCGATGCTCGGGGAGGGACTTATCCATGCCCTTCCAAAAGCAGGTGGTCGCCGCGGAGGTGATGGTGATACCACGCTCCTGCTCCTGCTCCATGTAATCCATGACGGCAGCGCCATCATGGACCTCGCCGATCTTGTGCGACACGCCGGTGTAAAACAGCACCCGCTCGGTCGTCGTGGTTTTACCGGCATCGATATGCGCCGAAATGCCGATGTTGCGATAGCGCTCGATGGGAGTAGTGCGTGGCATCAGTCTGTCACCAAAGAAATTTAAGAATTACCAACGGAAATGGGCAAAAGCCTTGTTGGCTTCGGCCATGCGGTGCGTTTCTTCACGCTTGCGAACGGCAGCACCACGATTTTCAGCCGCTTCCATCAATTCGTGGGCAAGCCGAAACGCCATGCTCTTTTCACTGCGCGCACGCGCAGCTTCGATCACCCAACGCATGGCCAGTGTCTGACGACGTGGCGCACGCACTTCGATGGGAACCTGATAAGTGGCACCACCGACGCGACGGGATTTCACCTCGACCACCGGCTTAACGTTATCGAGCGCCTGCGAGAGCAGGTCGATCGCGTCGCCACCCTGCTTGCCGGTTTTTTCGGCAATACGATCAATGGCGCCGTAAATGATGCGTTCAGCGGCCGATTTCTTGCCGCTTTTCATCACCACGTTCATGAACTTGGCGAGCATTTCATTGTTGAACTTCGGGTCCGGCAGGATATGACGGACAGGAGCCTGGGTACGACGTGACATGCGGCGTTCTCCTTATTTCTTCGGTCGCTTGGCGCCGTACTTGGACCGGCTCTGCTTGCGATCGTTGACGCCGGCGCAATCGAGCGTGCCGCGCACGGTGTGATAACGCACACCCGGTAGATCTTTGACGCGACCACCGCGAATGAGCACCACCGAGTGCTCCTGCAAGTTATGACCCTCACCACCGATGTAGGAGGTGACCTCGAAACCGTTCACGAGTCGCACACGGCATACTTTGCGTAGCGCGGAGTTCGGCTTCTTGGGAGTGGTGGTATACACGCGGGTACAAACCCCACGCTTCTGTGGCGCCGCCCCGAGGGCAGGCACCTTGGTCTTCTCGGCGCGCGTACGACGCGGCGCGCGAATCAGCTGACCTGTCGTGGCCATGCAGTCTCCAGCTCGTTGTCCAAAAAATCCAAAATAGACCGGACAGGAGACCGCGATCGTTCGACCCGCCAAAACATCCCGACGACCGTCTCGAAAGACGCCGCCAGGAGAACCCGGATCTACGACCGCAAGCTCGACGACCGGCTGCGGCGGGCAGATTGCGCAAAACCCCCTGCCTCTTCCCGCGAGGGAAGTGACCCAGGAGGTTACGTAAACTGCTGTTTTATCGGGCTTCCGGTGACAGAGACCCGAAAAAGGAGGCGAATTCTAGGGATCAGCCGCCGCCCTGTCAACCAAGGCAGTCCCCTCGCTCAAAACCGCCCCTCGCTCAAAACCAATTGAAGTTGAAGGACACGCTGACTCGAGGCTCACGCGATCGATTGGCAGGGACTTCGTGCCGCAACCAGCTCTCAAAGAGCAAGCAGTCACCCGCCTTGGGCTGAATGGACTGCCAAGGCCGCATCGAAACGGGTGCGTCCGCGCGACGGGGCGGAGCCGCCATGAAGCGATCGAGTCGCGGATCTTCGAACTTGATGGCCGAGGCGCCCACCGGGGTACGAACGTAATAGGTACCACTCAAGGTGGATAGCGGATGCAGGTGCAGGCTGTGACTCACCCCCGCGGGCATGATGTTCACCCAGCAATCGGTCATCACCAGGGAGCGATCCGTCAGATCAAGCGCAAGCGCTGTCACGTAGCGGCGGATGTGTCGCTGCAAGCGCCGCTCGAGCTCGGCGAAGGTCGGCGATAGCTGCTGCAACCGACAGAGCGAACCGTAAGAGGTATAGCCCCCGGGGTAATTGTGCTTTGACCAGCGCTGGCCGGCGGTATCGTCCTCGGCCAACTGCCAGGCTTCACGCAGCAGCCGACGATTGAAAGCACGGGTAGCCACCGCCGCGCGCTGCAGCGGCGCATGGTAAATCAAGGTCGGAAACAAACTTTGAACAGACGACATGGGGGCAACCGAAATTTACTTTGGTTCGGGACGAGCGCGGTACGCCCGCTGAGTGAGCGCACGGACCAGAGCCGGAAAATGCCGCGCCAGAAACACGATCAGCTTGCCGTGGCCCGTGACCACGACTTCCGCCTGCCGACGATCCACGCCGCGCAATATCGCACGCACCGCGCGGTCGGTCGGTACCCGCAACCAAGCGGGAATGGGATCCGGAGCCCCCTCACGCAACTCGCCCCGATTATTGGTACGGCGGATGTCCGAATCCACAAAGCCGGGGGAGACCAAGGTCACGGTGATGCCGTCGCTCGCCAGATCGCCACGCAAAGATTCCGCGAGCGCCCGCACCGCAAACTTGCTGGCGGAATACGCCGAGGCGCCGGGCGCGGCGACATGCCCGGCCACGCTGCCGATCAACACCAACTGTCCGCACGACACCCGTAACGCCGGCAATGTTTCATAGATGGTGGCGAGCAAACCAAATACATTGGTCTCGAACTGTCGACGATAGTCCGCCAAACTCAGGTTCTGCAACGCACCTGCCACACCGAAGCCGGCATTCGCATAGACCCGATCCACACCGACACCCCGAGCGGAAAGCGCCTCAATGATTCTCGCCACATCACCCTCACGTGTGACGTCGGCGGCACACACCTCGACTTCAATCGACGGATGAGCGATTTCTTTGGCCAGCGCCTCCAGCCGATCCACACGCCTCGCGAGAAGCACCACCGAATCACCCCGTCGGGCATGTGCGCGCGCAAGCGCTGCGCCGATTCCGGAGGAAGCGCCCGTAATGAGGACCGTGCTCATGAGCGGCTCCGACGCTCTCGGTGACGCAAGGCCGCGATCGACAGCAATAGCAACAACATCAAAATATTGACGCTGCCACCACCCCCCGAGGAAGCCGCTGGCGGCGCGGGCGCAGGCGTCGGAGCCGGCGTTGGCGCCGGAGCGGGCGGCGGCGCAGGACCCGCATTGATGGCAACGGGGCAGGCCGCAGCGGTAGCGCTGCGTGCCACATCCGTCATCACACTCGTGGGGGTCACCTGAATCCGGCGGCGTTCACTGGCGCCGACGCTATCGGTCACGGTGAGCTCGAGTTCCAAGACACCCGAGCTCGGGGCAAGTACGGTGGCTTCGGCGCTGCTGCCGCCACTGACCAATGAGCCGCCGCCCCCTGTTGCGACCACGCGCCAAGCAAAACTGCTCAGGGTTCGACCGCAGGCAGCGGAGGTGGCTGTCGCATCCAAACGAATATTTTGACCCGCTGCGACTGTCGAGACCGGCGCCAAGACGATCATCGGTCGGCGTGCCTCACGCACCGCACCCAAGGCATCGAGCATGCCCGCGCCACACCACTCGGCCGTGCAAGCGCACTCACGGTCTTGCACACCCGTCACTGACGCCGGATCCCGGCAAAGCGGGACACCCTCCGCGGGAGGTGGATAGGGCCGCGTGCCCGCGCGCAAGCGACGAGTCACCTCGAGCGGATCGAGACGCCCGTTCGCCGATAGCATCAGCGCGGCGACACCAGCCACGATGGGCGCCGAGAAGCTGGTGCCCACATTGAAATTGAACTGATCCGTGTAGGCAGGACCGGTCGGCCGAGTCGCGCCCCGATCGCTCGTGGTATCGATGGAATAAAGGCAAGGCTCATTCGCACCGACATTCACGCAGTTGCCACCCGGCGCACCCAAGGTGGCAGTTGAACCGAGATTGCTGAAGCCGACCTTGGTGCCCGTATGACGTAAAGCGACCACGGCAATCACGCCAGGGCAATTGGCGGGCGTGCTGACATCGCTGCCTTCGTTGCCGGCCGAAGAAATCACCACCACACCCGCCGTAGCCAACTCGCGCGTGACGGCAGCATAACTCGACGAGCAACGCCCTTCGGACCCCAAACTCAAATTCAAAATCTTTGCTGGGTACGGATTATCGGGCACGCCCGCCTCGGAGAGGCCAGCCGCCCAACGCATACCCGCCAAAATATCCGAATCGTAACCACCGCATTTACCCAGCACCCGCACGGGCAGGATCCACGGCGCCCAGCTCGTCCCCGTGATGCCGACTCCGTTATTGCTGCGCGCACCGATGATTCCTGCCACCCGCGTGCCGTGCCACGAGGAGTTGGCCTGCGCCTCGCAGCTGTCACCAAAGATAGGCAGATTGGCCTCCGCCTCGGTCATCCAATCACCCGGATCGGATGGGTCTGCATCGCGCCCGTCGCCGTCATTGGCGCTGACAAAACTGCCATCGGGATCCGCGCGCACAAAGTCGTAACCGGGCAACAGTCGACCGCCGTCCGCCGCCCGCGCAAGATCCGGATGATCAAAGCGGATACCGGTATCGAGCACGGCGACCACGATGCCATTGCTGCCCGTGGCGTTGGCACCCTCGGTCGCCTCCCAGGTCGAATCCGCCCGCACCGCCGAGGGCTGCGCCGCCCGCAGATACCATTGACCACTGAAAAGTGGATCGTTTGGCGTCACGGCATGCGGATAGCGTTTTTGATCGGGCTCGGCAAACGCCACGGCAGGATCGAGGCGCAGTGCCGCCAGTGAGGCCTCAATATTAGTTTGGGTCGCGGGTGCCAGCAGCCTGGCCACTTGAATGCTCGCTCCCACCGACCCCACCACCTTCAAGGGCACACGCTGTCGCACGGCGATGTCCTCGAGGCGTCTCGCCATCGTCGGTAGACCGCTATCGGCCGCAACCTGCGGCCATTCTTTGAGGCCAATCAGAAGTCGATCCGAAGGCGGCGTCACAGCGCGTGGGGCCCGCACAACGGGGTTGTATTCCTGCGATACCCCGCCCTGCGTCGAAGCCACGGCGACCGCCCACGACAGGCCGATCACGGCCAGAATGATCACGAGACCGACGACGGCCTGACGACTGCGAATTCTGTTCACGCAGTGATCAACGCCGACCGACCCGACTGAATTTAAGTTGACAGACTGCTGCATGTGGGGAAGATACCAAGAGAGCGCAGGGGAACTGCGAATTTTTCACAGATGCGCTCGCGCCAAAGTCGGTAACCACACCGAGCCAACAGGGGGCAAGTCCATGGGCAAACTTGCGATCTCTGCGTGGGTGGCAAGCAGTATGTTGGGCATGCTGTTCGCCACCACCGCCATAGCCAATCCTTCTGCGGTCACGGCGGCAGCGGGCGTCTCGCCGGACACCAGTACCGCGCCAGACACCCACCGTCTGCCGGCCGAAGGCGAAGCCGCCACGCTCTACGCGCTCGGTCAACTCATCGCGCGCACACTCGGCGATTTCCAGTTAAGCGCCGACGAGCTTGAATTCGTCATGCTGGGGGTGGAAGACGGCGTCTTTGGTCATCCACCGCGCACGGATCTTGCCGCGCAAGTTCCCAAAATGCACGCCCTGCAGGCAAGTCGCCGCTCCGGAAAAGAGGTCCTCGCATTGGAAGGCGGGATCCTGCTGCAGTTACTGCAGACCGCGGATGGCCAGCAACCCAAAGATACCGATCACGTCCAGGTGCTTTACGAGGGCATGCTCGCGGATGGCACCGTCTTTGAGAGTGTGCTGGATGACGAGCGTCCCGCGGTCTTTCCGGTCAAAGGCGTCATTCCCTGTTGGACCAAAGCACTGCAGGCCATGCGCGTAGGACAAAAAGCACGAGTCACCTGTCCGCCCGAGCTCGCCTATGGCAGTCGCGGGGTGCCGCCCAAAATTCAGCCGAATGCCATGCTGGTGTTCAACATCGAGTTGTTGAATATTTTGTAAGCCAGCCCCTTGCTGCAGGACGCGCTCACATCGCGGGGCGTGCGGCGTCACGCGGCGTGGTCGCGCAATTCACCAAAATCCACTTCAAGTTGACAGCGATGCGCTCGGCGTCCGGGTCGGTGAAAGCATAACCGTGATCCTTCATAGAGCCATCAGCCATCTTTTCGAAAATGTAGAGCACGAGCGAATGCCGATTGAAGTTGCCATTGGCCTCATTCAACACATGCCAGGTCACACGCCGCAAAGAAAATCCGATCTGCCGAGGTGACGCGCCGCCAGTTTGCAACCAGTGCGTGCCACCCTTGTCGCGCAGGGTGATGTCGTCGTACCGCTCGAACGGCACATCCACGCCGCCGCCCACACCGGGCATGTCAGCATAGCAGTGGAAGAGACGGGATCGCTCTAACCAATAGGGCTCACCCGAGCTTACTCCGGTAATTCTTTGATTGTCTCTGATGGTCCATTTGTGATCATGGAACCAAAGCTCATGCTCAGACAGCGAGATCTCGTTATCCGTATAGACCCGCTGATCTTGCCAATCGAATTCACAGGCGCGCGGCGCTTGCAGACCACGAAAGTGCCCCGCCCGTCGCTTGAATATGTAATCGCAACCTGGGGTACGCTGTAGTTGCGCCGGTGTCCAGGATGAGAAATCGTTCGGCGGGGGGTCTTGCCCCATGTGCAGATAATGGCGCATCGTCACTTCATCGGGCCCCGGCCCGGCTTCCAGCACCGCCACCCGCCAGCTACGTTGGCCCTCGGCGCCTGCAGCTGTACCACCCACACTCGTCTCACTCACCCAAAGAAAGACATGACGCCCAAAGGCCGGTGCCTCAATAGCGCTGATGGTGACCGAGACACGCGCGTGCCGCGCTGAAGCCTCAAGAGCACGACGCCCATCAAAATAATGCTGATTGACGTTATCGTAGTGCCCCGGAAGCAACTCCGCCATAACCAAGAGGTTGCGCTCACCCGGAGTCGAATCCTGTCCTTGCGCGTAGGCGGCAGAGCTTCCGCCCCATAAGCAGCACACGAGCAGGCCGGCAAGCAAACGGACATCCAGCGTGTATCTTGCGCAAAAGCTCATGGTTTCAGTTCCGGCGCTGTGGAAGCCGATGCCAAAGGCTCGGGTAACGCCCGTGGCACCAGCTCCACCTCGCGCCGCTCGATCAGGCGCCCGTCATCGAGCGCTGGGTCCAGATCGCGAAAGCGACGCGCTGTCACGAACACCCGACTCTCGAGCGAGTTGGTCGCCTTGTTGTAACTCTCGACCGCACCGCGCAATCCCTGACCCACTTTGGCCCAGTGATCGCCCATAGTCACAAGTCGATCATAGATTTCTTTGCCCAAGGCGCTGATCTCTGCGGCGTTACGGGCGATCTGCTCCTGCCGCCAGCCATGCGCCACCGCGCGCAAGAGCGCAATCAAAGAAGTGGGCGTGGCGATCATCACATCCTGCTCGACACCCGCTTCGATCAACGACGGGTCCTGCTCGAGAGCGGCGCTGAAAAACACCTCACCCGGCAAGAACAACACGACGAAATGCGCGCTGTCGCGTAATTCGCTGGCGTACCCCTTGCGCGACAGCGCCGTGATATGCCCCTTCACCGCGCGCGCGTGATCAGCCAAACGCAAGCGACGCGTTGCATCATCCGGCGCTTCAAGTGCAGCGAGGTAGCCCGATAAAGGCACCTTGGAATCAACGATCACGCTGCGACCGCCGGGCAGCTGCACAATGAGATCAGGCCGCAATCGACCCTCCTCGGCTGTAAAGCTGTGCTGCTCCAGAAAGTCGCAGTAAGGCAGCATGCCCGCGAGCTCCACCACTCGCCGCAACTGGATCTCGCCCCACCGACCCCGCACCGTCGGCTGCTTCAAGGCGCCAACGAGATTACGGGTCTCATTGCGCAGCAGTACCTGCTCGCGCATGAGTTGCTCGACCTGCTGGTTCAACGATTGATAGGAGCCGACACGTTCCTTTTCAATTTCTTTGATTTGCGCATCCACCTTGCCGAGCGACTCGGTGATCGGCTTGAGAGTCTCGCCGATCTGCTGCTGGCGATGCTCAAGATCCGTTTTCGCCTGCTGTTGAAAACTCTCGAGCTGGGTACGGGCGAGCTCGAGAAACTGCTGACTATTACTCTGCAGCACATCGGTCGATAGCGCCTTGAAGGCGTTCAATAATTGCGCTCTTGCGGCATCGAGTTCGACGATCCGCTCGTCGTTGGATTTTTGAGCCTGCTCGAGTGTTACCTTCAGACCCGAGTTCTCCGCAGTCAACGCCAGGATCTTGTCCTGCGCCGCCGCTTGAACATCCGCGTGCCGGGCTTCCAGTTGCCGACGCAGCCACATGCCGCCCGCCAAAAAACCCACGAGCGCGGCCAAGGCCGCCAGCGCAAGCGGCAAGACCCCATCAAGACTCATCAAGGAAATCCTCGAGCAAACGCGTGAATTCCGCCGTCATCTGATCCATGAAACCATGCGCGCGACCCGGCAGCTCATGCAAGCGGCCACGTTTGAGCAAGCGAGGCGCTCGTCTCGTCTCATCAACGAGGTCGTCCTCCGGATTGATGATGAGCACGGGCTGCTCGACCTGCGGCAATTTATCGGCGAGCGGATACGCGAACGCGGCCTGATGACCCCAATGGGACATTGGCCCACCGCGCAAGCTCGCGGTGAAATTACGCGCAAGGACGGAGCGCGGCACATCTGGCGTGTAGTACTTCTGCAAATTACGCCAAGCTTCGACGAGATGAGCTCCATCGGCCTTGAGTTCGCGCGCGCGATACTGCCGACGCGCAGCTTGCTGCTCTTCGGATGTGTAGACGGGCGAGGAAATCTGCACCACATGACGAATGCGAGCGGGTGCCATCAAGGCAAGCTCGATCGCCGTCATGGCACCCGTGTGATAGCCGAGCACATCAGCCTCCTCAAACCCCAGTGCGTCGATCAACTGCAGGGTCGCTGCGGCAAACTGCTCGATGCCGATGGGCTGAGGTGGGGCTTCGGATTCGCCAAAACCAGGTGTGTCGACGGCGAGCACCGGACGGCTTGCCGCAAGACTCGGTAGCAACGCATCGAACACCCGGCTGGAGTTCGGGCTCATGTGCAGCAGCACAATCGGCCGCCGCGCGTGCGCCTCTTTACTGACCGGGCTCGCAGGCCTGACCGGGCT
>CAZHLL010000032.1:11052-23524 GCA_964533305.1 uncultured Acidibacter sp.
CTGACCGGGCTCGCAGGCCTGACCGGGCTTGCAGGCCCGCTCGCCAAACGATAGTGCAAAGGCCCGTAGGGGCCCGCATGAAAGCCGCGACGGGGCGTTGATGGCGAAGGCGTTGGCACCTCGGCTTGAGACGATACCGAATCGGGCGTTGCCGACGGAGCGGTCAGCGCACGTGTGTCGCTACCCCGATCGTCCGCGCCACCATCCAGGAAATCCCGCAACAGAGCGGCGCACTCCTCGGTGTGCACATCCAGAAAACCGTGCGACCAGTGCCAGCGCTCGATCAGCCGGCCATTGCGAATCAAAGATTTTGCGCGAAGCGTGGGCGTCCATAAATCGTCGCCCGGACAAATCACCAGTAACGGATGCTCAATAAGAGGCAATTGCTCGGCATGCTGCACGGCAAAAGCCGCTGAATAAGCGACGGGTGACTGCTCAATGTTGGTGAGACCCTCGGCCACTTCGCGCTGTACGAACCAGGCCCCCGTCAACTCATCGCGCCAGCGCCAATGCTCCTGCCAACGACGCGCCAACGGCGCGCCGTCCGCAGGCCATGAATCCGCCAAGGGCGTTGCGAGAGAGGCTTGCTGCACCGCGAGCTCCTCATCGGTGTAGACAGGTGCGGATACAAGGACGAGGCGGCGGACGAAAGCGGATCGCTGCCGCGCCAGCATCACTGCAATCTTTGATCCGGTGTGATAGCCGAAAAGATCGACCTGCGTGAAGCCAAACTCTTTGCCAAGCTCGACAATGAAATCCCCCATGCAGGCTGAGTAGTCATCGATACTCGGCGTGAACGGCGGTGGATCGGACAGCCCAAACCCCGGTGTATCCACCGCGATCGCGAGGCGATCACGACCCATTTGCGCCAGCAGCCGGTTATAGATGCGACTGGAGTTGGGGGTGAGGTGAAAGCACAGCAACGGAATCTTGCTTGAAGCCTGAGCGGATGAGAGCGACTGTGGCATGGCCATGCGGTAATGCAGCTGACCAAAGCGGCCCTCACGATAGTGACGTGTGACGCCGGGAGGGGTGCGCCAGTAAAGATCGTCGGCCAGGCGGGCAGAGTCTTTGTTTGAATCGACAGACATGGGTCAGACGATAGAATGAGCGAGTCCTTGCGGCAACCGAAATACACCAACCGGGGAGCAAATCATGGCCCGCACGCAACCTCGTCAGATTTGGGATGTGATCATCATCGGTGCAGGCTCCGCAGGCCTGCCGCTCGCCATTCGTGCCGCCGAACGTGGCGCCCGAGTGCTGCAGCTCGAGGCGGATTATCGCATCGGCGGCACACTGCACTGGTCCAGCGGTCAAATCAGCGCGGCAGGTACCCGCTTGCAACAATCGCAAGGCATCGCCGACAGTCCGGCCGAGCATTATCGTGATGCGCAGCGGATCGCCAAAAATTCGATCGACCCCGTCGTGTTGCGGCTGTTTGTCGAACATGCGGCCGCCACTATCGACTGGCTCATGGATTTGGGCTTTCGACCCGCGGCCGGCACACCCGTCGCCGGCGAGGCCCACGAAGCGTATTCGACCCGGCGTTATCTTTGGGGAGACAAGGCGGGTATTTCGATCCTGGAGGCGCTGCGACCCTCGCATGACAAGTGGGTGCGCGAGGGCCGCATTGATCTTCGTTTACAGCACCGCATGCGCGAGCTCATCATGGATGATCGCGGCCGCGTCACAGGTGTGCGCGCCGAGACGCCCAATGGTGTGTTTGAATTTCACGGCAAGAACGTGGTGCTCGCTTCGGGGGGCTATGCGGCCAACCCCGAGCTCTGGGCGCAACTCACCCCAAAGATTCCCCTCTGTTCGCATGTGAACCCCTATTCGAGAGGCGATGGTCTCGTGGCCGCGCGCGAACTGGGGGCCATCATTGATGGCGGTGACAAATTCCTGTGCACCTTTGCCGGTGTGTTGGATGACCCTAAGGATCCGCGCACAGGCACGTTTCTCGCGCTCTCGCCGGGGTCGCGCAAAATCTGGGAAGTGTTTGTCGATCACAAAGGGCGTCGGTTCATGCAGGAGGACCATCCGAGCATCGACTATCGTGAACGCTCGCTGCTGCGACAAGCGGGCACCGCCATGCACATCGTGCTCGATCACGGGATTCTGCAGAACGCCTCACCCATCACGCTTGAGCCAGCGGAGGCGTATCGAGCCCGGTTCGGTCGGCATCCGGCCTTCATCAAAGCGGCGAGCCTCGCCGAGCTTGCGAAAAAACTCGGCGTGCCGGCCGCTAATCTGCAACGTACCATCAAAGAATTTAATCAGGCGGTTGATCAAGGGCATGATCGGCGCTTCAACCGGCATTTCCTGCTGCGGCGCCTTGAGAACCCGCCCTTTTACGCGATCAAGGCGCAAGGCATCACGGTGTTGAGCCCTTGCGGGGTGCAGGTGGATCGCGGCTTGCGGGTGCGCGGGCCAGGCGGCAAGCCCATTCGCAATCTCTACGCCGCAGGCGAGGTCCTCGGTTTCGGACGCACCTCGGGCAATGCCTTTGTGGGTGGTCTGTCGCTGACGCCCGCACTCGCCTTCGGCAAACTGCTGGGCGAAAAGCTCTTGCGTTGGTAGCACCTAGGTGCGGCCGAGCACCACGTCCTGCAGCATGGGCAAGAGGCGCTTGCGCGCTTCATCAAACGAGACGGCCGAGAGCGCAAAGCGCACGGCGAGCGCAGCCACGGGCTCACCGTCCACCATCACGGGGATGGCGAGACTGCCCTGCTCGGTCAGGCGCAGCGGACGGGTGGCGCGGGCAAACCCGCGCTCGCGGGTCACGGCGAGCTCACGCTCGAGCGCACTGCGGTCCGTCCAGGTGAGCTGGGTTTCCTGTGGCCGGTTGGGCCACAAGTAATCGAGCAAGGTGTCGCGGATACGGGGGCTCGAAAAAGCCAGCATGGCGCGGCCTGAGGCGGTAGTCAGCACCGGGATCACCATGCCACGCTCAAAATATTCCACCGCAAAACCGCTTTCGCGATCGGTGGAATCCTCGATGAACATATCCGGAAAATGGAACCGCATCAGGCTCATGGGCCATTGCACGCGAGTCGCCACGGCGTGCATGCCGAGACGAACAGGCTCGATACGTTCGACGGTATTGTCGTATCCGTGACTCAGTGTTTGGCACTTGAGCGTTAGACTGTATCGCCGGTTAGGCAATCGCTCGACAAAGCCGGTTGCCTCCAGCGTCGCGAGGCAACGATTGACGGTGGTCCGAGCCAGTCGAAGTTTTTGGCTTAGCGCTGCCGTGGTAAGCGGGCCCTCGCGATTGAGCACCTGCACGAGTTCGAGCCCGCGCAACAGCACACGCACCGGGGTGGGATGCCCCGGTGGCATGCGATGCGCAGTCTCCCTCTCACCCCCCAAGCCTTCGGGCTCGCTCAAAGCCCCGCTGCCCGGCTCGTCGTCCATTGGTCAAAAACTCCTCAGGTGGCTGAGCGCTCTTCCTCGCTGACACCCGTCGTCTCGTCGGCTTCGCCCGCTGCCGACACACCCACGTCGGTGTAACCCGCCGAGACCTCGGACACCTCAGCGCGTCGACGACGCTGCTGATGAGCCGCAAAACCGGTACCGGCCGGAATCAGCCTGCCGACGATCACGTTCTCCTTCAAGCCACGCAGGTCGTCCTTGAGACCGCGCACCGCGGCCTCGGTCAGCACGCGGGTGGTTTCCTGGAACGACGCTGCGGAGATGAACGACTCAGTCGCCAACGACGCCTTGGTAATACCCAACAACACATGCGACAAGGTGGATGGCGTTTTGTTCTCTTCCGTCATCCGATCATTGATGTCGTATGCGCGCGAACGATCAAGCTGCTCACCCTTGAGCAAGGGTGCTTCACCCGGATCGGCGACCTCGACCTTGCGCAGCATCTGGCGAATGATCACCTCGATGTGCTTGTCGTTGATCTTCACTCCCTGCAGGCGATACACGTCCTGAATCTCGCGCACCAGGAAGTTGGCCAACGCCTCAACACCCTGCAAGCGCAAGATGTCATGCGGGTTCGGCTCACCGTCGGCGATGACTTCGCCACGTGTGACCTGCTCACCTTCGAAGACGTTGAGCTGACGCCACTTCGGAATCAGTTCTTCGTACTTCTCGCTGCTGTCATCGGTGATGACGAGACGACGCTTGCCCTTGGTTTCTTTGCCGAAGCTGACGGTGCCGCTCTTCTCAGCGAGGATCGCCTGATCTTTGGGCTTACGGGCTTCAAAGAGATCGGCCACACGCGGCAGACCACCGGTGATGTCGCGAGTCTTGGAAGATTCCTGCGGGATACGGGCGATGACGTCACCCACGGACACTTCCGCACCATCTTCAAGGCTGATCAAGGCACCCGCTGGCAGCGTGTAGGCCGCCGGAATTTCGGTGTTGGCGAACGGCACTTCCTTGCCCTTCGAATTGACCAGCTTGACCATCGGTCGCAATTCTTTGCCACCGCGCTGCTTGGTGCCATCGAGGACGACGACCGACGAGAGTCCCGTCACTTCATCGACCTGCCGAGTGACCGTCAGACCATCCACGAAGTCCTGGAACTTGAGGAAGCCCGCCACCTCGGTGACGACCGGATGGGTGTGTGGATCCCAAGTGGCGACCGCTTGGCCTGCCGCGACCAAATCCCCTTCGCGATGGCTGATCTGCGCACCGTAAGGGATCTTGTAGCGTTCGCGCTCGCGACCGAATTCATCGACCACGCCGATCTCGCCCGAGCGAGACACGGCCACGAGGTAACCCTTTTGATGCGCCACGGTTTTGACGTTATGAAAGCGCAACGTGCCCTTGTTGCGAACTTCGACGCTCGATGACGCCGCCGCTCGCGAGGCCGCACCACCGATGTGGAAGGTACGCATGGTCAGCTGGGTGCCCGGCTCACCGATCGACTGGGCCGCCATCACACCAACGGCCTCGCCGATGTTGATGATGCGACCACGCGCGAGATCACGGCCGTAGCAGGTCGCGCAGACGCCGTAGCGCGTCGCACAGGTGATCGCGGAACGCACTTTCACCGAATCGACGCCCTGCTGCTCGAGCTCGCGCACGAGATGCTCATCGATCAGGGTACCCGCTTCGACCAGCACCGCGCCCTTGCCGCCCGGACGCAGCACATCTTCGGCCACGACGCGACCCAGCACGCGCTCGCCCAAGCCTTCGACCACGTCACCGCCCTCAACGAGCGGCGTCACGGTGAGACCCTCGGTGGTGCCGCAATCGACCTCGGTCACCACGAGATCCTGCGCCACATCGACGAGGCGACGAGTGAGATAGCCGGAGTTGGCGGTCTTCAATGCGGTGTCCGCGAGACCCTTGCGGGCGCCGTGGGTCGAAATGAAGTACTGCAACACGTTCAGACCTTCACGGAAGTTCGCCGTGATCGGCGTCTCGATGATCGAGCCGTCCGGCTTCGCCATGAGACCGCGCATACCGGCGAGCTGACGAATCTGCGCCGCGCTACCGCGGGCGCCCGAGTCGGCCATCATGAAGATGGAGTTGAAGGACTTCTGGCGTTGTTTGACGCCCTTGCTGTCCACCGCCTCTTCGCTGCCGAGCTTTTCCATCATCGCCTTGGCGATCTGGTCGTTGGCACGCGACCAAATATCGACCACCTTGTTGTAGCGCTCGCCATTGGTCACGAGACCCGAGGAGTATTGCTCCTGGATTTCTTTGACCTCGCGGTCTGCAGCCGAGACGATCTTGGTCTTCTGCTCGGGAATCACGATGTCATCGACACCGAACGACACCGATGCGCGAGTCGAATAATGGAACCCGGTGTACATCAGCCGGTCGGCAAAAATCACCGTATCTTTGAGGCCCAGAGTGCGATAGCAGGCGTTGATGGTGGCCGAAATGGTTTTCTTGGTCATGTCTTGATTGATGAGATCAAAAGACATGCCCACCGGCAGCACATCGGACAGCAGCGCACGACCCACGGTCGTCTTCACCAGCCGACGCCGCTCCACCCACTCACCGTTTTCGGCCACGGTCTCGCGAATGCGCGCGTGGATGCGTGCCTGCAGATCGACTTCACGGGTTTCATAAGCGCGATGCACTTCGCCGACGTCGGCGAACATCATGCCTTCGCCCTTGGCGCCGACACGCTCGCGAGTCATGTAGTACAACCCAAGCACCACGTCCTGTGACGGCACGATGATCGGCTCACCATTGGCCGGCGAGAGGATGTTGTTGGATGACATCATCAGTGCGCGGGCTTCGAGCTGCGCCTCGAGCGACAACGGCACGTGCACCGCCATCTGGTCACCGTCAAAGTCGGCGTTGAAGGCGGTACAGACGAGCGGGTGCAGCTGAATCGCCTTGCCCTCGATCAGCACAGGCTCGAACGCCTGAATGCCAAGACGGTGCAAGGTGGGCGCGCGATTGAGGAGCACGGGGTGCTCGCGGATCACCTCGGAGAGGATGTCCCACACTTCCGGCCCTTCGCGCTCCACCAGGCGCTTAGCGGCCTTGATGGTCGAGGCATCGCCACGCAATTGCAGCTTTTGGAAAATGAACGGCTTGAAGAGCTCAAGCGCCATTTTCTTTGGCAGACCGCACTGATGCAGGCGCAGCGTCGGACCGACCACGATCACCGAACGACCGGAGTAGTCGACGCGCTTGCCGAGCAGGTTCTGGCGGAAGCGGCCCTGCTTGCCCTTGATCATGTCGGCCAGCGACTTCAGTGGGCGCTTGTTGGTGCCGGTAATCGCCCGGCCCCGACGGCCGTTATCGAGCAGTGCGTCCACCGCCTCCTGCAGCATGCGCTTTTCGTTGCGCACGATGATGTCCGGCGCATTGAGCTCGAGCAGCCGGCGTAGACGGTTGTTGCGGTTGATAACGCGACGATACAAATCATTGAGATCGGAGGTGGCAAAACGCCCACCATCGAGCGGCACGAGCGGACGCAAGTCCGGCGGCAGCACCGGCAGAATGGTCATCACCATCCACTCGGGCTTGTTGCCCGACTCGATGAAGGATTCGATCAACTTCAGGCGCTTGGAGAGACGCTTGAGCTTGGTCTCCGAGCTCGTGTTAGCCATGTCCTCTCGGGCCTTTCCTACCTCGAGCGGCAGGTCGAGCGAACGCAGCAGCTCGTGGATGGCTTCGGCACCCATGCGGGCATCGAATTCGTCGCCGTGTTCCTCGATGGCTTCGAGGTACATCTCATCGGTGAGCAACTGGCCGCGCTGCAGCGGCGTCATACCGGGATCAATGACCACGAAGGCTTCAAAGTAAAGCACGCGCTCGATTTCGCGCAGCGTCATGTCCAGCATCAAACCAATGCGCGAGGGCAGTGACTTCAGAAACCAGATATGCGCCACGGGCGAAGCAAGGTCGATATGACCCATGCGGTCACGACGCACTTTCGATTGCGTGACTTCGACACCGCATTTTTCGCAAATGACGCCGCGGTGCTTCAGCCGCTTGTACTTGCCGCACAGGCACTCGTAATCCTTGACTGGGCCAAAGATTTTGGCGCAGAACAAGCCATCACGTTCCGGCTTGAAAGTGCGGTAGTTGATGGTTTCCGGTTTTTTGACTTCACCGTACGACCAGGACTTGATCATGTCGGGCGAAGCCAGACCGATCTTGATCGAGTCGAAGTGCTCGACGGGTGCGTGTTGCTTGAAAATATTGAGAAGATCTTTCATGGCTGCACCTCAATCAATCCTGTTCCAGTTCAACGTTGATGGCGAGGGAACGAATCTCCTTCACCAATACGTTGAACGACTCGGGCATGCCCGCATCCATCTGATGATTGCCGTCGACGATGTTCTTGTACATCTTCGTGCGACCGTTCACGTCGTCTGATTTGACCGTCAGCATTTCCTGCAAGGTGTAGGCGGCGCCGTAGGCCTCCAGCGCCCAGACCTCCATCTCACCAAAGCGCTGACCACCAAATTGCGCCTTGCCACCGAGCGGCTGCTGCGTGACAAGCGAGTACGGTCCGGTGGATCGCGCATGCATCTTGTCATCAACCAGGTGGTTGAGCTTGAGCATGTACATGTAACCCACCGTGACGGGACGCTCAAAGCGCTCGCCCGTGCGGCCGTCGGTCAGGTGGGCCTGACCCGACAAGGGCAGATCCGCAAGCTCTAGCAGTCGCTTGATCTCGGCCTCAGAGGCGCCATCAAACACCGGTGTCGCGATCGGCACACCCCGCGAGAGGTTGCCCGCGAGCTCGACGAGCTCCTTGTCGCTCAAGCTGTCGATGGCTTCCTTTTGGCCGCCGGTGTCGTTGTAGACACGACCAATGAAACCACGCAGATCGGCGAGCGCCTGCTGCTGCTCGAGCATGCGACCGATCTTGTGGCCGATGCCCTTGGCCGCCCAGCCAAGGTGAGTCTCGAGCACCTGACCCACGTTCATGCGTGAAGGCACGCCGAGCGGGTTGAGCACGATATCCACCGGAGTGCCATCTTCGAGGTAAGGCATGTCTTCAACCGGCACGATGGTCGAGATCACACCCTTGTTGCCGTGGCGTCCGGCCATCTTGTCGCCCGGTTGAATGCGGCGTTTGACGGCAAGGTAGACCTTGACCATCTTGAGCACGCCGGGCGAGAGATCATCACCCTGAGTGATCTTGCCGCGCTTGTTCTCGAACTTAGCTTCAAAGATCTGACGCTGCGAGCGCACACGCTCGGCCGCCGCTTCAAGCTGCGAGTTCGCATCTTCGTCATCGAGACGAATCTCGAACCACTGATCGGGCTTGAGCTCAGCGAGGTACTCCGCCGTTACGGCGGCACCGGCCTTGAGCTTGTTGGGCCCACCGGCCGCGACCTTGCCAATGAGCAAGCTGCGTACGCGCTGGAAGATATCGTCTTCGAGAATACGCTGCTGGTCGCCGAAATCTTTGCGTACCCGCTCAATCTCGGCCTTCTCGATCGAGAGCGCGCGCGCGTCTTTTTCAACGCCATCCCGCGTGAAGACCCGCACGTCAATGACGGTGCCGTCCATGCCCGGGGGCACACGCAGCGAGGTATCTTTGACGTCGCTCGCCTTTTCGCCAAAGATGGCGCGCAGCAGTTTTTCTTCGGGCGTGAGTTGGGTCTCGCCCTTCGGCGTGACCTTGCCGACCAGAATATCGCCGGCACGCACCTCGGCACCGATGTAGGCAATACCCGACTCATCGAGCTTGTTGAGCGCCTGATCACCCACGTTCGGAATATCCGCCGTGATTTCTTCGGAGCCAAGCTTGGTGTCGCGCGCAACGCAAGTCAGCTCTTCAATGTGAATGGTGGTGAGACGATCTTCCTGCACCACCCGCTCGGAAATGAGGATGGAGTCCTCGAAGTTGTAGCCGTTCCAAGGCATGAACGCGACCAACATGTTCTGACCGAGCGCCAACTCACCGAGGTCCGTCGAGGGGCCATCGGCGAGCACGTCGCCGCGGGCGATCTTGTCGCCGGCTGAGACGAGCGGACGCTGGTTGATGCAGGTGTTCTGGTTGGAGCGGGTGTATTTGGTGAGGTTGTAGATGTCGACACCCGGCTCGGACACCGTGGTCTCGTCATCATTGACCCGCACCACGATACGCGAGGCATCGACGGAATCGACGACGCCGCCACGGCGAGCGACCACGGTGACGCCCGAGTCGATCGCGACCGGTCGCTCCATGCCCGTGCCCACGAGCGGCGCTTCGCTGCGCAGCGTCGGCACCGCCTGGCGCTGCATGTTCGAGCCCATGAGTGCGCGGTTCGCGTCGTCATGCTCGAGGAAGGGGATGAGCGAGGCCGCTACCGACACGATCTGCTTCGGCGACACGTCCATGTAGCCAATACGCTCGCGCGGCATCAGGGTAAATTCGTTCTGGAATCGGCAGGAGACCAACTCTTCGATCAGCCGTCCTTGACCATCCACGCTGGCGTTCGCCTGCGCGATGGCAAACTCGCCCTCTTCAATGGCCGAGAGATAATCGATCTTGTCAGTCACCCGACCCTCTTCCACGCGGCGATACGGGGTTTCGAGGAAGCCGTATTCATTGGTGCGGGCGTAGACCGACAAAGAATTGATCAGGCCGATGTTCGGGCCTTCTGGCGTCTCGATCGGGCACACGCGACCGTAGTGGGTCGGATGCACGTCGCGCACTTCGAAGCCCGCGCGCTCGCGGGTGAGACCACCCGGGCCGAGTGCCGAAACGCGACGCTTGTGCGTCACTTCGGAGAGCGGGTTGTTCTGGTCCATAAACTGGCTGAGCTGCGAGGAACCAAAGAATTCCTTGACCGCGGCTGCGACCGGTTTGGCGTTGATCATTTCCTGCGGCATGAGCGGCTCGCTCTCGGCGATATTGAGCCGCTCCTTGACCGCGCGCTCAACGCGCACCAGGCCGACGCGAAAGGCGTTTTCCGCCATCTCGCCCACCGAACGCACGCGCCGATTGCCGAGGTGATCGATATCATCGACGATGCCGTCACCGTTGCGGATGGCGATTAGCACCTTGAGCACATCGAGGATGTCCTCTTTCGAGAGCACGTTGTCGCCAGTGATTTCCTTGCGGCCCACGCGGCGATTGAACTTCATGCGGCCTACGCCCGAGAGATCATAGCGCTCGCCATTGAAGAACAAATTCGCAAAGAGATTTTCGGCGGCATCACGCGTCGGCGGCTCGCCGGGGCGCATCATGCGATAGATCTCGACCAGCGCTTCGAGTCGATTCTTGGTCGGGTCGATGCGCAGCGTGTCTGATACGTAGGGACCACGGTCGAGATCATTGACGTAGAGCGTACGCAACTCGGTCACGCCCGCCTCGATCAGCTGCTCGCAGGAGGCAGCGGTCAGCACCTCGTTGGCTTTGGCGATGATCTCGCCCGTTTCGGTATTGACCACATCGTGCGCAAGAACCTTGCCGTACATGTAATCGCGCGGCACGGCGAGTCGGGTCACGCCGGCATCCTCGAGCTGACGCACGTGACGGGCCGTGATGCGACGACCTTCCTCGACGATGACCTTGTCGCCGACACGGATTTCGAAGCTTGCCGTCTCGCCACGCAGACGCGCCGGCACGAGCTCGAGCGAAGTTTCCTCTGCGGAGATGAAGAACGTATTCTTCTCAAAGAATACATCGAGAATTTCGTCCTCGTTCATGCCGAGGGCGCGCAGAATGATCGATACTGGCAGCTTGCGCCGGCGATCAATGCGCGCAAACACGCAATCCTTGGCATCAAATTCGAAGTCGAGCCAAGAGCCGCGGTAAGGAATGATACGGGCGCTGAAGAGCAGCTTGCCCGAAGAATGCGACTTGCCGCGGTCATGATCAAAGAACACACCCGGGCTGCGGTGCAACTGCGAGACGATGACACGCTCGGTGCCATTGACCACGAAGGTGCCATTGTCGGTCATCAACGGCAGCTCGCCGAGGTAGACCTCCTGCTCACGCACGTCCTTGACGGGCTTCTTGGGGCCCGAGGCTTCCTTGTCATAGACGATGAGGCGAACCTTGACGCGCAGCGGCGCCGCGTAGGTCAAACCCCGCAGCTGGCATTCCTTGACGTCAAAGCCGGGCTCGCCGAGCCGGTAGCTCACGTACTCGAGCACGGCGTTGCCGGAGTAGCTCGAAATCGGGAACACCGACTTGAAGGCGGCGTGCAGACCGATGTCCTCTCGCCCCTCTTCCGACTTTTCTGCCTGCAGAAATTGCCGGTAAGAATCGAGTTGAATCGCCAGCAGATACGGCGTCTCCAGGACACTGCCCTGTTTGCCGAAATTCTTGCGGATGCGCTTTTTCTCTGTGAAGGAGTAAGCCATCGGTCACCTCTATTTACAAACTAGGCGCGGACACGCAAGCAACCGGAGCCCTTTGACTCCGGTTGCCGCGCACCGCGCAATACGCCGGTAATCACCACCCACAAAGGCGGGATTACTTGATCTCGACTTTCGCGCCAGCTTCTTCGAGCTTTTTCTTCATGTTGGCGGAGTCGTCCTTGCTGACACCTTCTTTGATGGTGCCAGGCACGGCCTCGACCAGATCCTTGGCTTCCTTGAGGCCAAGACCGGTGAGCTCGCGCACGACCTTGATGACGCCAACCTTCTTGTCCGCCGGATACTCTTTGAGGATCACGGTGAACTCGGTCTGCTCTTCCGCCGGCGCAGCTGCCGCAGCGGGACCCGCCACAGCCGCCATGGCCACCGGAGCGGCCGCAGTTACGCCGAACTTTTCTTCCATCGCAGAGATCAGGTCAACGATCTCCATGATGGTCATATTGGAAATTGCTTCGAGGATTTCGTCCTTGTTAACAGCCATTGTTTTGACTCCAAAAAATATTCAAAGGCAACAAGATCAAGCGCCGGCGCCCTGCTTCGCGTCGCGGACAGCCGCAACGGTACGCACGAACTTGGTATGCGGGGCAGCGAGCGTACGCACGAACTTCTCGATCGGTGCCTTGAGTGTACCCAAGAGCATCGACAGAGCCTGATCGCGCGTCGGTAGTGAAGCCACACGCTCGAGCTCCGAACCCGGCAGCACTTGGCCACCGAG
>CAZHLL010000033.1:0-9694 GCA_964533305.1 uncultured Acidibacter sp.
GATCGAGGCGGACGAGTTCATCGAGCGCGTGGCATCGGTCTCGGCGCGCAATGTGCCGCGGGAGTATGAGCTGACCTACCGGGTTCGATATTCATTCGAAGCGGTGGGTGATCCGCAAGCTGGCATGATCAAAAAAATCGACAGTGAAGAATTGTCGCTGGCGCGGGAGTTCAGTTTCGATGAGCGGGCTGCACTCGCCAAGCAACGCGAGCGTGAGCAATTGCGTACCACGCTGGCCAACGAGCTCGCCGGCATGGTGTTGCAGCGTATCGCCAGCCTGAAGTGATGGCGTCGCGGTTGCTCTGGGGCTGAGAAGAATGTTCCTGTGTGACTCTGCGGCGCGTCGGACTGCACTGCAGCATCTGCTTGGCTTTCATGGCATCAGGCTGCAGCAGTGTGCGCCTGCTGCGGAGTTGCCCGGCAGTTACTGGGGCGGCGCTGAGGCCGGTATTGCGCATCAGGATGGGGGGCTGCGGCTCTTTCTGCGCGACGACACGCCGGTGCATTCCGTGCTGCATGAAGCGGCCCATATTGTCTGCATGAGCTCCGCTCGACGCACTGCGCTTTTTTGCGACGCGGGCGGTGATCATGCCGAGGAGAATGCCGTTTGCTATCTGCAAATTCTTTGGGCAGATCTGCTACCGGAGCTCGATCGCGGGCTTTTGATGCAGGACATGGATGCCTGGGGTTACAGCTTTCGCCTGGGCTCGGCGCGACGCTGGTTCGAGGACGATGCCCACGACGCAAGGCAATGGTTACTTGAGCGGCAGATGATCTCGGCCACCGGTGAACCCACCGGACGTCTCAATCAACGCGAGGCGTAACGATCCGTCGCATCGATGAGCTCGCTCAATATGCCGGGCTCAAAGGCCGAGTGACCCGCGTCGGGTACGATGCGTAAGTCCGCCTCGGGCCAGGCGCGATGCAGATCCCAGGCGCTTTTCATCGGACACACCACATCGTACCGGCCTTGCACGATGGTGCAGGGTAGGTGACGAATCTTGCTCACTTCATCGAGTAGTTGGTTTTCGTGTTTGAGGAAGCCGCCATGAATGAAGTAGTGGCACTCAATGCGCGCAAAGGCCTCGGCGAAAAAAGTCTCACCGACTTTGGCGACGTAGTCCTGGTTTCCGTGCAGAAAGCTGGTGGAGCCTTCCCAGATTGACCAGGCGCGCGCTGCGTTGCTGCGTATGACCGGATCCTCGCTCGTCAGTCGGCTGTAGTAGGCGCGGATGACATCGCCGCGTTCTTCGGGCGGGATGACTTCAATGAATTGCTCATAGAGGTCAGGATAGAGTGCACCCGTGCCATCCGGCGTGGAATAAAACCAGCGGAACTCCCAAGGGCGAACCAGAAAAATGCCGCGCAAGACGAGCTCGGTGACACGATCCGGGTGGCTTTGCGCATAGGCCAGTGCCAAGGTCGAGCCCCAGGAGCCGCCAAACACCTGCCAGCGCTCGATGCCGAGAAATTCGCGCAAGCGCTCGATATCTGCGACCAAATGCCAGGTGGTGTTGTCCTCGAGGCTCGCGTGCGGTCGGCTCTTGCCGCAGCCGCGCTGATCAAAGAGCACGATGCGATAGCGCGCTGGGTCAAAGAATCGGCGCATGCCGGCATCCGTGCCGCCGCCTGGCCCACCATGCAGGAACACCACCGGCTTGCCCTCCGGATTTCCGCTCTCTTCCCAATACATTTCATGGGTGGCAGAGACTTGCAGATAACCGCTGCGACGAGCTTCGATGAAGGGGTAGAGTGAGCGACGCATGGGAAATCCTTGGTTCAATGACAGAGCATGGGGCCAAGCGGCGCGCCCCCGACCAGATGCAGGTGCAGGTGATACACCTCCTGCCCGCCATGACTGTTGCAGTTGATGATCAGCCGGTAGCCATCGGCGGCAATGCCTTCCTTGCGAGCAAGGTCTCGCGCCACCACAAAAAGATGGCCGATCAGGGCTTCATCGTCATCGGCGATATCATTGGCGGTCGCAATCATTTTGTTGGGCACAATCAGGATGTGTACGGGTGCACGGGGATGGATATCACGAAAGGCCGTGACGCGATCATCCTGATACACGATGTCCGCAGGCAGTTCGCCCGCGATGATTTTTTCAAACAGCGAAGCCATGGCCTGTCGCCTCAGTACTGGTAGATTTCGACCTTGCTGCCATCGAGCTGGTACGCCGAGGCGCCAAGTCGAGTGGTCTTATTGGAGGCCTTCAGGCGCCCGGTGATCCAGTAGGCCTCATAGATGGAATCAAGCGCCACTCCCTTGGCCATACGTACGTAAACGATTTGGTTGGGTGGCGGTGGTGGCACATGGATACAGGCGCCAAAATAGGGCACCAAAAAAAACTCGGAAACGAGGCCATCCTTACCGATATCCAAGGGCACGATGAATCCCGGTATCTTGACGGTGGCGCCGTTCAGTGCCTTGTTGACCGAAAAGTCCATCACTTGTTGGGCGGCCATACCACCCTCGCCGAGATAGTCATGCACCGCTGGCGGAGGCCCCATCAAAAATCGCTCGCGGGACTCTTCCGGTATGAGCTCTTCCCAATCGAGCTCTCTTGCGGCCTTCGGCTGCGAGTTGCGCCGTGTATTGCTCTTGGGGGCCGGGGTGCCGACGGCGGGCGCGTTGGCGCTTTGCGCCGACGGCGCGGTGATGGCCTGGACCTGCGCACTGCCGACCAGACCGATCGCCGCCAAGAGCCCAGTGACAACGATGGACGCTGCCAGGGAGGAGTGGATGAGTTTTGCTTGCGACATGATTGATGATCCGCCTATGCCATTTTTGGCTCAGACCCGGATGGTCAGGCCATCACTCAGGCTGTTGCGATACGCCCGCCAGGCTGGCACCGCCCCCATGAGTAGTGCTGCGAGGATGATGCCGCCCAACAGCGCAAGATCGTACCCGCTCAGACCGCCGGGTTGCAGAAAGATTCCGAAACGTTGCTCAAGCAGGGGCTGGGCGGTGAAGATCGCAAGGTAGGTGAGCGCCACGCCAAGCGCCACGCCGCTACTTGCGAGGATGCCGGCTTCGGTAATGAGCAGCGTGAACACATGCCGGGGACGCGCGCCGACAGACCGCAGGATCGCCATCTCGCGTCGTCTTTCGTTCAGGCTGGTCAGGATGGCGGTCAGCATACCGAGTAGCCCCGCCAGCACCACGAAGCCCGCAACGATGCGCAGCGCCGTATCGGCGATGCCGACCAGATTCCACAACTGTGACAGCGCCACGCCTGGGATCACTGCCATCAGGGGCTCTGGCCGATATTCATTGATGGCTCGCTGCATGGTGAAGGTCATGACACGGCTGTTCATGCCCACCATGAAGGCCGTGATCGAATCAGGGGTCAGGTCGCGTGTGCGAGCATCTTCGGCGCTGATTCTCGCGCCAGGCGGAGCCTGCATCCCTGCCTGCCAGTCGACGTGAATGGCGCTGATGGCTTCGAGCGACACATGCACGGTGCGATCGATGGGCGTACCGGTGCGCTCGAGGATACCGACCACACGGAAGGGTTTGTCGTTATGTTCGGTGAAACTCACTCGCCCGGTGCCATGCGCGATGACCACGGGTTGATCGATGACATAGGCCAACTGCTGGGCCACATCGGCACCAATCACGGCGTCATAGAGATCCTCAAACGGTCGGCCTTCGGCAAACCGGATTTGCCGGTCACCGGCAAAGCGGTAGTGTTCAAAGTACGCGAGCGAGGTGCCGAGCACGCGAAATCCGCGGTGTGAATCGCCGAGCGAGAGCGGGATGGTCCAAGCGACATCCGGGTGATTCGCAATGCGCTGATAGCTATCCCAGGTGACATTGGCGGTGGCGTCGCCAACACGAAAAACCGAATACAGCAAAAGATTGAGCTGGCCCGAGCGTGCGCCCACAATCAGATCAACCCCGGAGACCGTGTTGGCGAATCCATCGCGCGCCGAGCTACGCAATTTCTCCACCCCCAAGAGCAGCGTCACGCTGATCGCGATCGCGGCAATGGTGAGCAGTGCCGTCGATCGGCGATTGCGCAGCGAACGTAGCGCCAGCAGCCAGGTCATGCCGCGATCTCCTCGTTGCGCTTGGCTGCCACGCGATTGATTTCTTTGAGTTCCAGCACTCGATCAAAGCGCTCGCCGAGGGAGACATCATGACTGACGAACAACAGGCTCGCGCCCTGAGCGCGGCACTCCTCCATCAGCAAGGCCAAAAAATTCTCGCGGGCATCGTGATCGAGCGAGGAGGTGGGTTCATCCGCGATGATGAGTCCGGGTTTGCCGTAGAGCGCTCGAGCCGCCGCCACCCGTTGCTGCTGGCCGATGGAAAGCTCGGTCACAGGTCGCGTGAGTAGCGCTGGGTCATCAAGGCCGAGTGACGCGAGCAGTCGCCTTGCTTCAACGGCGGGATCGCCGCCGATGCGCTGTTCTCGCGCCTTGCAGAATCGGCCGGGTAAGGAGACGTTTTCGAGCACATTCAAATACGGAATCAGGTTGAACATCTGAAAGATGAAGCCGATTTGTTCGCCACGAAACCGATCGCGTTCACCCGCAGACATCGCACCGAGTGGCTGCCCGAGCAGCATGATCTCGCCGCTGGCCGGCTGCAGCACTCCGCCGAGCAGACCGAGTAGTGTACTTTTGCCACTACCGCTCGGGCCGCGCAGAAACACTCGCTCGCCCCGTTGCAGCACGAAGTGGTCAATATCGATGAGCAAAGATTTACCCGGCCAGGCAAATCGCAGTGAGCGCGCCTCGATGGCGGGGCCGTGGGTCAATGCGCTATCCGTCACGGGTCTGCCGCCGAGGGCAGTTCAGCGCAGGGAAATTCTTTGCAGCGTACCGTCCACCACGATCTGTTCCTGGCGCCCATCGATGATCAGGTTGAAGACGACCTTGTCCACCCCTTCGAGCTCGCGCAGGGCCCAGAGTTCCACCCATTCGAGCGCGGCGGGATTGGCGCAACGATATTGGTGCCGAGCGCGATAGTTGGCGTGCTTGGCGTCCGCTGGGGGCGGCGAGAAATCAAGGACGGCCGGTTGACACCGGGCAGCGCGGGGTACGCCGAGAAAGCCTCGGCCACTGGCAAGCCAAGCATGAGCGGTCTCAATGCGCGTCCGCTCGATGTCGCTCTGTGGGGCTCGCTCAAAACCGACCACATGAATGGCTGGCGAATCGAGCTCGGCGGTGAGCTCATTGCCCTCGAGCACGAGGTTGACCGTGATCTCGCCGTGCACATGCCGACCCGGCGACCCAGCGTGGTCATGCTGGTGATCATGATCATGATCATGATCGTGGTCATGATCGTGGTCATGATCGTGTTGGTGATCATGAGCTTTGGCGGGGGCAGACTGCGCCGCGGCGGCCACCGCGCTGGCCGCGCCGACAATGCTGGTAAAGCCTGCCAGTACCAAGGCGACAACGGGCCAAACAATCCATCTTTGTTGAGCAATATCGCGCATGAGAAAGGCTCCTGCCATCAAGCTGTCCGGAACAGCCGTTTTACCAGAACAAGATTCTCACGTGATCATAACCGGCTGCGCTGCGTGCGTGAACATGATCAAAAGCTGACTCTCAGGCCCGCAGTAATGCTGCGGCCGCGCAAGGGCGCATAATCTTTCAAGGGGGAGGCATGTCGTCGCGCCTCCTCATCCAGCAGGTTCGTTGCGCGCAAAAACCACAGGGCTTCGGTGGCACCGAGAGATTGCCGATAAGAGGCATCCATTCCGAGCAGGGTGAAGCCATTGGTGGGCAATTCGTTATCGGTCACCCGGGTCTGTGAATCGTGCCAAATTGCATCCAAGCCCCACTGCCAGCGCTCGCCTTGCCAGGTGATCCCGGCGCCCAGCCGATGGGGCGGGATCTGAGGTAGCGGTTCGCCACCGGCCCCCCGGGCCCGCACGTGGTCCCCAAAGAAATCAACCCCGATACGACCACCGCTAAGGCGTGTCAATTCCGGGTAAGACACCCTGAACTCGGCGCCGCGGAAGGTGGCATCGCGGGCTTCGAAACGAATCACCGTGAGCTCATCGGCATCGCCGCCTCCTTGCGGGCGGGCGCGTTGCGCACGCATACGCAGGCTATTGCCCGTGAGGCGTGCCTCATCCTCATCCAAATCGGGGACGGGCTGAGCGACGATGTAATCGTCATAGTCGCTAACAAAGATGGACACTTCGCTCTGCCATCCACCGCGCACGATGCGCAGACCGAGATCCACGGTCAGTCCCTGTTCGGTACCGAGGGTGGGGTCCCCGATCTCGATCCGGCGCACGGCGAGGTGCGGGCCATCGGCATAGAGTTCAGTCGCGGTGGGGTGACGCTCTGAGGCCGTAATCTGCAGGCTGCCGATCACGCCCTCGCGCCAGCGCCACAGTGCCGCCAAAGAACCACTGAAGGCGCTTTCATCATAGGTCGGTAGGTTTTCGGTGGTATTGCTGGGCGTAATTTTTTGTTGTTCGAGACGACCACCTGCCTCCAGCGTGAGCGCGCCGATGTCCACCTCCTGAAAGACGAAGCCGCCGAGATTGCGCGCGATGGAGGGTGGCAGGAAGGCCTCTTCGCCTTCAGCATCAAAATCCACTCGACGCCATTGCAAGCCGAGAGTGCCGCGCCAGCGGCTGTCGGCACGGCCGCCATGCTCGAGCGCAAGCCGCCACTCATCGCCGACTTGCGCGTAACGTGTACCGATTTCATCGCCCTCCAGCTCAAGATGCTGGTAGTCGTTGCGGGTGCCGCGCAGTCGCAGCACATCAAAAGGCCCGGTGGCAAAGCGCCACTCACCTTCGAGGTCCAGTCGATCCTGACCGAGGTCAAGACGAATGTCCGATGGCTCGCCTTCTTCCTCCCCGGGGCCCGGAAGGCCGTAATTCATGTCGTGCTGGCTCAAAGAAAAACTGAAACGGGCGGTTTCCCCAATCCAGGCAAGGCCGATGCTGCCGCCGTCGCTTTTGCCATCCGAGTTCGGCAATTGGTCGCGCGATTCATCCACGGGCTCGCCCTCGGCGGCCAATTCCTCGCGCAGCGCCTGCGACCAGGCAAACCCCGGAATATCGATGTTGTCGCTGTCAGCACTGAAGGCATCGAGATGCAGTTGCCAGCCGCCTCCCACCGCGATACCGAGCTCGCCACCCAATATTTTGGCACCGGATGCCTCATCCGCCCGCGCTTCGAAGCTGCCACGCATATCTTTGCTCTGGGCTACGCTCGGCAGGCGACGAGTCACTACGTTGACCGCTCCCGCGGCCGCCGAGTTGCCGAACATCAACGCGGCTGGGCCGCGGATGATTTCGATGCGTTCGGCGAGCAGCGGGTCGAGCGTCACGGCATGGTCATCGGACAGGGCGCCCACATCCAGGGTATCGCCCAAGTCTTGATACGTCTGCACCCGTAGCCCGCCTTGGCCACGCAGGATGGGGCGGCTCGCGATCGGTCCGAAAGCGCTCTCGGATACGCCGGGTTGTGTGGCGAGCGTTTCGCCGAGTGACAACGCGCGTTGGCGCACAAGGTCTTCGCCGTCCACGACCAGCACCGGCTGGGCGGTCTCTAGGACCGTATTGCGGATCGGCAAGGCGGTGATGACCACCTCATTCAACCCGTCTGCGTGCGTGAGCGGAGCGCTTAGCATCAGGCTGACGACGGTTGGGAGCGAGAGCAAGGGCGCGGCTACAGGGTGGGGTCGGGACACGGAACACCTCAGATATGCATGAATCGGAGAAGGAAATCGCCCAATTGTTATGAAATAACAATAAGAAGTTACTTTATAACATCGGTAGGTGAGGCTGCAACCGCTGGGAGCCGCTCTTCGGAGCTTGAAAACGCGCGCGCCGTAAAGGGGGATAATCTCTACCCATGAAACTGACCGTGGATGCGTTATCGGGGCATTTGCAGCGGGGGCCGCTCGCCGGGGTCTACCTGCTGTCCGGTGATGAAGACTTGCTGCTCGGTGAGGCGGCCGATGCGATTCGCGCGGCCGCGCGCGCGCAGGGGTACAGCGAGCGCGAGCAGCGTTTTCCCGAGCGAGCGGGGGATTGGCTCGATCTTCAGGGCGCCGCTCAGTCCATGTCGCTGTTTGGCGAACAACGAATCATTGAACTGCGATTCTCGGGCAAGCCCGGCAAGGACGGTGCCGCCGCCTTGTTGCAAATCATTGAGGCGGCCGCGCCGGATATTCTTTGGCTACTGATCACGCCGCGATTGGACGGAACCGCAATCGCCTCCGCCTGGGTCAAGGCTATCGAGCAGCATGGCGTCTGGGTGCCGTTTTGGCCCATTGACGCTCAAGGATTTGACCGTTGGCTTGTGGCGCGGGCGCGTAAGCTCGGTCTTGAGCTCGACGCCGACGCGCTCGCCTTGCTGGCAACGCGTGTGGAGGGCAACTTGCTCGCGGCGCAACAGGAGCTCGAAAAAATGAGCTTGTTGTTGCCCGCCGGCCGAGTCGATGCGCAGGCGGTATTGAACGCAGTGGCGCCGAGTGCCCGTTACGATGTGTTCACCTTGGGTCAGGCCGTGGTTGAGGGTGATGCAACGCGTTCGCTACGGATTCTTGCAGGCCTGCGCGGGGAGGGCGTCGAGCCGACGCTGGTGCTCTGGGCGGTATCGCGCGAGCTGCGATATTTTTGGGCGCTTCGCTCGGGGGATGATCCAGCGCGCTTGCCTGGGCCGCGCATGCCGCCTGCTCATCGCGCTGCCCTCGATCGCGCCCGTCCGCGCGCTGCACGTCTGCCCTTTGCACGTCTTGCCAGTCGGGCGCTGCGCGCCGATCGCATGATCAAAGGTCGCCTTGCGGGTGACCCTTGGGACGAACTAGCGCTGCTCTGTAGCGAGTGTTGCGGAATACGCGCGGTATGAGCGCGGGCCCCATCGGAATCTTTGGCGGCGCTTTTGATCCCGTGCATTTCGGGCATCTGCGCACCGGGTTTGAGCTCTTGTCCACATTACATCTTGAGCGATTGCATTGGGTGCCCACCGGGGAACCCAGGCATCGGGACAGTGCCATTGCCGACGCGGCGCTGCGCGTGCAAATGCTGCAGGCCGCAGTCGCGGGTGAATCGCGTTTTGTGGTCGATGCGCGTGAGCTCCAGCGTCAGGGGCCAAGCTACTCGCTGGATACGCTGCTGGAGTTTCGCACCGAGTGGCCGCGGTCACCGCTATGTCTGATACTCGGCATGGATGCTTTTCTGGGGTTGCCCTTGTGGCATCGATGGCAGGAGTTGACCTCGTTAGCGCATCTTGTGGTCGCCCATCGTCCAGGCTGGCAGCCCCCCGAGCACGGCCCTCTCTCGAGCCTCTTGATGCAGCATCGCGCGCGGGATGTGGCGGAGCTGCACGGCTCTACCCATGGTCTCGTCTACGTCCATGCCGTCACGGCTTTGGACATTGCCTCGAGTGAATTGCGCCGCATCGTACTCGCGGGCGAGGACCCACGTTATCTC
The DNA here is from genome assembly GCA_964533305.1 of uncultured Acidibacter sp. GTDB lineage: Bacteria > Pseudomonadota > Gammaproteobacteria > Steroidobacterales > Steroidobacteraceae > UBA964. The sequence continues at coordinate 9,422 of CAZHLL010000033.1, forward strand.
GTACCGGAGCCGGTCCGTCAGATTATCCTCGAAAGCCAGTGCTATGCTCGCGCCCAACCAGCTGGGGAAGCCCAACGCACGCGCGATTGAGTTTCCGATGTTCATTTTTGCAGGGAGTTTGCGCGTTTTTCATGACTAAATCGTCCACCGCTACCAAAGCCAAGACCAAAGCCACGACCAAGGCTAAGGCCACGACCAAGCCCAAAGCCAAAGCCAAGGCCAAAGCGCCTGCCAAGGCCAAAGCGCCAGCTAAAGGCAAAGCATCGAGCGCAA
>CAZHLL010000033.1:9794-23065 GCA_964533305.1 uncultured Acidibacter sp.
GCCAAAGCGCCTGCCAAGGCCAAAGCGCCAGCTAAAGGCAAAGCATCGAGCGCAAGCAAGCCTGCCTCCAAGCCGAGCGGTATCGGTTCAAAGAAATTAAAGCTCGCACCGACGGCCAAAAAGCCGCGTCAGGAGCCCGCGTTGCTGCAGCTCGTCCGTCATGCCCTTGAGGATATGAAGGCGGTGGATATTCGTGTGCTCGATGTGCGCGGCGTCAGTGATGTGACCGACTACATGGTCATTGCCGGCGGCACGTCGGATCGACATTTGCGCTCGGTGGCTGAGCGCGTGGTGCAAATGTGCAAGGCGGCAGGACAGCGACCGCTTGGGGTCGAAGGCGAACGCCAGGGCGAGTGGGTGCTGGTCGATCTGCCGGATGTGATGGTTCACATCATGTTGCCTCGTACCCGCGAACTCTATCAACTCGAGCAATTGTGGGATGCGGGTTCGACTGCTGGTCGTGGGTGATCGCCAACCTGGCTGGGTGGAGTCCGCGGTCAATGAATACTTGAAGCGGATCCGCCTGCCTTGGCGGGTGGAGCTGCAGCAACTGCCGACGGCCAGTCGCGCACATCGTACGGCCGAGCAGGCCATGCAGCGTGAGGGTGAGCAGGTCCTTGCCAGTCTGCGATCCAAAGAAAAAATGATATTGCTGGATGAGCGGGGGCGGCGCTTCACCAGCGTCGATTTTGCGAGTCGTTTGCAGCAACTGGCCGAAGAGTCGCCGGATATCGTGGTTGTCATCGGCGGTCCCGACGGCCATGCCCCGGCGGTGGAGGCCCGTGCCACCGAGCGCTGGTCGTTGTCCGATCTCACCTTGCCACATGGCTTGGCGCGCGTGCTCATTGCCGAGCAGCTTTATCGTGCACAAAGTGTGCTTGCCGGCCACCCCTATCATCGTGAGTAGCGAGAGGCCAGATCATTCCGTGGTGCTGAAATCTTTGATGAGATCCGATCATAGCCTGCTTTGGCTGGCGTCGGCGTCGCCGCGTCGGGTCGAATTGTTGCGACAATTGGGCGTGCCGCATCGTCAGAGATCGGCGTCTATCGACGAGACACCTTGGGTGGGTGAGCCCGCTGCAGACTATGTGCAGCGCATGGCGCTTGGCAAGGCTCGTGCCTTGCAACAGCAGTTGGCGAGCGGGTCGTCGCCCGCATCGTCGCTTTGGGTACTGGGGGCGGATACCACCGTACACGTGGCAGGCCGCATTCTCGGCAAGCCCGCCGATGAGCAGGAGTTTCTCGGCATGCTGCAGGCGCTCTCTGGAACAACGCACGAGGTGCTTTCTGCCGTAGCGCTTATTTCTCCTGCGGGCGAAAGCATTCGGCTGAGCGTGACTGAGGTGAGTTTCAAATCATTGACGCGAGACGAGATGCTCGCCTATTGGCGTACGGGGGAGCCGCGCGACAAGGCAGGGGGTTACGCGATTCAAGGTTTTGCAGCGGCCTTCGTTCGGCACCTCGCTGGAAGTTATTCAGGCGTGGTGGGTCTACCGCTGTTCGAGACGGCTGAATTGTTGCAGGCGGCGGGAGTGCCGCTCTTGCAGGCGGAGCCGCCATGAGCGCCGAGATTTTCATCAATGTGGCGCCTCGCGAGACGCGGGCTGCGCTGCTCGAAGCGGGTATCGTGCAGGAGCTTTTCATTGAGCGCGCGAGTCGCCGTGGCTTCGTGGGCAATATCTATCGTGGCAAGGTCACGCGCGTGCTGCCAGGCATGCAGGCGGCGTTCATCGAGCTCGGTTTGGCGCGCACGGGTTTTCTGCATGTCAATGATATCGTCTCGCAGGATACGCGGTTCGATGCACAGTCGGTGGCGTCGATCGCGAATTCGGGCGGGCCGAGCGGGGTGTTGGACGGCATGTCGCAGATCGAGCAGCGACCGGAGCCCGACATCCGACGCCTGCTCGGAGCGGGTGATGAGGTTGTGGTGCAAGTGGTCAAGGATCCGCTCGGTGGCAAGGGCGCGCGACTCACGACGTTCATTTCTTTGCCTTCACGTTATCTCGTTTTCATGCCGCATGGGCAGGGCGTGGGTATTTCGACCCGGATCGAGGCTGACACTGAGCGCGATCGGTTGCGCGCCTTGATGCAGCAGCTCGTGGCAGAGCAGCCTGTTCCTGCGCATGGCGGCTACATCGTGCGTACGGCAGCCGAGGGCGTCAGCAGGGACCGCCTTGCCTCGGATCTGGCCTACCTCGGTCGGCTTTGGTCGCATGTGCAGCAGCGTTCAAGGGCCGCGTCCTCGGCGGAGTTGATCCATGAGGATTTGCCGCTAGCAGAACGAGTGTTGCGGGATGAGCTCGGTCGAGCGGTCGAGCGGGTACTGGTGGACGACGATCATCAAAAACAAAGACTCGAGCAGTTCATGCAGGACTTTTTGCCCGAGGGCGGGCCGCGTATCGAACTGCACCTGGGGCCGCGACCCATCTTTGACCTGCACGGTATCGAAGAAGAAATAAATCGTGCGCTGGAGCGTAAAGTGCCGCTCAAGTCCGGTGGCTACCTGGTCATCGACCAGACTGAATCCATGACCACCATCGACGTCAACACCGGCGGATTCGTCGGTCATCGCAACCTCGAAGACACGATCTTCCGTACCAACCTCGAAGCGGCGGTCGCCATTGCCCGCCAGCTGCGCTTGCGCAATTTGGGCGGCATCATCATCATCGATTTCATTGATATGCGTGATACAGGGCATCGACAGCAGGTTCTCGACGCTTTGTCACTGGCGCTCGCTGCGGATCACGCGCAGACGCAGCTTGCGCCGTTATCGCCACTCGGGTTGCTCGAGATGACCCGCAAGCGTACGCGCGAGAGCCTGGAGCATCTACTGTGCGAGCCTTGCCCCACTTGCGAGGGGCACGGCTTCATTCGCTCAGTAGAGACCATCTGCCAGGATATTTTTCGCGAGCTCTTGCGGCAGGGCCATCAGTTCAGCAGCCGTGAATTGCTGGTTCTCGCACATCCCGATGTCATCGATCGCCTGCTGGGCGAGGATTCGACGGTGCTGGCGGAGCTCGAGTCCGCACTCGCCCGACCGATTCGTTTGCAGTCGGAGGGCTTGTACGATGCAGACCGATTCGATGTGGTGTTGGTCTGAGCGGATACAGCATGCCCGACAGGCTCTACAATTGCGCTCATGAGCATCTGCGTTGCTGAAGGCTTTTCCTGCATGATTACCCAGGCGGTAGTCGCGTGACCACGGAGGTGTCAGCGGCGCGCGTGGCGGCTGTGCAAATGACTTCGACCGCGAGCGTCGCGGCCAACCTCGAGGCAGCGCGCGAGGGTCTCGAGCAGGCGGCAGCCGCCGGTGCACAAGTGGTCGTGTTGCCGGAAAACTTTGCCTTCCTCGGTTTGCGCGATGCCGACAAGCTGCAGGTGGCCGAGTCGCCAGGGACAGGTCCGATTCAGGATGCGCTCGCGAGGTATGCCCGCGAGCTCGGGCTCTGGATCGTGGCGGGTACTCTGCCGTTGCGGGTGACAGCGGAGGCTCGCGTGGCCGCGGCGTCGCTGGTATTTGATGCCGAGGGGCAGATCGTCGCGCGCTACGACAAGATCCATCTCTTTGATGTCGATATACCGGGCAAGGCTGAAGCCTATCGTGAGTCGGCGAATGTCCGTCCCGGCAGTGACATCGTGGTGGTGGATACACCCTGCGGCCGGCTCGGACTGTCCGTGTGTTATGACCTGCGTTTTGCCGAGCTTTACCGCAGCATGAGTGCGCAAGGCGCGGAGTGGTTTGCGGTACCTGCGGCTTTTACCGTACCGACGGGTGAGGCACATTGGGAGGTGCTGCTGCGAGCTCGTGCCATCGAAAATCTCGCGACGGTGGTGGCAGCAGGTCAGGTCGGTATCCATGATAATGGTCGCGCCACCTATGGTGATTCTTTGATCGTCAATCATTGGGGTGTGGTTCAGGCGCGACGTCGGCAAGACCCCGGCGTGGTGGTGGCTGAGATTGATCGACAGGCGCAACGTGAGGCACGCGCGACATTTCCCGTGCTGCAACATCGAAAACTTTGAAGGGTTCATCCATGAGCATAGCCAGCATCGACGCATTTGAGGTTGCCCGGGAGCTGATTTTGCAGCCCTCTGGGCTGGTGGAAGCGGATATCGAGCGTGCGTTGGCAACCTTGCATTCCCCGGGGATCGATGCCGGCGATGTGTATTTTCAGTTCGCTCGCGACGAGTCCTGGTCGCTGGAGGATGGCATCGTCAAGGAAGGCAGCGCCAACATCGAGCAGGGTGTTGGCGTACGAGCCATCTCGGGTGAGAAAACAGGTTTTGCGTATTCGGATGAGATTTTGCTTGAGCCACTGCTCGAGGCGGCTCGGGCGGCGCGGGCCATCGCCGGCTCAGGTCGCGACGGGCGCGCTCCCTGCCTAGCGCGGGCAGGCGGTCATGCGCTTTATCTTGCAGCCGATCCGCTTTCGAGCCTGAGCGACGATGACAAGGTCGCTTGGCTTGAACGGGTGGATCGCGAAACACGTAAAATCGACCCTTGCATCGTGCAGGTCATGGCCTCGGTCAGTACCTCCTTCGAGGTGGTTCTGCTCGCCAATCTCGAGGGTCGAGTCGCCGCCGATGTGCGACCCCTGGTACGTTTCAACGTGTCGGTGATTGCCGAGCGCGACGGACGACGCGAGGTCGGTTTTGCCGGTATGGGCGGGCGGTATTCTTTGGCGGAGCTGGTGGCTGGAGATCGACCGCTCAAGCTCGGACAAGAGGCGGCGCGACAGGCCATGGTCAACTTGCAGTCGGTACCGGCGCCCGCCGGTTCCATGACGGTGGTGCTCGGTGCCGGTTGGCCGGGTATCTTGCTGCACGAGGCGATCGGCCATGGGCTGGAAGGGGATTTCAACCGCAAAGGCACCTCGGCCTTCAGCAACCGCATCGGCGAGCGTGTTGCGGCCGCAGGCTGCACGGTGGTGGATGACGGGACGCTCGCTTCGCGGCGGGGCTCGCTCAACATCGATGATGAGGGCACTCCGACTCAGTGCACCACCCTGATCGAAGACGGAATCCTCAAGGGTTATCTGCAGGATTCGTTGAATGCGCGCTTGATGGGTACGCAATCCACGGGTAACGGTCGGCGCGAATCCTTTGCCCACGTTACGTTGCCGCGCATGACCAACACCTACATGCGTCCCGGACCGCATGATCCCAAAGAAATCATCGAGTCGGTTGAGCGCGGGATTTACGCGGTCAACTTCGGTGGTGGTCAGGTGGATATCACCTCCGGCAAGTTCGTGTTTTCCGCGAGTGAGGCCTATCTCATCGAAAAAGGCAAAATCACGGCACCGGTCAAGGGCGCGACCTTGATCGGCAATGGGCCCGATGTGCTCACGCGTGTTTCCATGGTGGGCAATGATCTCAAGCTGGATGAGGGCGTCGGTACCTGCGGCAAAGAGGGCCAGAGCGTGCCGGTCGGGGTGGGTCAGCCCACGTTGCGCATCGAGGGTTTGACGGTGGGAGGCACCGGTCAGGCCTGAGCCGGGTTTACCGGCTCAAGATGCGCTGCTTGAGCGCCAAATACGTAGACTGGCAGGGTCAATTTCTTTGAGGATCTTGCGTGCTCGCTGATCGCGGGCCCGGGCGTTCTCGGCGAGCAGCGTAATGTGGCCGAGCTTGCGTCCGGCGCGCGGCGATTTTCCATAGTCGTGCCAGTGCAGATCGGGTATTGCCAGCAGCGGATCACGGGCGGGTAACTCGCCGATCAGGTTGATCATGGCGACATGACCGCGGGAGCGGGTCGAGCCGAGTGGCAGATCGAGAATGGCGCGCAGGTGGTTTTCAAATTGGCTGGTTACAGCGCCTTCAATGGTCCAGTGACCGGAGTTGTGCACCCGCGGAGCGAGCTCGTTGGCCAGTAAACGACCGTCTTTGACAAAGAATTCGACGTTGAGCACGCCACAGTAGGAAAAATGGTCCAGCAAGGTCCGCAGATGACCTTGTGCCTGCGCCTGCAGGCGACCGCTCGTGAACGGTGCGCGGGTCAGGCGCAGGATGCCCTCGCGATGCAGGTTGTGATTGAGAGGGTAGAGCGCCATTTCGCCCCGCGCACTGCGCGCGCCGATGGCAGACACCTCGAAGTCGAAAGCAACGAATTCTTCGTAAATGAGTGCCGAGCCCTGCAGGGCGGCGAGCGCCGCATGGGCTTCGGCAACGGTGCGCACCACGGCCTGTCCCTTGCCGTCGTAGCCAAGACTTCGAGTCTTGAGGACACCCGGTAATCCGATTTGGCGTAGCGCCTGCTCCAGTGAGCGGGGCGACTGCACTGCGGCGTAGCGCGTGGTCGGGATGCCCAGCCGATCGAATAGTTGTTTTTCTTTGATACGATCGCGCGCCGTGGAGAGCGCCTTGAGTGATGGGGCGATCGGGATACTGCGGCCAAGTGCGCGCAGGCTCTCGACCGAGATGTTCTCCCAGTCAAAAGTCAGCAGATCACATTCGCGCGCAAGTCGCCGCAGCAACTTGGGGTCGGTGAACTCGCCCACGAGGGATGGTGCCACCTGGGCTGCAGGCGTATCGTTAGAGCGATCCAGGAACAGAAACTCGAGGCCCAATGGATGGCCAGCCAGGGCAAGCATGCGCCCGAGCTGCCCGCCGCCAATGATTCCGATCCGCATCGTGAGGCCTGTCCGATCGAGCCGCCTCAGGGCGACTGGCGAGGGTCCGGGTTCTGCAGCACCTTATCCGTCTGCGCCGCGCGCCAGGCATCCAGTGCCGCAGCGATCCGGCTGTCGTGCAAGGCGAGGATGGCTGCAGCACTCAAAGCCGCGTTGGTGGCACCTGCCACACCGATGGCAAAAGTCGGCACGGGAATCCCCGCTGGCATCTGCACAATCGAGAGCAGTGAGTCGAGGCCGTTCAGAGTTTTGGATTGCACCGGCACGCCGAGCACGGGCAGAGCGGTCTTGGCCGCCAACATACCCGGCAGGTGAGCGGCACCGCCCGCCCCGGCAATGATGAGTTGCAGACCCCGTGCTTTGGCGCTCGCGGCATACTCGAACAAGAGATCAGGCGTGCGATGCGCAGAGACCACTCGCACTTCATGTGCAATAGCAAGCTGGTCGAGCATTTCGCTCGCGGGGCGCAAAGTGTCCCAATCCGACTTTGAGCCCATAACAATGCCGACGAGAGGCTTCATTTGTCGATTTTAGCGCCGTCAGCGCTTGCTTTGCGAGGGCGATGCTGCCGCGCACGCTCGCGGGCCGAGAGCGCCTCTTCGATGGCAACGACATCCACCTCGCGCATCAGTTTGCCTATGAATTGCCGCTGCCTCGCGAGCGCGCCGCGGGAGCGTATTTGTTGTGCGGCCTCGATCGCCTCGCGCAGGCGCTCCGGTAGATCGAGGCCATGGAGATCCTCGCGACGCAGGCTGACCAGTCGCTCACCGAGCTCCTGCGCGGCGTGCGCGGCGCGTTTGCGTGCGCTCTTGCTGGGTTTTTCCTCACCCTCAGCCAGCTCTTCGGGAGCCTCTGTGTGAGCCAGCGTGTATCTGCTGAAGCGTGACATCGATACAATTCTGCCTCATCTGCCGCCCGTAACGGACTCTTTCATGTCGCAACAAGTCGACCCTTCGCGAATTCCCGAGCTTGAGGCCGTTGTCGCCATGGCGCTTGATGAGGCGAAACGTGCGGGCGCTACGCAGGCCGAGGCCGACGCCAGCCTGCAACAGGGGTTGGGTGTCACGGTTCGGCTCGGTGAGGTCGAGACCGTCGAGTATCAGCGCGACAGGGGCCTCGGCATCACGGTTTATTTTGGTCAGCGCAAGGGGTCGGCGAGCACCGCAGATCTGGGGGCGGATTCCGTGCGCAGCACGGTCGCCAAAGCCTGCGCCATCGCTCGCTACACCGCTGAGGATAGTTGTGCGGGGCTCGCTGAGCCTGAATTTTTGGCACGCGAGTTTCATGATCTGCAATTGGATTTTCCCTGGGAGCTGACACCGGAAGCGGCGATCACGCTGGCACGGGAGTGCGAGCATGCGGGTCGGGCACAGGATGCGCGGCTTGCCAATTCAGAGGGGGCGAGCGTCAACAGCCAGCGCGGTGTGCGGGTGTACGGTAACAGCCACGGTTTTCTCGCGGGCGACTGCGGGACCAGTCATTCTTTGAGCTGTGTGTTGCTGGCGCAGCAAGGTGACGACATGCAGCGCGATTATTGGTACACCACAGCACGTGACCCGCGTGATCTCGAGGCGGCCGAGCGGGTCGGGCAGTTGGCGGGTCAACGCGCGCTGTCGCGCTTGCAGGCCCGCAGGGTGTCAACCGGCAAGGTACCGGTGTTGTTCGCTGCCGAAGTGGCTCGTGGTCTGATGGGGCATTTCATTGCGGCCATTCGCGGCAGCAGCCAGTATCGTAAGGCGAGCTTCCTGCTCAACGCAGCGGGCGAGCAGGTGTTTCCGGCGTGGCTGCAAATTCACGAGCGACCGCATCTGCCCAAGGGGCTCGCCAGTAGCAATTTTGACGGTGAGGGCGTCGCCACGCGCGATCGTGAGTTGGTGCGTGACGGTGTGATCGATGGCTATCTGCTCGGCAGTTACAGCGCTCGCAAACTGGGTCTTGTCACCACGGGTCATGCGGGTGGAGTGCATAATCTTTTGATTGATCCGTCGCCGGATGCGCCCTCGCAGTCAAATCTGCTGCAGCGCATGGGTCGAGGTTTGCTCGTGACCGAGCTCATGGGGCAGGGCGTGAATGGCGTGACCGGTGATTATTCGCGTGGTGCAAGCGGCTTCTGGATCGAGGATGGCGCCATCGCCTGGCCGGTGCACGAAGTGACGATTGCCGGCAACCTCAAAGAAATGTACCGCGGCATCGAGGCCATCGGCACCGACATCGACACTCGCGGTGGCATTCAGGTGGGCTCGGTGCTGCTCGGTGAGATGACCCTGGCGGGCGAGTGACGCCGCTCAGCCTGTCAGGCGTCGCAGCGCTTCGAGGTATTTTTCGCTGGTGCGGGCAATGATCTCGGCCGGCAAGCTCGGGCCGGGCGCCTGCTTGTTCCAGTCCAGCGTTTCGAGATAATCCCGCAGGTATTGCTTGTCGAACGAGGGCGGACTGATGCCGCAACGCCAGGTGTCCGCAGGCCAGAATCGCGAAGAATCCGGCGTCAGTACTTCATCGATCAGAACGAGATTGCCCGCCGCATCGACACCGAACTCGAATTTGGTGTCCGCGATAATGAGGCCACGCTCGCGCGCATGACGTGAGGCGAAATCATAGAGCTGTAGTGAGGCCGTGCGGACTCGCAGCGCGAGATCCTCGCCAATCAAAGATTTTACCGTGGCAAAGTCGATATTCTCGTCATGTGCGCCGGCTGGTGCCTTGTTGGCGGGTGTGAACAAGGGCTCGGGCAGCGCCGCGGCCAGTTCGAGTCCCGGCGGCAGGGCGAGCCCACACACTTTGCCGGTGCGCTGATAATCCTTCCACCCCGAGCCGATCAAATAGCCACGAACCACAGCTTCGATGGGCAATGCGCGCAGCTTGCGCACCACCATGGAGCGCCCGGTGAGCTGCGTGAGTTCGGCGGGCTCGAGCGGCAAGCCCCTTAGATCGCGCCCAGTGAGTTGGTTGTCGATGATTCCGCGTGTGCGCTCAAACCAGAATTGCGAAATCTCGGTGAGCACCCGGCCTTTGTGCGGGATGGGGTCGGGCATGACCACATCAAAAGCCGAAATCCGGTCGGTGGTGACGATCAGCATGTGCTCGTGATCAATGTCATAGATGTCCCGAACCTTGCCCGAGTGCAGCCGCGGTAAATGCTGCAGATGGCTGGTATGCAGGGGGGCGGTGGGCGGAGTTTGGGGCGCGCCGTGGGGCACAGGGGGGGGCTGTTCCAAAGTTTTTCCTGTCGTGATCGATCCGGTTGAGGGATTGGAATCGGGGGTTGGTAGTATTGCAGCATGGATTGGGGCGGGAAACTCGTCGGCGGTGCGCTCGGCTTGCTGGTAGCTGGCCCGGTGGGGGCGGCGCTGGGCGTGCTGGCAGGCCATCTGGTCGACGACAAACTCGGCCAAGGCACGGGGCGTGCGAGCCGCGCCCGCCGCAAAGAGGCCGCTGATATTGCGGCCTCTGCGCGGCAGCCCGAAACGCCACGCACGGGCTTTTACCAGGTGGAAGATGCGGATCCTTTCAGTCTGCAGGAGGAGGAGTCCGCTCCCCTCAGTGATCCGGTCACGGTGGCTGAGGATTTCTTTCGCATCACTTTCGAAGCCATGGGGCACATCGCCAAATGCGATGGCCGGGTCTCCGAGCAGGATATTCGTGCGGCCCGCAAGGTGATGGATGATCTTGGGCTTGATGATTCGCAGGTCACCGCGGCCATTGGCCACTTCAATCGTGGCAAGCAGCCGGATTACGATCTGACGCAAGCGGTGCTCGGTTTACGCCGGGTGTGTGCGGGTCGGCCTGATTTATTGCGTACCTTTCTTGAGATCGAGATGCGTACGGCCATTGGCGGTTCGGATTTGCGCGGGCCTGTGCGTCCGCTGCTGTTGCGAGTGGCGGCGATGATGGGTGTGTCGGGTCTCGAATTTGCGCGCCTTGAGACTGTGCTGCGCATTCGGCATCGCGCCCGCGGTAACCGCGGAGAGGCCGCCGACTGGAATCGTCCGAGCGAGCGTGCGGCGCGCGAGCGCGCCCGGCAACAAGAGGCGCATCAGCAGCAGCAGCGGCGCGCCAGCACGACATCGGTCGCGCGCATGAGCTTGCAGGAAGCCCACGAGGTGCTCGGGGTCAGCATCAAGGCGGCCGATGCCGAGGTCACCAAGGCCTACCGACGACAGCTCTCTCGACACCATCCGGACAAACTCAAGGCGAATGGCCTGCCGGAGTCGATGCTGGGGCATGCCAAAGAGCGTACCCAACAAATCATTGAAGCCTGGGAAGTCATCCGTGAACAAAGAAATCTCTGAGGGAGCCACGATCATGCAGCCTGCTGCTTCTGTCTTGATTGCGCCCTCGATTCTGTCAGCGAATTTCGCTCGCTTGGGTGAGGAAGTCGATTCTGTGCTCGCGGCGGGTGCGGATATCATCCACTTTGACGTGATGGATAATCACTACGTACCGAATCTCACGATCGGTCCCATGGTCTGCGAGGCCTTGCGTAAGCACGGCGTGACTGCGCCCATCGATGTGCACCTGATGGCCGCTCCAGTGGATCGCTTGATTGTGGATTTTGCGCGTGCGGGCGCAAGCTGGATCAGCTTTCATCCGGAGGCGAGCGAGCATGTCGATCGCAGCATTGCGCTCATCCGTGAGCACGGTTGCCGGGCAGGGCTCGTGCTCAACCCTGCAACGCCACTCGACTGGCTCGATTACACGCTGGATTCACTGGACTTCGTGCTCTTGATGTCGGTCAACCCGGGTTTCGGCGGGCAAAGTTTTCTACCCGGCGTGCTACCAAAGATTGCCGCCGTGCGCGAGCGTATCAACGCGAGCGGACGCGACGTGCGGCTCGAGGTGGACGGAGGCATAAAGGCGGCGAACATCGGTCAGGTGGTCGCTGCCGGTGCCGACACCCTCGTGGCAGGCTCGGCGATTTTCGGAAGTCGGGATTACGCGGCCACATTGCGGGAGATGCGTGCAGCCATCGGCGCCGCCTTGTCCTGAGATTTGACGGGGCGATACCCGAGCATGACCACGGTTTTGCCGTGGGCGCGCAGCACGCCCTCGTTCTCAAGAGTTTTGAGCACGCGACCGGCCATTTCGCGCGAGCATCCCACCAGCCGCGAGAGCTCTTGCCGCGAGATACGCAGTTGCATGCCGTCGGGGTGGGTCAGTGCATCCGGCGACTCGCATAAATCTTTGAGAGTCTGCTCGATCCGACCGCTCACATCGACAAAGGCGAGGTCACGCAGCTTGCGTGTGGCGCTCTCCAATCGGGCTGCGAGTTGTGCCGCAAGCTCAAGCGCGATCAGCGGTTGTTCCGCAGCAAGCCGCTGAAAGCGGACATAGGGCATTTCGGCGATCTCGCTGCGAGCGCGCGTACGTACCAGTATGCTGCGGCTCTCCGCGCTGACTGGCACCATTGAACCAAAGAAATCTCCCTTCTCGAGATAGACCAGGATCATCTGCTTGCCCTGATCATCCTCGACCAGCACTTCGGCTGAGCCTGAGATCAGATAGAAGAGCACATCGCGCGGCTCACCGGCGCGCAGCACCACATGCCGTGACGGCAGATTGCGTCGGGCGGCCTGCTCGATGAAACGCTCGATGGGATTGCCGACGGATCTTGCGCCCTGTGGGCGCGGTGGCGGAGTGGCCGGACGACGCGCCCCCAATGCCAGCTCAGCGGCCGACGGGGCGTTCGGGGTGCCTACAGGTCGCGGTGGTGGAGGTGGGCGGTTCATATAGTGTCTCTATCGGCAAGGGGTGTCAGGGATAAAGGGTCATCGTGCAAAAAGTCATAGTCGGTAACTGGTTTCGGTCATGACCTTGGCGGTGGCGCGCATCAAGGTTTGGAGGGGGGCGGGTAATGCCGTGCCACCCGCGGCGCGAGCCGCAGCGCCGTGGGCAATTTCGTCGCTGCGCATGGTCTCCAGAATCGCACGGCTTTGACGGTCAGACTCGGGCAATCGTTTCAAGTGCGAGTCAATGTGGCCCTCAACTTGCTTTTCTGTCTCTGAAACGAAGCCCAGACTCAGCTTGTCGCCCCCGAGCGCGGCGGCGGCACCAATGGCAAACGAGCCCGCATACCACAGCGGCGATAGCAGGCTCGGCCGAGACCCGAGCTGCTGAAGGCGCTCGGCGCACCAGGCGAGATGATCGGCTTCCTCACGCGCAGCCTGATCCAGCAACGCCCGGATCTCGGGCTTGCCCGCAAAGAGGGCTTGTCCATGATAAAGGCCCTGCGCGGCCACCTCGCCCGCGTGATTGACGCGCATCAGGTTGGCCGCTTCGCGCTGATCTTCGGGGGACATCTCGGCGGGGGACACCTCGGCGGGGGCCGTCCCTGGGACAGGCGTTTGCGCGTGCGGTGTGGGGCGCGCGGCGACCGGAGTCACAAGTACCGCCTTCAGCGCTTTATCGAGCGTGGTCAGCAGGGTGTCGAGGTGTATTTCGTTCATGGCATCCCATATTTCGGCGAAAGGGGGAGGATCTTTAGGGCAATTTTCGTGCATTGGGTCACCCTTGAGTACAGGTTTTGCAAAGCGAGGGCGGCTCCATTACACTTTCGCGCCTTTTTCGGGACTCGCGGCAACCCCAAACACGGGGTGCAGCCCGTCGCGAGTGGAGACAATAGACATGGCAACGGTTTTTGCAAAG
>CAZHLL010000034.1:0-19553 GCA_964533305.1 uncultured Acidibacter sp.
GCCGAGCACCGGAACGAGCAGCACCGACAGTAACAAGGATCCGCCAATCGACGTCACGACCGTCGCCTTCGGTCTGGCGAGGCAGTAGTGCAAGGCGGGTCGGTAGTAGCGATGGATGCCATCCATGATACGTTGCAGCAGGCGATTGGCGTGACCGGTTTCTTTCTCGCTCAACATTCGGCTCGCCAGAAATGGAATGATGAAGAGCGCAATCAACAATGAGCCGATGACGGTCGCGACTACAGCGCTCGGTAATACGCGTATGAACTTGCCTGCTGTCCCGGGCAAAGCCATCAGTGGCAAAAACGCAAACACCACGGTCGCGGTACAACCGAGAATGGCAACAAAGATTTGTTTGGTGCCTTCGAGTGCCGCGCGAGTGCGGTCATAACCCATGCGTAAATGACGGGCAATATTTTCCACGGCCACGATGGAGTCATCGACCAGCAGACCAAGAGCGACCACAAAGCCGGCAATCGACAGCTGATTCAAGGAAAATCCGAGGAAATACAGTACCGCCATGCCGAACGCGAGCGACAAGGGGATGGAGATCATCACGATCCCGGCAGCGCGGATGCCGAGCGGTAACAGAGTCAACAGCACGAGACTGATGGCAATGGCAAAATCAAGATACAAGCGATCAAGACGCGCTTTAACATTCTTTGACTGGTCAAAACCCAAGGTCAGGGAGATCCGCCCGGGAAGATCCGCCTCGTAGCGACTGACTGCGTCTTCGATCGCCTTGCGAACCTTGAGGATGTTGAATCCTTCTTTCATGTTGGCCGTGACGAATACTGCCCGCTCGCCATTGAAGCGACCGATATGACCCCATTGGCCCTCGTCCCAGCGAACGGTGGCGACATCGCGGACGCGGACGATCCGTCCTTGGCTGCTGCCTACGACCGTATTTTCCACCTGCGTCAGATTTTCATAGGCGCCTGTGCCTTTGACGGTAAAGCTGCGCGGCCCGATATCGACAATTCCAGCTGGGATATCGGCGTTCTCGCTTTGCAGGGCATTGATGATGAGGGAGGGGCTGAAGCCCAAGGCTGCCAAGCGCCGCGTATCGACCTCCACGCGCAACTCCCGTGGTGGGAAGGCCCAACTCTCCGACGTGCGCACACCGGGAACGCCTTTCAGGACATCTTTAAGTTCTCGAGCCCGATCCTCGAGCTCACGATAGCCAGCCTCCTCGCTGACAAGAGCGTATTGCACGATGTTGACGAGACCCGGGCTGAATTTCCGGATGCTGATTTCCCGCAACTCGGCCGGCAGTGTGGGTCTTAGCGCATTGATTTCACGCACGACCTCATCGTATTTTTTATCGGCGTCGGTAAAGGCTTCAAACTCGATGATGGTAAAGGCGACGCCATCGGCGATGATCGTCTCCATCTGTCGCCAGTCATCGAGCTCCGCTAGTCGATCTTCCAGCGGCTTTGACACCAGTCGTTCCAAATCCTTGGGATCGGCGCCCGGCATGATGGCCGCAATGTCAAAACCCGCGATCCGAAAACTCGGATCTTCCTCACGGGGAATGGCGTTGAAAGAATAGATGCCAAGCACCACAAGACAGACAAAGATTACCAGCGTGAACTGGTAGCGACGAATGGTGAAACCCAGAATCGACATGCTTATCGACCCTTCGATTCGCTCAGGGTGTCTGCCACGCGTGCATCGTCGAGCACCCGAACACGATCACCATCCTGCAAATAAAGCGCACCTTCGGTGATGACAATATCCTCGCCAGTCAGCCCGTCCACCAAGGCGACTTCTTCATTGACAATGAAATCGACGGTCACGGCTCTTTTGCGTGCCACCCCCGATTCAATCAGAAATACATTCGCCATGCGGCCATCGCCTTCCACGACTGCAGAGATAGGGACATAAACGCGAGTCCGTGCACCCGCGCTGGCAGGTTGAATAGTCAACTTGGCAACAAGGCCACTCGAGAGCGTGAAGCTTTCCTGATTTTGCAGCGACACCTCGAGTGGAAAAAGGCCGCTCAGTGGGTCCGCCGCCCCGGCGATTTCGTTGATGACACCAATCCATTCGCGATCGGGATACGCATCCAGTTGCACCCGAGCCGTATCGCCAATCGATACTTGTACGAGCTCACGATCCGAAAGTGCCGTGCGTACGACGTACCCGTCATCATCTGCACCCAGTGTCAGTACCGGTTGACCCGGCGCGATCAGTTCGCGCTCTTCGAAAAAACGTCGTAGCACGACGCCATCCCGTGGCGCGACAATGCGTGAATACTGCAGATTGAAGCGCGCGGCACGCTGGCTGTTGCGCGCAATTTCCGCCTGAGTGCGAGCGTTCTCTAGCGCTTCGAGGCTGATCACTTCTGCTGCATGCAGATTCTCAGCGCGCACACGATCGCGTTCCGCTTTTTCTGCGAGCGCGGCTGCTTGCGCTGCTTGAGCGGCGATCTCATCCAGCACCAACTCGGCGAGCAATTGGCCGGCCTGTACGCGTTCACCCTCGCGGATATTGACGTTGGCAATGATTCCGCCTGTTTTGAACGACAGCTGAAGCTCTTCTGCCGCTGCAATCTTCCCGCGAGTATGGATGGGTGCTGCACCCGGCCCAATGCGAACCGCAGCGGTGCGCACTGGCGTACCCGCCGCCGATTCGGAATTAGTGACTGCACTGTCGGTACAACCGGCAAGACTCAGGATGAGCAGCAGGCCGAGAGCGGACGCCGAAAAACCGCGCAAGAGCGAGTGATGTCCCGCCGTGCGGTACGTTAAATATGTGCTGTTCATGGCTTCCTGCAAAGTCAAAAGCTGCCTGCAAAGTCAGAGTGGGCTCAAAGAGGATCCGCCCGTGGCGTAATCAAGTTCCGCCTGTCGGGAAATCACGGCGAATCGAAGACGGTTGAGATCAAGTTCCGCTGCGGTCAGCGTGGTTTGCGCATCGATAAACTCGACTTGGCTGATGACGCCGGCATCACGCTTGCGGGTGGCGATGGTGAATGCCGCCCGTGCTGCTTCGGCGCGTGCGGTCGCAGCACGCGTTGCGGCCTCGGCAGCGAGCAGGGCGTCGAGCGCCTGTTGCACCTCGAGTTGAATACTTTGGCGTAACTCTTCGCTGCGTAAACCGAATTGCCGCTCGACCAAGCGCGCTGCGCGCTCGTCAGCCCGTCGGGCGCCGCCATCAAACAAGGTCCAGTTGAGTAGCAGTGACAGGGTGGCAAAATTACGTCCCCGTCCGAATTCATAGCGTTCGCCTTGCGTACCACCATCGATGGCGAGCGCGAGTGTGGGAAGACGCTCTGCTCGGGCGAGATCGCGTCGCGCAGCAGCGACCGCCGTTGCGCTACGGATCTGTGACAATTCCGCTCGTTGATCCAAAGCCGCCGCTCGCAAAGTCGCAAGATCACGCGCTGCGGCATCGAGTTCAGTGTCGATATGCCCGATCTTGAGTGCGGTATCGAGACCCCGATTCAGCAGGAAATTAACATAAGCTCGTAGCTGATTCACGCCGCCATCAATTTCGATTCTTTGCTGCGTCAAGGCCAACGACTCCGCCTCCGCACGCAGTACCTGATCGCGGGTGATGACGCCGTTTTCGAACAAGGCGCGAGTGACGCGCAGATTTTCCTCGAGCAGTTTTTGACTGGCTGACAGGATTCGGGCGGCGCGGTCTGCTTGCAGCCAGTCGAGATAGCCGACCGTGATATCGCGACGCAATCGTTGCGACAAAGCGAGATGCGCAAAATCATTGGCGGCGAGCGCCGCCTTTTGCGCGCGTACGGCGGCTGGAATGGCCGGTACGAACAGCGGTTGGCGGATAGCGAGGCGGGTGTCTTGTTCCCGTTCCCGCTGCAGCAGAAAGCGGGGGTCTTCGATCAAGCCGAAGCGCGGAGCTTGACCGTCGGCGAGCAGTAATTCGTTGAGCGTGCCGTAGACCGGGTTGAATGCAGCGGCGAGCGGTAAAGAGATTTCCCGGCCGCCGTCTGCTCGGGTATACCGCGCGACGATGGACGCCTCGGGCAGAAAGCGGGCGCGGGCCGCATCCAGCGCGGCCTGACTACGCTCGACTTCGAGTGTGGCGCCTTGCAAGGCCAGGTTGGAGCCGAGGCCATCGCGGACGTATTCATCAATGATTTCATTGATGGACTGAGTGCTTTCGGAATGAGCGTTCTCAATTTGTCCGAGTTCCTGGTGCGCTGAGGTTGCCTGCACTAATGAAGCCTGCGCTGACCAAGCCATCATGGATGACATGAACAGCGTCGGGTAGAGCAGGGTGATGACCCACTTGATGGTGTTCATGGCGAGCGCAACGCATCGATGGCGAGCTGAAATCCTTGATCAAGCAGTTGGGCCTGGGACACGCCCACCCGTTCGAGGCTGCCGCCCTTGAGCGCCGACAGTTGGATCAGTCCATGCGTGAGCGCCCAGAGGCTGAGCCCGAGCCGTACGGGATCCCCCGCCGTTTGCCGAATCGACCCATCTTGCATGCCGCGATGAATGGCGGCGACGACGAGCTCAATGGGGCGATCGCCTGCCGCCAAACATTGTGCATACATAGGATCATCGTCGGCGCTCGGCGCCTGTGCCTCGAAATGGGCGAGTGCCTCAAACCGCAGCGGGAACTCGGTGGCGAAGCCGACGTAAGCGCGGCCGATGGCTTCGACCTGGGCGAGGCCCGACACCGTCGTGGCGGCAGTGGCTGCAAAGCGGGATTGCAGTTCGTCGAGCGCGCGGATGCAGATGGCGATCAAGAGATCGCGTTTGTCGCGAAAGTAGACATAAATCAGGGCACGAGACAGGCGCGCGTGGCGGGCGACCTGATCCATGGTGAAGTGATCGAGTCCGACGATGGCGGCCACCGCCTCCGCGGCATCGAGAATTTCGAGACGGCGCCGTTCCTTCTCTTCAAGGCGGCGTTCAGTGCTTCCGTGCATGCTCGCGACTGTGAGCGGCTTTTGACACGCTGTCAATAACTAGACGAGCGTATTCAATTTGGACGTTATGTCATGAAAACGTCAGATCACGCTCTTCAAAAGCCATTCGAGCAGCCAAAATGCAGCCATACCACCGGCAATAGTGGCGATCATGCTGCGACTTGCCGCGAAAATCACGATTCCTGCCAGACCCGCCAAAAACCGTGCATCGAGCCATTGTGCTTGGTGACTGCCGGCGGTAAACAGCAAATCTGGTGCGATGATGCCGGCCAGCGCGCAGGCGGGCGCGTAGCGCAGGGCGGCATCCACCGCGGGTGGCCAGGTCAGTCGCCCCGGTAGCAGTAACAGCCCGGCCCGGGCGACCACCGTGGCCAGCGTGATCGCGAGAATGCCACTCCAGACATAAGCGTCCATCAGGCCTTACCCTCGTTTCGGCTCGCGCGTTCGACGGCGAACGCCGTGGCCATCCCCAAGAGCAAACCCATCAGCAGGCCGAGCCGCATGGGTAACTCATGCGCCGCGACCGCGACGACGGCAGATACGAGTGCACCGGCCAAGGTTGGGCGATGTTTGCAGAGTGGAACGACCAATGCGATCAGGGCCAGTGTGCCTGCCAACTCCAGGCCCCAGGCGGGGGGTATTTCTTTGGCAAGCAGGATGCCTGCAATCGATGCCACCTGCCAGATCAGCCAGTTACAGCTTGCGCCGCCCGTGTAATAGGCGATGGGTTGGGAATAGCGCGGCTCGCTCTGCAGCAGGTTCGTGAATTTGACGAACATGATGTCGCCGATGATGTAGCCGAGCCCAAGTCGTTGGCGGCGAGATAGTTCAAAGAAATATGGCCGAACGGCCGCGCTGTATACGACGAAACGCAGATTCACGACCAGTGCGGTGACAAACACCAACCACAGCGGTGCCACGCTGGCAATGAGTGGCAAAGCGGCCAATTGGGCGCTGCCTGCATAGGCGAGTAAGCTCAGGCCAATCGCTTCGGGTACGGTCAAACCGGATTTGACCATTGCGACGCCCGTCACAATTCCCCAGGCAATGACGCCAGGTGCAGCGGGCAAGAGCTCGCGCATGCCGCGCCAGAACGCTTCGCTGCGAGTGGGTTCCGTCAAGACCGCGTACTCAGCAGCGTACTCAGGAAAGATCGATCGCGTGGGATTTCAAGTCCGCGAGCGAGATGATTTCCAACGCTCGGCGGTGTGTGGCTTTGAGCACCACCTTTGGCGCGCAGCCTGCTTCGAACGCTTCTTGCCATCGCGCCGCGCACAGGCACCATCGATCCTGCGGCTTCAAGCCCGGAAAGGGGTATTCCGGTCTCGGCGTCGACAGATCATTGCCTCGACCGCGTGAAAATTCGAGGAACTCCGCGGTCATGACCGCACACACCGTATGTGAACCGCGATCATGATGATCGGTCTCGCAGCACCCGTTGCGGGTCCAACCCGTTTTCGGGGAATCGCTGCAGATCACGAGTGGCTCGCCGAACACATTTTGCTGCGGAGCGCGTCCGCCGTCACTACCATCCATGGGCGGAGAGTGTAGCCGACCACGCGGTACGGTTGACTCGGCTTGAGGTCGATGGCGAACTATGACTTCGGCTCAGCGAAGATCGTCACGCCGAGTACGTATCGTGTTTGCCCAAGTTTGGGAGCAGGCTGATCAAATGTTGCAATGGAATGGGTTCGAAATGCTCGTATCGTTCGCACGCCGTCGAGGTTCAATCCGTCCGGGCATGCTGCTGGCGCTGGTCTCTGCCTCGGCGCTGGTGGGCGCCCCTTCCGGGGTGTCCGCCCAGCATCGAGTGGCGGACGATACGGGCGCTAACCTCGAGCTTGTCGCGCCTGCACGCCGGATCATCAGCTTGGCTCCGGGTGCGACCGAGCTACTTTTTGCCGCAGGCGCCGGCTCAAGAATCATTGCCACCGTCCAGGGTTCGGATGAGCCGATCGCCGCCAAAGATATCGAGCGTATCGGTGACGCCAATGCACTGAATTACGAGCGGCTGAAACTGCTCAAGCCTGACGTGATCGTCGTTTGGCAGAGTCTGGCCAATCCAATGGTGGTACAGAGTCTGAAAAAACTCGAATTGCCTTTGTATTTCGTCAGCGTTGGTGGCTTTGAGGACATTCCCGCATCGATACGTCGCCTCGGTATTCTTGCCGGCACGAGCGCGGTGGCCGAGACATCAGCGAAGCAGTTGATGGCTCGAGTCGCAAGCTTACCGAAGCCGCCTGCCAAACCGCGCTTTGATGTGTTTTACATGATCTGGGATTCACCGCTCTATACCGTCGGCAGTCGCAGTCTGATGTCCGAGGCGATCCGTCGTTGTGGCGGGCGTAATATCTTTGATGACCTCGACATGCCAGCGCCCATCGTCGAGTTCGGCGTGATCCTCGGGCGCAACCCTGATGTGATCATCATGGCGGCACCGCCCATCACGGCGCGTGATTGGCGTGAGCGATGGCAGGCATTCCCCGACGTCAAGGCCGTCGCAAATAAGCGGATGGTCAGCTTCACCGATACCAGATTGACTCGCATGGGCCCCACCGCCTTCGATGCGGTCGACGATCTTTGCGAGCTCATGGGTAACTTGCCAGACTAGTTGCTGGAGGTGGCGGCATTGTCCTCGAGCAGCATGGACATGCGCACAGCATCGGCAAGACTGCTGCAGTCGAGTTTCTCCATCATTCGCGCCTTGTAGACTTCCACGGTTCGCGGGCTGATGCTGAGCTCTGCGGCGATGTCCCGGTTCTGCAAGCCTTTGCCTACGAGTTCGAGGACTTGACGTTCTCGCGTCGTCAGTCGCTCGATACGTGCAAGCTGCCGTCCTGTCTCCAATCTTTGTTGATGTCTTTGAGCGTCTTCCGAAATCGCGTGTTTCAGTACATCGATCAAGATGTCGTCATCAATGGGTTTTTCAAGGAAATCGAACGCTCCACCTCGCAGGGCAGCGCGGGTGGTCGCCACATCGCCGTGAGCTGTCAACATCACGATCGGAATTCGGATGTCGCGCTCCTGTAATTTTTTCATGAGTTCGACCCCGCCGAGCCCCGGCATGCGCAAGTCGGATAGGATGCAGCCTCTTGCACAGGGTTCGATATGCTCTAGGGCTTCCTCGCCGCTGGCAAATGCCACGGAGTCGATCCCACGCAAGGAAAGCAGTAAATGCAAGGCGTCCCGAATCGCCGCATCGTCATCAACGAGATAAACTTTAGCGGGCTCGAGTTGTGTCATGTCTCTTTCCTTACCGACGCACAATCCATGCTTAATGGCAGTCGTAATTCGAAGCGAGCACCACCGAGACGACTGAGCGCATTACGCAGCGTGCCCCCCAAAGATTCGGCGAGTGACCGACTCATTGCAAGCCCCAAACCCATTCCTTCGCTTTTGGAGGTGTAAAACGGTTTGAAAATGGTGGTTTGATCACCTGAAATCCCCGGTCCATTGTCATCCACTGAGATAGCGATGACGCCTTGCTCAGAAGTCGCCTCAACTCGTATTTTCGCCGAGTCACATCCTTGTAGGGCCTCTGCGGCGTTGTTCAAGAGATTGCTGAGGATGATCTCCACATACATCCGATCGGCTTGCACAGGCGCGAGAGGCCGTTCTGTGTCGTACCGAAGCTCGACGGCGATTTGTTTGTGGCGGCCGCGGAATTCGTCAACGCTGCTGTCGATGAGTTCCAGTAGGTCAATGCTTTCGAGCTTGGGTCCCCTGCCGATATAAAAGTCGCGCAATTTGCGCAAAATGTCAGCGGCGCGCAAGGCTTCGTCGGCCGCCTTGCCTAGTGTATTGCCCAGTCGCATATCTGCACGGGGCTCCGCTTGCTCGATCAGGCGCGCAGCGCGCAGATAGCTGATGAGTGCCGTCATCGGTTGATTGAGTTCATGCGCCAGTGCCGAGGCAAGTTCTCCCGCGGTAGCCACTCGCGCAGCGCGGGCGAGGGCGGCATCGCGTTCGCGCAATCGCATTTCGATTTGCTCGCGCAGCGAGATATCGCGTACCACCAGCAGCACGTTTTTTCCTCCGCGGTCCCGACCGTCACTGAAATCATAAGCAGACCAGGCAAGATCGAGCGGCAAGGTGCTGCCATCGGCTTGCCGTGCCCTTAGGCGCTTACGGCCATGGTCCTGTTCCAGCTGCAGATCGGGGATGAACTCAAGTAGCTCGGCAAACGAAATAACCCCGGTCTTGCCCAGCAGCTTTTCCGCTTGCGGATTCAGGATGTAGACCTGGTTCTTGTTCTCGATCCGCAATACCGCGTCAGGTGCGGCGGCAAGTAGCGCCGCTTGTTGCGCTTCTCTTCGAGTCGCTTGAGCGATGATGCGCCGACGATCGAGATGGATGTGTATTCCGACAGCTAACGCGATAACCAGTAGAATTCCGAAGAGTTCTGCTGGCAGGCTAATGCCATTGAGGTTCATGACCGAGACATTTCAATCAATCTCTGAAATTCTCGAATTGTAGGGGTCGGTCAAATTCCTCTTTTTTGAGCACGGAGATGGCGGCCTGCAGATCATCCCGCTGCTTGCCGGTGATGCGCACCTTGTCGCCCTGGATGCTGCCTTGCACCTTGAGTTTGGATTCTTTGATGAGCTTGACGATTTTCTTGCCGCAGTCCTGATCCACCCCGTGTCGCAGCAACACATCTTGGCGCGCTTCGGCTAGATTGGTGACTGGATCCTTGACATCCATGCAGCCAACATCGATTCCGCGCTTGGCCAATTTGTTGCGCAGGATATCCAGCATCTGTTGCAGCTGGAAATCCACCTTCGCTTTCATCAGGATCGAAAGATCCTTCTCATTGAACTCGAAAACGGCACCACTGTCCTTGAAGTCGAACCGTTGCGACAGCTCTCGATTGGCTTGATCCACCGCGTTGGTGAGCTCGTGACGGTCAATTTCGGAAACAACATCGAAAGTGGGCATGGTCGGATCCTCAAGCGCCAGGTGCAGGACTGCGCAAGTTTTCCGGAACAGGTTCTTTGATCAAACTGTCGACGCGCGCCCGGAAGTCTTGCACAAGTTCATCGTAATGCCGGCCAGTGGCAGGGCCGGAAAATCCGGTATGGATGCTGCGCACTTCGCCGTTGCGATCAACAAAGATCGTCGTCGGGAAGGCGAGCACCGCATTCAGTTGCGGTAGTTTTTTCGCCGCATCGTCTTTGTCCGAATTGCCGGCAAGCAAGGTCGTGTATTGAATTTGATGACGATCCCGGAACCGATAAACGGCCTCTGCGGCAGTGGCCGGATCCTCCAGTTGCTCGAACATCAACGAAATGACCTCGAGACCTTCCGAGCGCCGTTCGCGGTGCAATTGAGCGAGAAACGCAGCCTCGTCATGACAGTTGGGGCACCAGCTACCCGCGAGTACCACGATCACGACCTTGCCTCTGAAAAAAGGATCCGTGATCGAAATGTTATGACCGGCCAGATCCTGAAAGCGAAAATCGAGTTTGGTCGCGCCTTTCACCAGCTGGGTGGCTTCCGCGCTGCCGGCAAGGCTCGCATTGCTGTCTTTGACGGCGGTGAAGGATTCCTCGGAGGCGAGTCCAGACCAGAAGCGGCCGGTGAGTTGTCCTTCTTCATCCAGTAGCGCGCGATACAGAAAGACATGTCCACCATCAAATTTTGAAAGCAGCAGTTCACGTCCGTCGAACTCGCCTTCCAGAAAACGATGATCGCCGGTGGCGGTGAGAAACGTGCCAGTCACTTTGCGACCTTGTTGCTGAAACTCGCCAACGGCGGGATAGCGTTTGTCCGGTGTCGCAAATTCAACAGCCCAGGATCCGCTGAGCGACACCGTATCTGGAGTCGTATCTTGCAGGCTGAAGCGATGACGTTCGCCGTAGCGAGCCGAAAAGGCGATGCGTTGATCCGCCCCTTTGGCTTTGACCATCAACAAATTACCGCGCAGGGTATCGCCCTCGATCTGGGCTTC
The DNA here is from genome assembly GCA_964533305.1 of uncultured Acidibacter sp. GTDB lineage: Bacteria > Pseudomonadota > Gammaproteobacteria > Steroidobacterales > Steroidobacteraceae > UBA964. The sequence goes on from CAZHLL010000034.1 coordinate 10,863, forward strand.
GATGCGATTCTCATAGCCTGGCATACGCATGAGTAACTGCTGCCCTTTGATCGTGAGCTCTGGCACGGCGACGCGCTCATCGCCATTTTGCAGCCAAGCCAGAAGCTGGCCGTCCGTGCGCTCCACTTCAAACAGAAAAGGCAGCTCGCCGCCTGGTGTCAGTAACACACCCCGCCACCATCCTTCGCGCAGCGTGGCATCACGGGCCCCACCTGAGCAGGCCGTGAGCGAAAATGCGCCAAGCAAAGCCAAAGACCAAAGCGGGGCCGAGAGGGAGAATTTGCGGTCACTCATGCGCCACATTATGAATCATGCATTACGCAGGGGTGAGTTCCAGGCGCGCTCATGAAAATAGAAGGCGACGGTGTTGGCGAGCGGTTCGATCAAGCCAACGCCGGTGGCGATCGCGACTGAGCCGGTGAGGGCAAAGGTGACACTGAACGCCACCGCAAAATGCAGGACGGCGAAGGATGCGGTTTTGGCGATATCGCGGGGTGTGGCCGCGATGGCACTGTGGGTAGCGAGTTTGATGCGTTCAGCCATGATGGGTCTCCTGTTGGGCTCAGTATCGTGAATACGAATTATTAGCGCTAATGAATAGAATTCACGGAAGCGATAGACCCCGCCTATCAACGCACTTGCCTTGACGTCGCTTTAAGCCGCCGGCGATACTCAACCCAATGGTTTTCGACACGTTCAATAGCCCTAGTGCGGCACTGCGCTGGCAGTGGTGGTGGCGCCCCTCCTGACGGAGTGGGGGCGGGACGAGGCTGTTTCGGCAAAACGCGGACTTAAAGACTCGAGGAACCCGAACCCATCTCCGGAGCGATTCCGGGATGGGTTTTTTTGTGCATGAAAGAACCTTTCGACATTGCTGGTGACCTGGATACGCCGGTTTCGGCGTTCATGAAACTTGCGGCGTTCAAGCCGAGCTTCCTGCTGGAAAGCGTGGAGGGAGGCGAGAAGCTTGGGCGCTATTCCTTCATTGGTTTCGGCGATGCGATGGAGTGGCGGCTGCAGGGCGAAACCTTGTGGCACGCAGGGCGTGAAATGGCTGGGCCCAAAGATCAGGCCAGCTTGCTCGATCTTTGGCGTAAGGCATTGCAACACGCCCCTCGACCGAGCGCGCCGGGTGCGGGTAAAGACTTTCCGCTTGCCGGCGGTTTAGTCGGTTACAGCGCCTATGACATCGTGCGTTATTTTGAGCGCCTGCCGCCTCGCCGCGACCGCGAGCATCCCATGCCGGACATGCACTATGTTGCGCCCCGATCCTTGCTGGTATTTGATCATTTGACACGGGGGATCGCGCTGTTGCACGCGGGGTCCGAGCCTGAGCGTCAAAGTTTACGCCGGGAGGTTATTGCGGCCTTGCGTGGCGGAATCAACTCTCCATTGGTGAGCGGTGGCTTTTCCGACGCGATCCCCTCCATGACCCAAAACGATTTTTTGCAGGGTGTGGCGCGTACCAAAGAATACATCGCTGCCGGTGATGTCTATCAGCTTGTCTTGTCTTGCCGATTCTCCGGTCGACACTCGCTTGATCCATTCCAGGCCTACCGCGCTCTGCGCCTGATCAATCCGTCGCCATACATGTATTACTGTGCGCTCGGTGATGTGACCGTGGTGGGTTCCTCTCCCGAAGCGCTGGTCAAGCTTTCTGCCAACGGCGCCGAGTTGCGGCCAATTGCCGGTACCCGACCGCGCTCGGTAGATGTCGGCATCGATCAGCAACGGGAGCAGGACTTACTCGCCGATGCCAAAGAAAATGCCGAGCATGTGATGCTGGTCGATCTCGCGCGCAATGATCTTGGGCGTGTTGCGAGGGCAGGCTCGGTCCATGTCCACCCCTACCGATCGATAGAGCGGTACAGTCACGTGATGCACATGGTCAGTGGGGTGCGCGGCGAGCTTGCGCCGGGCCGTGATGCTTTTGATCTATTCGCTGCTGCTTTCCCAGCCGGCACTCTGGTCGGCGCGCCAAAAGTCCGGGCGATGGAAATCATTGATGAGCTTGAGCCGGTGCCGCGTGGACTGTACGGCGGGACGGTGGGTTATTTCGGTGCCCAAGGCGATATGGACCAGGCCATCACCATTCGAACGCTCGTATTCCGCGGCGATGAATATAGTTACCAGGCGGGCGCCGGTATCGTCGCTGACAGTCACCCCCAGAGTGAGTACGAAGAGGTGTTGGCCAAAAGCGCCTCCGCGGCGCGTGCGCTGAAGATGGCGGCTGAGGGTTTATGAAGCGCTTGCTGTTGATCGACAACTACGACTCCTTTACCTATAACCTGGTGCAGGCATTCCTCATCGAGGGTGCCGATGTACTGGTGTACCGCAACGACGCCATCGACGTCGCCGCCGCACTCGCTCTGGCGCCGACGCATGTGTGCATTTCACCCGGGCCGGGTACGCCTGCGGCGGCGGGCGTATCCATGCAGATCATTCAGACGTTTGCCGGCAGGGTCCCCATCTTTGGCGTTTGCCTCGGGCATCAAGCCATCGTCGAGGCATTCGGTGGCGAGGTGGTTCGCGCCGGGAGACTCATGCACGGGAAAACATCGATGATCGCTCATGATGGTTCAGGCTTGTTCTCGGGCATGCCCAGCCCCTGTGAGGTGGGGCGCTATCATTCTTTGATTGCCAAGCCCGAGCGTATGCCTGCAGATCTGCTCGTCAGTGCGCGCACCGCCGAGGGGGAAATCATGGGTGTGCGTCACCGCGAATGGCAAGTCGAAGGGGTTCAGTTTCATCCCGAGAGCGTGCTGACGCCGCAGGGGCAGCTTCTGATGGCTAATTTTTTAAGACAGGAATCTTTGCGATCGGAGCAAGAGGGACTCAAGCCGTGACCGCGCCCGTCGATCTCGCATCGCTGCGCCGATTTCTCGAGCGTTTGCTTGACGGTGATTCATTGCAGGAGTCCGAAGCGGCTCTGGTGTTGCAGGCGCTGACCCAAAGCGATCTGCCGCCTGCCCTCGCGGGTGCAATACTGGCCGCTTCGCGCGCCAAGGGTTTGACGGCTGCTGAGTTACGAGGATTTGCGGGTGCGATGCGCTCGCTCGCACGCAGGCCTGTGCTTGCCGACTCGTTGCAGGCTTCCGCCATCGATATCGTTGGCACCGGCGGAGACGCCTCCGGCAGTTTCAATCTGTCGACCGGTGCTGCGCTATTGGTGGCTGCGAGTGGACAGAGCGTGACCAAGCACGGCAATCGTTCGATCAGCAGCCGCAGTGGCAGTGCCGATGTGCTGGAGGCGCTCGGGCTGCCTTTGCCGCTCGATGAAACGGCGGCGGGGGATTGCCTCGCCGCGCTCGGTTTTACCTTTTTCTTTGCCCCGTACTATCACCCTGCCATGAAGTCGATCGCGCCCATTCGTCAGGCCCTCGGCGTACGCACGGTGTTCAATGTGCTCGGTCCTCTGACCAATCCCGCCACCCCGCCATTTCTTTTAGTTGGCGCCTATTCCGCAGCCATGGCGGAGCTTATGGCTGAGGCGCTCGCCGGTATGTCGCAATTGCGGCGTGCTTTTGTCGTGCATGGCGCCGAGGGCTGGGATGAGCCCACTCCGATGGGGCCCTTCACTTTGTTTGATGTACAAGCGGGATCGGTTCGCGCAAGTCAGCGCGATCCGCTCGATATCGGCCTGGCGCGTTGCACAGCTGCTGAGCTGAAAGGTGGCGATGCCACGCTTAACGCTGAAGCGCTGCGGCAGGTGTTTGCCGGTGAAGTCGCGGGTGCGCATCGTGATGCGCTGCTGTTAGGCGCTGCCTTGGCGCTTGAGTGTACCGGCCGAGTCAAAGATTGGGAGGAGGGGCTGATCTTAGCCCGCTCCACCTTGGACGACGGACGTGCCCTAAGTTTGCTTGAACGAATGCGGGAGTTCGGCGCACGTGAACGCTGATTTTCTCGCCAGCATGGCGCAGACCAGTCGTGTTCGCGCGGAGGCGGCCGAGGCGCACTGTTCGCGCGAGCAGTTACTCGCGCAAATCGCCCAAGCCGCTTCGCCGCCGCCATTGACATTGTCTGATCAACGATTTGATCTCATCGCCGAGGTCAAGCTGCGCTCACCCGCGGCCGGCTTGTTGCGCACTCGCGAGGCAGAGGATATCGGTGCTCGCGCGAGGCTCTATTCACAGGCAGGAGCCGCGGCGATTTCCATTTTGACGGAGCCCTCGCGTTTTGACGGCGAGTTGGATCATCTGCGTGAGGGTGTGGCGGCGCTCGGTGCCATACCGGCGATGCGCAAGGATTTTCTGGTTAACGATTATCAGGTGCTCGAGGCGCGTGCCACCGGCGCGGGAGGCGTGCTGCTGATCGTGCGGATGTTGTCCGTCGAGAGCTTGCAGCAAATGGTGTCCACGGCCCTTGATCAACAATTATTTGTCCTGCTGGAAATCTTTGACGAGCAGGATATTTCATCGCTTGAACCGGTGCTCGAGGCGGTCAAGTTGCGACGGGGTGCGTCTGACCTGCGTTCGCCACGTGTACTCGTGGGCGTCAATTGCCGTGACCTCGTGACCCTGCAAGTGGTACCCGAGAGGCTGCTTCAACTGGTTCGGTATTTGCCCGAAGACTTTCCCAAAGTCGCCGAGAGTGGTCTCGACACAGCCCACGATGCAGCGACCTTGGCGGCGGCGGGATACGATCTCGCGCTGGTGGGTTCGGCCCTGATGCGCGCCCAGTCCCCGGCGAATCTGGTGCGCGACATGCTGCATGCGGGGCGACTTGCGCGGAGCGCCGGTGCGTGAGCTCGCCATGGATCAAAATTTGTGGCTTGCGGGATGCAGCGACCGTTGCGCACTGCCTGGCGTTGCAGGTCGACGCGGTCGGCTTTGTGTTTGCGCCTTCAGTGAGACAAGTATCGATCGCCGAGGCCTTGCGCTTGGCGGACATGGCCCGAGGACGCGCGCAGGTGGTGGCGGTGTTGCGGGGCGCAAGCCCGCACATGGAGCAAATCATCAAGGAATTTGATCCGGATCTGTTACAGATTGACCAGACTGCGATCGATACCAATGCGCGTCCGATGCCACGGGGGTGGCTGCCGGTGTTTCGCGATGGCGAGGGGCTGCCAGACCGCTTGCCGGACAGGGTGTTGTTTGAAGGTCGCGAGAGCGGTGTGGGTCAGACCGCTAATTGGCGCGAGGCGGCATCCTTGACCCATAAGACACGACTGGTGCTGGCAGGGGGCTTGACGCCAGATAACGTGGTTGATGCCATCACGCAGGTTCGGCCTTATGGGGTGGACGTTTCAAGCGGTGTGGAGCGGGAGCGGGGTATCAAATGCCCCGCCAAGATCAAAGATTTTGTCATGGCGGTACGAGCGACAGCCTCTGCCGCACGGGAGTGTGGATGATGAATGCCCATGTGAAATTCACTGCTGCTGAGCAGACCGCCATGCTGCAAGCCGAGCTGGCAGGGCAGTATCCGGATGCGCGCGGCCGCTTCGGTCCTTATGGCGGGCGATATGTGCCCGAAACATTGATCCCCGCGCTGGAGCGGCTGGAAGCCGGCATGCGTGAGCATTTACCGCGCGAGGATTTCGCCGCAGAGCTGACGCAGGAGTTGCAAACCTGGGTGGGACGGCCCACGGCGCTGAGCTATGCCACTCGCTTATCAGCAGCGTGGGGTGCACACATCTGGTTCAAACGTGAAGACTTGGCCCATACGGGTGCGCACAAAATCAACAATGCCTTGGGGCAGGCGCTGCTCGCCAAACGTCTCGGTGCGCGTCGCATTGTGGCCGAGACCGGTGCGGGTCAGCATGGGGTGGCGAGCGCTGCCGCCTGCGCCCGATTGGGTTTGCCCTGCACGGTGTATATGGGTGCGATCGACATGGAGCGGCAGGCGCCCAATGTGGGTCGCATGCGTTTGATGGGCGCCGAGGTGGTGCCGGTGACCGGGGGCGATCAAACCCTGCGAGCCGCCATTGACGAAGCCCTGCGCGACTGGGTGTCAGACCCCATGGGTACGTTTTATCTGCTCGGCTCGGCGGTCGGGCCCCATCCTTATCCGTATTTGGTGCGTGAGCTGCAGGCCATCATTGGCCGCGAGGCGAGATCACAATTCATTGAGCGCACGGGCAGATTGCCCGATGCGATTTTTGCTTGCGTCGGCGGCGGGTCGAATTCCATTGGCATGTTTCATGCTTTCGTGCCTGATACCTCGGTTGAAATCTTTGGTATCGAAGCCGGCGGCCGCGGCTCGGCGCTCGGGGAAAATGCGGCAAGCCTCTCCTATGGTTGGCCGGGCGTGCTACAGGGCTGCTATTCACTGCTGCTGCAGGACGATAACGGCCAGATCCACGAAACCGATTCCATCTCGGCTGGCCTTGATTACCCGGGTGTTGGACCCGAGCACGCCTTGTTGTTGGCGGCGGGGCGTGTGCAATACGACTCGGCCACCGATGCCGAGGCCTTGGCTGCCCTGACCGAGTGTTCGCGCCTTGAGGGTATCTTGCCCGCTCTTGAGACCGCCCATGCCTTGCATGGCATGAAGCGTTGGGCCGAAAAGAATCCAGACAAGCACGGGGTGCTGTGTCTCTCCGGTCGTGGCGACAAAGATATGCCGACCTTGCAGCGTGCGCTGCTGGGAGGTGGCCAATGACCATGCCGACTACGCCATCGGCCGCGCAGCGACTGGAGCAGACGATCCGTGATGTTGCGGCTCAGAACCGGACCGCTATTGTCGCGTTCATGACCGCGGGGTTCCCTGAGGCTGCGCGCTTTCCGGAGCACCTGAAGGCGGTTGCTTCCGCTGCTGATGTGGTCGAGATCGGCGTGCCGTTCACCGATCCCATGGCCGATGGCATGACCATTCAGCGCTCGAGTCAGTCGGCGCTGAAGCAAGGCGTCAGCCTCAAGTGGATCTTGCAGCAGCTTGCAGCCATGCCACCGATTAAGACGCCGCTCGTGCTCATGAGTTACCTCAATCCCCTTCTGCAATACGGCTATGAAGCCTTGGCCAAAGAAGCGGCTGCGGTCGGGGTGTGCGGCTTCATCGTGCCCGATCTGCCTTTTGATGAGGGTGATGAATTGCGTGAGGCGTTGCGTCGCGAGGGGCTTGCGCTCGTGCAGATGGTGACACCGGTCACGACCGAGGGTCGTCTAAAGCAGATTGCCACCGCGAGCGAGGGGTTTATCTATGCCGTCACCATGACGGGTACCACCGGCAAGAACGTGAGTGTGCCTGCCGATATCATTGACTATCTCACGCGGGTGCGAGCCAAGGCACCCGTGCCAGTCTGCGCAGGATTTGGCATTCGCAGCGCCGAGCAGGTGGCGCGTTTGCGCGGTCATGTCGAGGGTGTGGTGGTGGGCTCTGCACTTGTCGAGGTGCTCGAGCGTGGTGAGGACGCTCGCGAGTTTTTGCTGGGTTTGCAAGCGTCGTAATTCAAAGAACTAATTCGGAAGTCGTCATGATTCGATACGTCAAGAGCGGAAAGTCCACCGAAGCCAAGAGCGAACAGCAAGCGGAGGTGCGGCGCATCGTCGAGGGGATCCTTGGCGACATCGCAGAACGCGGTGAGGCTGCAGTGCGCGAATACTCGGAAAAGTTCGATCGCTGGGCGCCCAATGAATTCCGACTGTCGGCTGCCGAAATTCAAGCCTGTCTCGACGCCGTCGAAGAGCGTACGTTACGCGATATCGAATTCGCGCAAACGCAGATCCGGAATTTCGCGCTGCAGCAGCGAGCGGCCTTGCGTGACCTCGAGGTGGAAACCCTGCCTGGTGTCGTGCTCGGACATAAAAATATTCCTGTCAATTCCGTAGGCTGCTACGTACCAGGGGGTCGTTATCCGATGGTGGCCTCGGCGCACATGAGCGTGGTCACCGCCAAGGCGGCAGGTGTTCAGCGCGTGATTGCGACGGCACCGCCTTTTGGTGGCAAGCCCCATCCTGCCATCGTAGCGGCCATGCATCTTGGCGGAGCGGACGAGATCTATGCCTTGGGTGGCGTGCAGGCGGTGGCGGCGATGGCCCTCGGTACCGAAAAGATCGCGGCCGTCGACATGATTGTCGGTCCCGGCAACGCTTACGTGGCGGAAGCCAAGCGCCAACTCTTTGGTCGGGTCGGCATTGATCTTTTAGCTGGGCCGACCGAAACCTTGATCATTGCCGATGACAGTTGCGATGCCGAAATGGCAGCGGTGGATCTCATTGGGCAGGCTGAACACGGTCCCGGATCACCCGCGATTTTGTTGACCAACTCTGCCGAGCTTGCCGATCAGTTACCTGCGGCCATCGAAAAACTGCTGAGTTGGCTCCCCACCGCCGATGTCGCCCGCATCGCCTGGGAGCAGTGCGGTGAAATCATCGTTTGCGATACGCTGGACGAAATGGTGGCAGAGGCCGACCGGATTGCCTCGGAACATGTGCAGGTGCTCACGCGCGACCCCGATTATTTCCTTGAGCGCATGACCAACTACGGCGCGCTCTTTCTCGGTGCGCGTACCAATGTCAGCTATGGCGACAAAGTCATCGGCACCAACCACACTTTGCCAACCATGCGCGCCGCGCGCTACACCGGGGGTCTTTGGGTCGGCAAGTTCATCAAGACCTGCACTTACCAGCGGGTGCTGACCGACGAGGCCTCGGCACTCGTAGGCGAGTACTGCTCAAGACTGTGTGCGATCGAAGGCTTTGCCGGGCACCAGGAACAAGCGGATTTGAGAGTCCGGCGTTACGGTGCGGAGTG